>JABXKU010000053.1 GCA_013619105.1 Desulfuromonadales bacterium
GAACAGCCGACGCTGCTTGTTTTGCCACCAGCTTTCAAAAACCCAACCTGCCAGCCCCTGACCCAGCCGCAAATCAGATCTCCAATTTCCCCCAGAGCAACCCCAGCGTCTCCTTCAACAACAAACCCGACCCCGCCTCGCAGGCGCTTGCTGGGCTGCCCTCTGCTTACCGGCATCGACATTGGATTAACGCGCAAGGCAATAAAAAAGACCAACCCATTCATGCAACATTTTTAAAACCTGACATGTTTTCTATTGAACCTAGCGACTTGCTCCTTGCAAAGACACAACCAATGCGGTTATATTTACAGCTGATTACTGTAGGCAGATTAAAAACTGCTACACCTTTTGCCCAATTCAATGTGGAGGTATTCAATGAAAGTAACGAAGTGTTTTATCGCGCTCTTGATTTTAACTGGCTTACTAATCCCTGCAGCAGCCTTGGCTGAACTGAAAACCGGTGTTGTTACCGTATCTCCCATGCTCGGCGGCGTGCTTATGGAAGGCGACCAACCTGTAGACAATGATGGATTTGCCTACAGCCTCGGTCTCGGTTACAACCTGAGCCAGCAGTTCGGTCTGGAAGCCGTACTGGGCGGCGCCAATCTGGATAGCGACAACTCCTCCAGCAGCGATGTCGATTTATTCACCTATCGCCTCGACGCCCTGTACCGCTTTATGCCCGACAATAAACTGGTCCCCTACCTGGCGGCTGGCGTCGGCGGTTACGACCTGGATAGCGACCATGAATGGATGGCTAATTATGGTGGTGGCTTACTCTATTTCTTCGCTGAAAATATCGCTCTGCGCGCGGACGTGCGACATATGATCGCCTTTAACGAAAGTAACCTCGAAAATAACCTGACCTACACCGCAGGCTTCCTGTTTCAGTTTGCCGGAGAGGCCGCTCCGGCCCCGAAAGCTCCGGCCCCTAAGGCCCCACTCGACAGTGATGGCGACGGCGTCACCGATGATCTGGACCAGTGCCCGAACACTCCTGCTGGCGCTCCTGTTGACACCAAAGGCTGCCCCCTCGACAGTGACGGCGACGGCATCTTCGACTACCTCGACCAATGCCCTGACACCCCGGCTGGCGCTCCCGTTGACACCAAAGGCTGCCCCCTCGATAGCGACGGCGACGGCGTCTTCGATTACCTCGACCAATGCCCTGACACCCCGGCCGGCGCAGCTGTTGACACCAAAGGCTGCCCCCTCGATAGCGATGGCGACGGCGTCTTCGATTACCTCGACCAGTGCCCAGACACCCCGGCTGGTATGGCCGTCGATGCTGCTGGCTGTAGTTTAGAACTTACCCTGCGCATCAACTTTGATTCCGACAGCGCCGTAATCAAACCATCATTTAAGGGCGAACTCGACAAGGCGGCTGCATTCGTTCGTGCGAACGCCAACGCGCCATTCATTCTGCTAGCCGGCCATACCGACAGCCAGGGCAGCGCAACCTACAACCAGAAGCTTTCCGAGCGTCGCGCCGAAGCCGTACGTCAGGCCTTAATCGACCAATATGGCCTGGACGGCAACAAGCTTAAAAGCCGCGGTTTAGGTGAAACCCAGCCCAAAGCCGACAACCAAACAGCAGACGGTCGCTATCAGAATCGCCGCGTAGAGCTGGTTTGCTGTGCGGTCCTTCCCGAATAGGGACGCCTGCAAGGTAAATCACTTGTCTGAAAAAGCTAAAACACAACAAGCCGCAACCCAAGTTGCGGCTTGTTGTGTTTTTAACGAGGAGAAACCCTCCATGTTACTGCGAAAAGCCCTAGTGGAATCGGTACGAGCCCAATGCTCCGGGTCACTACAGACTAAGATCAAAAGTCTTCTTAAGCCACCGGTGCTTGAAACCAAAGTTTCACCCTTCACCGTGGTGGTGCTTGAAAATGGCGCCATCGGTATGAGCTACAATCTGTTTCATGGCGACCATGAGGCCATGGCCCGCTACCGGCAATGGTCACTGGAAAAACTTAATGGCAAAGAAGTCGGCGAAGTGATGGAGTGGATTCTATCCGACGATCTTTTGGAAAGAACCGTAGGGCTGGCCGCGCTCAATGCTCTATCCCAGAATTTCATTAGCAACCATCCCCAGCACTATCGCATCGATGCCAGCAATGACCTTTTCAGTCTGATGAAACTCAATAAGTCCAGCCGGGTCGGCCTGGTCGGATACTTTCGCCCCTTGCTAGCACGCCTGCAGGAAAAAGCCGGCGATGTACTCGTGCTGGAAAAATCCCCAGAGCTGCTAAAAGGGTCTTATCCCTTCACCATGACCGACGACCCAACGGCCCTGCAGCAATGCAACAAGGTCTTGATCACCGCCACCACGATGACCAACGATTCGTTGCCCGACCTGATGCCTCAGTGCGCCAATGCCAGTTTCGTAGGCATTATGGGCCCGACAGCGGGCTGCCTACCCGATGCTCTCTTCGACCTCGGCATTCACGCCGTCGGATACTCCCGGATAGAGAACCCAGAACTGTTTCTGCAGCGCTTCACACAGGGTATTAAATGGGGTGATTCTACCCGCAAGGTGTGGGCGTTCGCGAACAACCCACGTTGAAGCGAGCCCATCACCCAAAGTACCGGCACAAAACCATACATTGGCTACAGCTACCTCCTGCAATCTCCCATCAAATCTCTCTGCCCTCCTCCACCAGGTCTTCACTTAAACAGTTCCATCCCCTGCCATAAGTCCCTATCTCTTGTAGTTTTTCCTATCGGGAAAGCTACATAATTGATTCTGGTCAAGCCTCGACACCGGAACCATGCGTATCTTGACTAAAATGGTCAAAATTAAACTCCTGACCGATAATTCGAGCAAGACTCTTTGCCCCCAAGGCATTGAAGATCTTTCATTGCTTGCCGCCCTCAGACACAGCTGAAAACAACGATCGAACGCAACCGAAAGGGAATGTCACTATGGCTGAACAAATTGTAATTATAGGAAACGGTATGGTCGGGCATCGTTTCTGTGAAGAACTGATTGAACGAGGCCTAGTAGAAAACAACCAAGTGATCGTGTTCGGCGGCGAGCCACGGCCAGCTTACGACCGAGTTCAGCTTTCGACCTGGTTCGCCGAAGAATCTGTGGATCTGTCCCTGCAGGATGAAGCTTGGTATCAAGACAATGGCATCGAACTCAGCTTGGGCGACCCGGTAATTGCCATCGACCGTGAGGCTCGTACCATTCGCACCGCCGGCGGACGCAGCCAGGCCTACGACCGACTAGTGCTCGCCACCGGCTCCTCGGCCTTCATGCCGCCTATGCCCGGGATGGACCTGACCGGCGTATTCGCCTATCGCACCATCGATGACTTAGAAGCGATAGCCGCCTATAGTCAGAAAGTGTCGACTGTTGCGGTAATCGGTGGCGGCCTGCTGGGGCTGGAGGCAGCCAAGGCCTGTCTTGACCTGAACCTGACGACCAGCGTGGTCGAGATGGCTCCCCGGCTCATGCCCCGTCAACTCGACGACAAAGGCGCGACAGTGCTCACCGAAGCGATTCAACGCCTCGGCATCGAAGTGCTCACCGGCGTGGCCACCACCGGCATCGAAGGCAACGGCGGAGTAACCGGCATCGGCTGCCGCGACCGCGATCCTGTACAGGTAGAAATGGTGGTGGTTTCCGCCGGCATCGTGCCCAACGACAAACTAGCCCGCAACTGCGGCCTCGCGGTCGGTGAACGAGCGGGAATCGTGGTCAACGGCACCATGCAAACAAGCGATCCGGCCATCTACGCCATCGGCGAATGCGCCCTTTTCGAAGGAATGATCTACGGTTTGGTGGCTCCCGGATACCAAATGGCACGGGTTGCCGCGGCCAGTTTGGACGGCGAAGATCAGGAGTTTTCCGGATTCGATATGTCCACCAAGCTCAAACTCCTTGGCCTCGACGTGGCCTCGCTGGGCAACCCCTTCGACGACAACCCGGACAACCGAGTAGTGGAGGTGCACGATACGGTCACCGGCATCTACAAAAAGATGGTCATCGATCCCTCAGGGCAGAAGCTTCTCGGAGCGATCCTGGTAGGAGATGCCGAGCCCTACGGCATGTTGTCTTTGTACGTCAAGGGCAACAAGGTGCTACCAGAACAACCCCAGTCGCTGATCGTTAAGGGCGGAGCCGGTTCCGGCATGGCCATCGACGCGCTGGAAGAAGAAGACATCATCTGCTCCTGCAACAACGTCAGCTACGGCATCATCCGCGACGCCATTGAAGAGCAGGAACTTCGCACCGTAGAAGAAATTCAGAAGTGCACCAAGGCCGGCACCGGCTGCGGTGGCTGCCTACCGATGGTCAAAGCGGTCCTCAAACACGAACTGGCCAAGGCCGGCATTGAGATGGACAACTCTCTGTGCGAGCATTTCCGCTATTCTCGTCAGGATTTACTGCACATCGTTAAAACCAAACAGATCCGCAGCTTCGATGAGCTGTTAGCGCAATACGGCAACGGCAACGGCTGTGCGGTTTGCAAAACCCAAATCGCCTCCATCCTGGCCTCGACCTGGAACCACTATATCCTTGACCACGATATGCTACAGGATACCAACGACCGCTTCCTCGGTAACATCCAACGCAACGGAACCTACTCGGTGATCCCGCGCTCTCCGGGCGGCGAACTCACTCCCGAACAACTCATCCTCATGGGCGAGGTGGCCCGCGAGTACAACCTCTATACCAAACTCACCGGTAGCCAGAGGGTAGCGCTGTTTGGAGTACACTTGGAAGACCTGCCCAAGGTCTGGGCCAAACTCGGCGAAGTCGGTCTGGAATCGGGGCATGCCTACGCTAAGGGCCTGCGCATGGTGAAAAGCTGCGTCGGCGATTCCTGGTGCCGCATGGGAATGGGTCCTTCCGTCGATTTCGCCATCGAACTGGAAAACCGCTACAAGGGCATGCGTTCGCCGCACAAACTTAAAGGCGGTGTTTCCGGCTGTACCCGCGAGTGCGCCGAAGCGATGTGCAAGGACTTCGGCCTGATCGCCACCGAAGCCGGCTGGAACCTCTACGTCGGCGGCAACGGCGGTGCTTTTCCACGCCACGCCGATCTGTTGGCCATCGATGTCGATCGAGAAACGGCGGTTCGCTATATCGACCGCTATCTGATGTACTATGTGCGCACCGCCGACAAACTAGAGCGCACCGCCACCTGGCTGGGCAATCTCGAAGGCGGAGTGGAGAAACTGCAGAAGGTCATCATCGAGGATTCGCTGGGTATCTGCGCCGAACTCGAGGCGGACATGCAAAGGATTGTCGACGCGCAGCACGACGAATGGGCGGTCACCGTCAGCAAACCAGAACAGGTAGCCAAGTTCCGCCACTTCGCCAATGCCGAGGGCAAAGACCCAGTGCCGGTTATCACCGTGCGGGGTCAAGAAAAACCTGAACTCTGGCACACCGAGTACGCCATGCCCGAGGACGAACCCGAAGTATTGGAAGGACCTCGCCAGTGGGTGAAACTAGGCAGCGTTGAAGCCGTGCCCAAAGATGGCGGCGCTACCTTCCAATATGGCAGCCACCAGATTGCGGTATTCAACTTCGCCCATCGCAACGAATGGTACGCCTGTCAGAACCTCTGCCCACACAAGCAGGAAATGGTTCTGTCACGGGGCCTGCTCGGCGACACCGCCGGTATCCCCAAAGTCACCTGCCCAATGCACAAAAAGTCCTTTTCCCTACAGGATGGTAAGGGGCTGAACGACGAGATCTACTCCATTCAAACCTTCGCGGTAAAACTGGACGGGGATGATCTATTGGTAAAACTGCCTTTGCAAGAGGAACTCGACCGACTGCATGCGTGCATCACCGAAGACCCCTGCACCTGCTTCGACTGATCGCCGCATAACGATTCGGGGGCGGTGGCTGTAGCCACCGCCCCCGACATTTAAATTCTTTTTAACGACTTCTCTCACTCAACGCCGGGGGAGACCAGTTCACCGATAAACAAACTGCCATTATGGACGAAAAAGCACGAAGGCAAGCCTTCGGCCAATTCGGTGATACGCTCAGCGTAAGCGTCTTCTTGCCCCTTCTCGGGCAACGCCAGGCCAAGAATCACCAGGTCGACATCAGCACTTTCTTCGTGAATCAACTCCACGACGCTCAACTCCTCCGGCTTGATCATGACCTCAATTTCCGCCGCAATACGGATTTCCGGAATTAGTTTGGCGAGAAAACGCTCGGTCTCATCCTTAGCCATCGGATTGGAGGCAATACTCAAAATACGGATTCGGGCGTTGCGCCACTCCGTATTGCTCGACAGTAGATAGGCCAACAACAGCATCAAGTCGCCGTTGCGCTGCAGCCCCCCCCACCAGACATCGATAGTGCGACGCTGCCCTTCCCTCAACGGCACCAGGGGCTCGGCACGACCAATGACCAGAGATTGGTTCAAACGCCTTAAGGGACGCATGACCCGCAGGAAGTGGGCCAACCGTTGCAGATTATCCGGCCAGCCGAGAATGACCGTATTACTTTCGATTCCGGCAATCCCGTTAGCTTGGGCGACATCCATGATGCCCTGTTCAATATTGTTCACCACGGCAACCTCGCCAAAAGCAACGATCCCTGCCTGGTGTAAAACTCCGTCGATTTGACTCTCCCGCAAATGAATATCCAGGTCGAGATTCAGCAAATCCCCCACCACCAATTCGCAGACCGTTACCACCCCACGATTCTGGCTGAACCACGCGCCATAGCGCACCAACGGCAAACGCCGATCGACATTGCTGACAAACACCAGGATATGCGGCCGCCAGTTACGGGCAGTCATCGGCCTGCGGGACAGACGCACCAACGCCCAGCGGATGATCGCCTCGTACAGATCGCGGCGCACATCTCCCCAATTCTCCCGCTGCTCCCGACGCCTCAGCACCAACCACAGGACACAGACCACCGTTATCGCCACCAGGCTGGCTCGCAGGTCAATGAGTACCATCACGCCGATACAGCCAAATGCTCCCGCCAGACTCAGCCACCAGGGGATCTGCACATCCGGTCGCCAGGATGGATTGCCAGAAAGTTTTTCCAAGGTCGCCACCAGGTTCACCGTGCCATAGACACTGAGGAAGAACATGGTGACCACTTTGGCCACGGTATTGAGGTCACCGAGAAACACTGCAGACAGAGCAATGGCCAAGGCCACCAACAATCCCATCACCGGCTCGGCCCCCTGCTGACCAGAAGCCAAGCTGCGTGGAGCCAGCCGATCCATGGACAGAGCCTGCAAGGTTCGGGGCGCGCCCAGAATCGAGCCGACGGCCGAGGAGAAAATGGCCCCCCAAAGACCCGGCAACACCAACCAGGGCCCGAGCAGTGCGATACGGGTCCAAGCCAGGGAGTCGCTGCGCAAGTCGGCTGGATCGCCACCCAGGCAGAGCAACACCGGCACCAGCAGATACACGGAAAAACCGGTGAGGGTGGCCAGCACCGTCCCTTGAGGAATGGAACGGCGGGGGTTGGCCAAATCACCGGACAGACTAAGCCCCGCCATGATGCCGGTCACGGCCGGAAAAAAGACCGCGAACACGGTCCAGAAACCGAATTCCCCAGAAGACGTCGAAACCAGTAGACGACCGGGCTGGCCGTGAAACAGACTGCCGGCAGCCAGGGCCAGCAGGGACAAGACGATCAGCCCCAGGATCGGTACCTGCAGACGCAACGCTCCCCGGGCGCCACGAAAAGCCAGGGCACCAACCAACAGAATGATGATAAAGGCCGCAGGTTGTACCGGAATGCCCGGCCAGACGAAGCGTAACGATTCGGCCAGACCGAAGGCATATAAGGTGACCGAGAGCGTCTGAGAGAAAAACAACGGAATGCCGATCGCACCGCCGATCTCCAACCCCAGGCTGCGGGAAATAATGAAATAAGCACCACCAACACCGACCCGGCTATTGGTCGCCACTGCCGAAAAACTCAGAGTGGTGATAAAGGTGATGACATTGGCCAGCAACACAATGAGCAGCGCCTGCCACAGGCCGACATGGCCCACCACCCAGCCGAAACGCAGGTACATGATGACCCCGAGGATGGTCAGGACAGTCGGGGTAAAGACTCCGACAAAGGTACCGAGCTTGCCGGTGACATTCGGCCCATCGGGTTTGCCGCGCTCAAAAAATATTGAACAGAGATGGCGAAAATGGGGGGTCATAAAAAATTCCGGATCAGTAAAGGAGCAGCGCCTACGACAGCGAAAAGTTGTAAATTTTCGAAAAAGATTTTAAAAGAAGTTACCAAAAAAGGAGACAGCGGGCAACCTACGACAGCTCCCTGTCGAGTACCAACACCAGGAATCGAAAATAGTTCGGTTCGGCTGCCAAGGGCCGAAGCATCGACACAAGCAACGAACAATAGCTGCGCGACCTTCTCTCACAAAAAAAAGCCCTTCCGATTGGCGGAAGAGCTCTTTTTGTATCTTGTATCGCCCTCTTTTCACCGCTGCGTGGGCGCTTCCAATACGCAACGGCGAACGAGATCGATCACCTCGTCCACCGGCAGCATGTTTTGAGTAGAGGCCACGTAGCCGTTGGCGTGTACGAATCGCACCGCCGGATCGCCGTCAATCAAGCGAAAATCCACATCCTTGTGATCTTTCAACCGCATCAGCTCCCAGCCACTGCCGCGCATCGATGGGGTGATGCAGACCCCGATGCTGGTGTCGCCCAGATACCGCAGGTAGAGTTCCATGGCCTGCTTGGGGTTGTCATCGATGTAGCATACAATGGCCTTGAGGTGGTTTACCTGGACGATGTTCGCTTCTTTTTTCAACCGTTCCAGACGCTGTTTCTTCTTATCGATCAAGGCCAGCAGATCACGCCCCATTTCCCGCATGAAGCCGCAGATCAAATCGTCCGACCCAAGGGATTTGACCTTGGAAAAACGCGACAGGATATAACCGTCGATCGGCGACGAGGATGCCAGCAGCAGGCTGGCATCGACACCGAAGTACTCGGCAGTCTTGTGCGGCCCCTTGACATCCAACATGCTCATCAGAGGGTACCAGCCATACACCAATTGGGCATCTTCGTGATAGCCAAAATGCTCCATAACCAGGTGAAAGGCACAGGGCAACGACGAATCCTGGTGATGGTCAAAATTACTCAACTGTGGATCGTACTGCATGCCAACATCAACCACATAGGTGGTCGGATCGGTTAGATCCTCGCTGGTCGGGTCGCGGCGAAAAACTTCCGCCTCTTCCAGGGTTGCCAGCAAAATGCTTACCGCCATAAAGTCATCTCGGTGGGCGCTTCCGGGGTGGACTACAATTTTATGCATAACATCGACTTTCGAGGAAGAGGAGGATGAGTAAAAGGTTAAAGCGGATACCTAAGGGGAATTGGCCATACCCCCTGTACGCTTGCTTGGAGTTCCGCAGACAATCAGAGGCCCCTCGATTAAGTATAAAACCACCACGGTTTTTTACCAGAAATATTTTCCAATGAAAACAAGAAAGACGAAGAGGATGAGACACGAACGGTTCATTAACCACCCAAGGGATTAAAGCCGCGGTGCAGATCGTTTTTACCAGGGACTAGTCCATGCCGAAGGATAGAGAAACGCCGCAACTAATCGCCGTAGGCGCCTAACAAGTGTCCTCGAATGGTTACGATGTCGACCTCCATCAAAACCACAGGCCTGCCCACAGATAGTCGAGGGACAGAATAGGAAAAAGGGGCTCACGATGGTCTCAGTCTTTGACGAAGACGGTCTTACCGGTGGGGCGTGGAGCCTTGATGACCATGAAACGCAGGGGTTCTGAGCTCTCGTTGTACCAGCAGTGAACTATCTCTTTCGGACTTTCCACCAGCGTGTCCGCAAAGATTTCCTGCTTCTCATCGCCAATCTCGACAATCCCCTTGCCGCTAAGGACATAAAACACAACATCCACTGGGGTAATATGTCGTTTGAGTGACTGTCCTGGTTCCAGTGTGATCACGGTAACCATTGCTTCAGCGGTGTTGTACATGTTTCGGGCGTCAACATTGTGAGCATTGTCCATGATGCCGGCGTCCACGAGCTTCTTTATGATCATCTTTGTCTCCTTTTGTCTTGAGCAGAAGGCCGCAAGCCTCTTCACCAGGGGAAAACCTCTTTGGCTCACGGTTGAACTGTACGGTGCGGCCTTTTTGGCGCACCCGTGACGGGTCATGCGCTACCTACTTCTGTTCCAGCAGCTCAGCCAAAGCAGCCAGCGAGTCTGGTGACGCCGTGCCCTGCAGGCAAGAGAGCTCTAGCGCGGTCGCCCCCAGATCGCGATAGAGATTGCCCAATCGCGGATTCCAGTCGGACAAAGCGGCAAGCTGCTTGGAAACAGTCGAATGATCCCCTCTGGCTATCGGCCCGGTGAGAGCTTCTACGGTTCCAGAATTAAAGATATTTTCCACAGTCCCGCGCACCATCGGTTCCATTACCTGCATGGAAGTCTCACGGTCTAGTCCGGCTTTGAGGTAGGCTTGTGCACCTATCTCGACCAGCGATGTTAGGTAGTTGCAGACCATTACCGCCGCAGCATGATAGATAGTTTTGGCTTGAGGATTGATAGTAAAAGTCTTGCCACCGACCGCCTCGAAGGCTGGACGGAGAATTTCCAGCGCCTGGTCGTCGCCCTCCATTCCACAAAAAGTACCGCTGAAGGTCTCTACTGACACCGCAGGATTCGCGAAGCTTTTGACTGGATGAACGCTTCCAATATAAGCCCCGGCCTCTTTAGCTGAAACAAGCTCGGCTGAGGGGAGAGAACCGCTACAATGAAGCACCAGGTCACCAGGTCGCAACAGACCCGAAGCTGCAAGCGCCCTGCAATATTCAGCAATATGCTCATCAGGAGTACTGATCAGGAACACCTCTGCGGGGCTCATATCTGCAACTCCGACGACCTCCCGACCAGCACCGATAAAGCGCGCCGCCGCCGAACCACTCTCCTCTGAGCGATTCAGGATGTCACCCATTACAAAAACCCTCTCTTGACTCCAAAGGCGCCCAAGGGTTTTGCCTACATTTCCGCACCCAATAATATTGAGCCTTCTCATCAATCAATTTTCTCCAAGGCAAGCGCACATAAGGTTTTTAGATAGTTTTCATCCGGAAACGGCTCTTTTCCCCAATCTCGGCGTCAATCCGCGCCCTTGCGTGTGCGGCGTAAACAGCTACGCCTCCGTGCAAGCGCTTGAGTTTCCGGATGGACACTAGCTAATCGGCTACGGCCTGCAGCAAGCCAAGCATGGATACGGCAGCATCGAATCAATCCACAGACTTCAGAAAGGCCTCCACTGCCGTGGTATAGTCCCCCGCCACACCGAGTTGCTCATTGATGTCCTTATGGGATAAATCTTCTGAGCGCACCGTAACGGAAACCCCAAACGTTCTGGCCTTGGCAGCAAAGCCTTCCGCCTGAGTGCAAGCATCGTCTCGGCGGCTAGAGCAGACCACCAAAAAGGGGCCGCGAAAGCCTCAAGTACCATTTTCACGCCTCGTTATTCTGCAGTTTATCAGCGATTTAACCTGTTAATACTTGGTCTGGTTGCTCAAGAACATCGGGCGGAATTTCGTAATGCAGCATGATCAATGCCCCCTTTCCAGCTCATGGAAATTAGGGCCTCTCCTCTATTTTCTTACGGAAGAGGCAATACACATACATCTGTTCCACCCCCCCCGGGGTAGTGTGCAATTCCTTGTGCTGACGCTGCAACTCAAACGCTCTGCCCAAGGTAGCCACCAACTGTTGCGGGCTGTATCTTTGCACCGGTAAACCGCTACAGGTAGGCGGCGCTTCCGGGGCAAAGGTACCGATGATCAGGTGTCCTCCGGGTTTTAAGACCCTCATCAGCCGGTCCCGATACTGGCGCTGCTGCTCCGGCTCGGTGAAAAAGTGAAACAGGGCACGATCATGCCACAGATCATAATGTTGTTCCGGAAGATCTATGGCAATGATGTCGCCCGTTAACCAAATCACTTGCTCGGCTCTTTTCCCCAACCGTACCTTGGCCGATCTTATGGCCGACTCGGACAAGTCGAGGACCGTTACCAACCGATAGCCTCCATCCAATAGATCGTCAACTAGGGTCGAGGCGCCCCCGCCCACATCGATGATCGGAGCATCGGCATCTAGACCCTGCACACCGATCCAGCGCAATGATGTTTGCAGATGGCGCTCATACCAGCCCAAATTGTCGGCCGATTTGGATGTGTAAACCTGTTCCCAGTAGTTTTTCTGGCTAATATCATCCCTATCGCGACATTAAAAGATGCCTACATCTCCTCAGCATCAAAAAAGTACACCGAACGATTGTTGCCACGTTGGGTTGCGTGATGCGGATACTCAAAGGTAACGATGCGAGCAATTCTCAGCATAGGGTCAAGATAAAAGAATTACAAATTAGAGACAATTAAAATTCATTCAGAATAAGGGAAGTATCCCTAGTTTTTCATCCCCCCCCTCGGGAAGATGCCGGCCGACTGGTTCCTTGATCTTTTTATAACGACCGTGTTGGTTGGCCTTTTCCTCGAACAGAAAAAACCCTTGTTTAACTCAAGCTTATGTGTTAATCGTATTATATGGTTTTTCATATAAATAAACGGGTTGAAAGTTCGGGCCATTTATCAGGCCAGCGAGCGCCTGTTGCTTTCTATCAGGAGTAAATAAACCGATGCAAATTGAAACTATGCGGGATGTCGCTGTTTTTCTTTACAAGAAGGAAAGGATGAACTGTGCCGAAGCCGTTGCCGGAGCTTGGCATAAGGTGTCTGGAAATGACCTTGAAGGGACAGAGAACTTCAGCATGTGTGGCTCTGGCAGGGCTCCAATGGGATTGTGCGGGGCCATTTATGCCGCCCAAATCGTCTCCGATAAAGACAAAAAAGCCGAGCTTACTCATCGCTTTGCGGACGCCGCAGGTTCACTTCTGTGCAGGGAAATTCGTTCGATGAAAAAACTCTCTTGTACGGCCTGCGTCGAGTTGGCCTCCTCCCTGCTCGAAAAGAATCTGCAGCAAGTGGTCGCCTAAGCAGGCAAGCATTCTCAAATCTCGGATGTTGCTCGAGAAGGGGACTCTCCTCCCCATCCCCTTGTTCAGCAAACTTTGCGTTAACCCCCGTTCCGAGTGAACAAAAGCCCTTCATTTTCTGAAGGGCTTTTGTTTTTCAAAGGAATCCGCCAAGTCAATTAGTAACCAGCGATGGTTTAAAAATGGAATCAGGCCAACGAGCCTTCGAAAACCATTTCGACCACCCCACCCAAAGCTTCGCCATTGAAGAAGGGTACGGCAACGATAGTCAGGGTTCCTTCGGACCAGTCCGCGGTATAGTGGTGACTTTTTATCTTTTTTTCCGCAAAAGCCTGATAGATCCCCTTCAATTTCTCCATGGTTTCCGGTTTGTGACAATTAGCCATGTTCATGCCGACCTTCAGCCCGGGAATCTCCAATGCTTCAAAAATTTCATACCCTCTTTTGTTGACGTAGGTCACATTGAAATCCGGATCAGACACAACAACAGCCGTATTCAGGTTTTCCCAGGCGTTAGTAATATCACTCATTTACTTCTCCAAGGTGAGAGGTTAGCGAACATCGAGGGGCACAATGTGGTCAGCAGAAGTCGTCAATGGCCATGAAGAAACGAGGAAACAACAGGACTAAAAAATCAGCACCGATTTAGTTTTATTTCAATTTCACCCAAATGGCAGCAGCTGTCAACCTTGAAATGATGTAGAACTGCCCGGCCCCTGACCTGAATGCCCTTATTGGAGGATCATTTGCCAAGGGGTTGAAATGGATTGATGTTGCAGGCGTTAGAGAAATGAGGTATTGACAGGAAAGAACCGTCCTACCTCTCGTCCAGAGTAATACGACCGGAGACAGAATCCCTTAGTCTAACTGTAATCAGGACTCTATTCTCATTCTTTAAAGGTGGAGTATGAAATACCCGTTTATTCAGGCAGTGCTTTTTCTCTTACTCTTCCCAGCATGGGCCTATAGTGGCGGCCACAGCGCCCCCACGTTTGCCGCCTTCCCCGTAGCCCCCCTCTATCAAGGTGAGACGGCCCCGGTGAATTTAAGCCACGAAGAAGCCCGGGAATTTCAAACCCACCTACGCCGCACGACAAAAGAGCCCGTCAACTTTGCAGGTCAATATGTGCTGACCACTTGGGGAGCGGGCTCCGGTTGTACCTATGGTGCAGTCGTCAGCAAGGCGACAGGCAAGATACATCTTTTGCCAGGGGCCATTTGCAATCTTAGCCGTTCAAGCGATCGCATAACCTATCAAAAGGATAGCCGCCTATTGATCCTGACCGGCTATCTCAACGATCAGGAGCCCAATGGGCGATACTTTTATGAATTAACACCCGCGGGCTTTAACCACCTGCTGACACTTCCAAACGAGCCAACCTGGGAGACGCCATGAGGAACCTTGCTCTCATTTTCGCACTGATGCTTCTCAGCGTTTCGGCTTTATGGACGACTCTATCGCCGGAGACAAGTTCATCATCAGGCTACAGAAACAGGACGATGGCGGCTGGTTAATTGAATCCGCTCGATTCGGCCAGAAATGCTGGCAAGGGTGCGGGCACCAGAACTACTCGAAAGAATATTGCCTTTAGCAGGGACAGCCGATGAAATATGGGGGAAACCCACCTGATAGCACTGCGATCATCCTACCGTTTCTTCTGGCGGTTACCGCGCTGGAGACGAAGCACTCATGGACGACCGACTATTATGATGGGTCACATCCTTTGGCTCGTGGTGCACGGGCAAATTGAATTCCCCCCGGCCTCCTCTATAAATTATTGGTCGTCATTTTTCGGCAACTGTATCGACTTCACTTCGAGAAACTCTTCCAGACCGTAACGCCCCATTTCACGTCCATTGCCCGACTGCTTGTATCCACCAAAGGGCGCTAACAAATTGCCAGGGCCGCCATTCACCCCCACCTGACCTACTCGCAGCCGCTTCGCCACTTTCAGAGCCCGCAGCTCATCGGCCGACCAAACGGCTGCCGCCAGGCCGTAATTGGTGTCGTTGGCCATACGTATCGCCTCCTCCTCATCCCGATAGGTCAGAATCGACAGTACCGGACCGAAGATCTCTTCACGGGCAACGGTCATTTGCGGAGTCACACGACCGAATATCGTCGGCCGAACATACCAGCCCTTTTCCAACCCGCTCGGTGGTTCGACGCCGCCAAGTAGCAACTCCGCCCCCTCCTCGACCCCTTTGCTAATATAGTCTCTTACCCGTCGCCGCTGCTGCTCCGTGACCATGGGGCCGAGTTTAAATCCAGCCCCTGTGGGGTCACCGACCGTAAAGGAAACCGCCATTTCTAAGGCTAAAGACACCGCTTGGTCATAAAGATCCTCCGGTACCAACAAACGGGTCATGGCATCACAGGTCTGGCCTGAATTCATAAAACAACTGTCCAGGGTCGCTTCAATCGCCAGGGGCAGGTTGGCATCGTCCAGCACCAGGGCCGGTGATTTGCCCCCTAGTTCGAGAGCCACCCGCTTGATGGTCTCAGCCGCAAGTTGCGACACGCGCTTGCCGGCCCGTGTCGAACCGGTAAAGGAGACCATATCGACCTCTGGATGACCAGCCAAGCTCTCGCCGGCTTCCGTCCCGACACCGCAGACCAGGTTAAAAACCCCAGCAGGAAGACCGACTTCATCCACTACCTCGGCCAGCAGAAAAGCATCAAGTGGGGTAATCTCGCTCGGCTTAAGCACCACCGTACACCCAGCCAAAAGTGCCGGTGCCACCTTAAGAACAACCTGCAGCAGGGGATAGTTCCATGGGGTAATACAGGCCACCACCCCCACTGGCTCGCGCACCAACAGAGAGTTATCCAGCTGCTCATCTTGAAAGCTGTCGGTCATATCGATAAAAAGATTCAAAACTTCCAAAGGCATGGCGGTCTGGATTGAACGGGAAAATTCGACGGGCATGCCGAGCTCTGCGGTGATGATGCTGGTCAGTTCCTCGGACCGGGCATTTAGGCCTTCGGTAATTTTTTTCAGCCAATCTGCGCGCTCGGCAAGGGTGAGCGCTGCCCAGCCGTCAAAGGCAGCTCGAGCCGCACGCACCGCATCATCCACATCCTGCGCGTTACAGGCCGGCACCTTGGCGATAATCTCTTCGGTAGCCGGGTTAATCACCGACAGTTTTTTCTGTCCATGAGCAGCGACCCATTGCCCATCAATATAGAGTTTGTCACGAATAATCATGTTTATTGCTCCTTATGTGCCATATGTCGGTTAATTCAATTTGCAAGCGCACCACGAGCCATAGGCCAGAACACTTCATGAGGTGTCCACTTGTCATGGGTAGGTCCGCTGGCTACTGTACGGTTCTTCTGTTTTCCGCTTGCATCACAAAAAATTAATCATTAAACGCTGGGTCACCCTTGTCCACCCAAGGTCCATGTCTCGCGCCCGGTCTTGAGGATCTTCTTGTGGATCTTTACGTCATCAACGCCCTCGGCTTCAGCGATTGAGATGAGCTCAGTGAGATCCTCGGGGCTTCCGTCACAGAACCCAATGGGACGAGGATTATTGGACTGATTGAGTTGAACCTTGAACTCGCCGCGATCCCAGCGTGTCTGCGTAGAATTGTTGTATGGATGAATCATATGGTTGATGTACTCCTTAATTATCTGCTGGACGCGTCCAATGAAATGCATTCATATTTAGCTTGAGTATAAACTAGGGACACTCCCCGGTTTTCCTCCTTGGCCTTCCAGGTTTGCGCGGCATCAAAGCTTGATTTAGTTGCAGTTCCATTTTTTGGATGAATCCCTCTGACCCGAAAGGGCGCCCTGTCCGTGTTGCTTTACGTAACAAATTTTCGCCCTGTTTACCCTCTTGCAGTATGAATTCAGCATAGCCTTTTCTGGCATCCAAGGGCAACCGAGAGGGCTTTTCCAAGAGCTTATCATCAGCCCCGTTGATGTGGGCTTTGGCACTAGACCAACGATAGTTCTCTGCTCTTTCTGCAAGATTAACTTTCAAAGGATTCTTTTCAATATAACGGACGACAGTCCAGAGATGTGTGTCTTTTTCGACAAGGCAGGAAAAAAACGATTTTGCCCGATGCGAGCGCATTCTGGGCACAGAGCTAGAACAGGAGCAAGATGAGAGACAACTAAAACCAGGGAATTTCTATTTTTTTTGCACCGCTAAATACAGGGAGTTTCCCTAGTTTCTCATTCACCGATATCTTCATTCCACAACTCTGGATTATTTTCAATAAACGTCTGCATAAGCTGATGACATTCCTGGTTATCAATAACGATCACTTCAACACCTCGTGACTTTACATAACTCTCCGGACCGCAAAATGTACGGTGCTCTCCTATAACTATCTTTGGGATCCCATAGAGAAGGACAGCACCGCTGCACATATCACAGGGAGATAACGTTGAGTACAAGGTTGCTCGACGATAATCTGCAGCCTTAATCCGCCCAGCATTTTCCAGGCAATCCATTTCTGCGTGCAAGACTGCACTTCCATTTTGTACTCGCTTGTTATGACCTCGCCCAACTATTCTTCCATCAATAACGAGTACCGATCCAATTGGAACACCACCCTCGGCCATCCCTTTTTTCGCTTCATCAATTGCGGCTTCTAGAAATTTATCCATACTTACTCCTTCACATAACGCCCGAGCTAAGCGCCTGCCCGAGCATCAACTAGGGACACTCCCCTGTTTTCCTCTCCGCATATGACTGTCCACCATTCTTAGACGCCTCTTTTTGCCGCTAAAAACGAGGCTCTAAGGCCATATACGGGGGCAAATATGCCCATTAACTGTGATAGTTCAGATGGTTAGCTTGGTCCGACCCCATTTCTCGGTCTCGGACTGCTAAATACGGGGAGTGTCCCTAGTTTCCTCTCAGGAACCGCTAGCAGATGGACATGATTGTCCATCAGACAGTAGGCCCATATTTGGAGGGAGTGCTGTGTCGAGTATTTATGAAGCAGTTTCAGATAGGCCTGGCGATCCTCATCATCGAAAAAAGTTACCGAACGATTGTTGCCACGTTGGGTTACGTGATGTGGGTACCCTGGAGCGACTATGCGAGCGATTCTAGGCATAGAGCCAGAAGAGGAGAAAGAAAGATTGGAGGCAACTAAAACTAGAGAGTTTCTATTATTCGGCGCTGCTAAATACGGGGAGTGTCCCTAGTTTTCCCTATCTCGTAATCTAACATTCAAGCTCAGTAGCGGCACGTAACGACGTCTACGGAAACGATTTGCTAGGCGTTCTCATGGTACGAACCGGGTACATGGGTAGCACTTTCTTCTGGCACCGGGCGTGGATTCTGGTGCGCCTAAGCACCCTCTTGGTCACGTCCATGATAATTCTCATCTCCTCGAAAAGCTCCCAATCAAAAGCTCCCGGAAATAAACATTGTAAACGCCATCACCGATCTCTTCGAAGCCAATATGATCTTCTATCAGTGTTTGGCTGACAGGCACTCGATGATGATGCTTTTACGTTTGATCATATCGCCGAGCCCAGAGTTCAAACTCGAAAAGGTGCCTGACCTCTTTATTTAGACTTTCATGCTATAGTCAAAAATTTGGGCTATTAAATGGCAATTTCAGAGCATCCCTCAAAACTGAGTTTACCGCAGACTAGTCCTGGCGTCACCACAGTGCTAGAATACCTGATCATTAAATTTCCCTATATTGATGCTCAGATTTGGCGGCAGCGCATCGCCGATGGCAAAGTTCACTGGCACGACGGCTCACTGATAACGACACAATCGCTCTTTCAACCACAGCAACGGGTCTACTATTACAGGGAAGTCGAAATCGAGCCCAGCATCCCCTTCAAGGAAACGATACTATTTCAGGATCAGCATATTTTAGTGGCCTATAAACCCCACTTTTTAGCAGTAACCCCCGGCGGTATTTATGTGAATGAATGCTTGCAAAATCGCTTACGACGCAGCACAGGCTTTGAGGCCTTACAAGCGTTGCACCGCTTGGATAGAGCTACAGCCGGCTTGGTCATATTCTCTATTAACCCCGACACCCGCCATCGTTATCATCATTTATTTGAAACGCGACAAATACACAAAACCTACCATGCAATTGCAAAAATCAGTGAAGGTGAAAACCTTATAGGTCAGGAGTGGGAAATTAAGAATCGTATCGTGCAGTCCAAACCGCGCTTTAGCATGCGTGTGACCGAGGGCGAAGCCAATAGCCACTCTATGATTCGATGCTTGCAACAATCTACTCAGAAGGCGTTATTTGAATTAAACCCCATTACTGGTAAAACCCATCAATTACGCCTTCACATGCAGGCACTGGGCTGGCCCATACTGAATGACAAATATTACCCGCAATTACAGCCGCTATCAGCGGATAACTATTCTGCACCATTGCAGTTACTGGCAACGAAGCTTCAGTTTATTGACCCCGTGACTCGGCATCCAAGGTGCTTTAGTTATGACAATAACTTATCACTACAATGAGGGAAACAGCCAACAGGCTGCAGAAGACCGGGAATATCGAGGCGAGGCTGTCTTGGCATGAGGCGAACATGTCGGTAAGCTTATCCTAATGAGACAAAGCAAGAACGCCCCTATTTCCTCCGGTTTATTTCAAGACAATTTAACAGTGAACTAAACCAGCGGCGGGTTGAAAGACACGACCAGTCGGTAAAATCCAAAACATCTAAATAGCATACATTTCCAAGTTTCCCTGCTTTCAGCCATCTACGTTTAGTGCTTTGTTACCTATCTACCCGTTTGGTTCATTTTTACTTTTTGCCATGCTTCACTCGGAACATCCTTGACGTCATCAATTAGCCAGGCAATACCCCACAACCGTTCATGCGATTGTATTTCCTTTTTGATTGATTCGATATCCATGTTCAATTCAACCATTGATAGAATTATCCCAGCTTCAGCAAGACACTTTTCATAAAGCGGGCGATCTTCGGCGCGATGCGTTTTCTGAGATGCATCATTGAGTTTCAAAATATACTCTGCCAATACTGTTTTCATGCCTGCCTTCTAACGGTTAAGCTGAGTTGCCGGGGGCTAAAAACAACACGTTCAGTATGATAAAAATTTTATTAAAATCCATATTTTCCAAACCGGCTCAGTATACCCCGGTCAACTCCAGCGCAAGGTTATATGGTGTTGTTAATTTTTATCCAATAAACGTTGATCCTGCCAAGCCAACTCCCATACCAAGTACGGCAGAAAAGATTAATATTGGAGTTATGGCTTTTCGATCTTTTGGATATACCAAGACTAAAATTGGAATAGCAGCTAATTCTGCAATTATAAATCCTTTTAACCAAGGTAGAATATCCCAATTTACAAATGGAATGATAATACCCAGAACTACCCAATGAAAAAAAGCAGATATGCAGGAAACTTTATCAATCCTCTGAATTATCATAGGAATGACATCTATAGTCCCAGCAACAAGGCCAATACTTAAAGCAATTAATAAATCATCCATAGTTTTTCCATATTTGGTAGTAACATATAACTATAAATGGGCAGTCTGGATAAAACTGTGAACATAGACACCAATCTGTCTATATAAGACAATTTCAAAATTATCACATATCGACTGTTTCGCACTTACTTTCGGATACTTAAACGACTTGTGTCTAAAACAGTGGCGGGTATATGCAGACTGGAGATACCCGTTTAAAGGGCATCGGGCTACGGACTCCGTGCCCTCCTTTATTGAGAACATGTCACACGCAGCCCCTCTTGTCCGAATAAACTAAATCCTAGCTTGAGCTCGACGCCATATTGCGCCCCTGCATCAAGGCCCATAAGAAAAGCACCCACCCAAACTACTTTTCTCCCACCAACCAGTCAACGAAAACTTTCTAATCATACAAGTAAAAAAAATAGGCCGCGGAACCTACCGCGGCCTTAAGATTGTGCTCTTTCAACATGCATCAGAGGCCGCGAATACCGACCTCGTCCACAAATTGCCTGGCCACCACAGCCAGGGCTTCAATTTGTTCAGCTTTGTAGGGTTCAACGGCCTGGGCCGATTCCGTCAGGGCGTGACGCGGCACGTACTGCTGCAGCATCCAGCGCTCGGCGCCGCGGATCAATTCACCGAGTTCGCGAATCTCCTTTTCGCCGACCAGACCCGGCATGCAGGTGGTGCGAAATTCACAATCTACCGGGCCATCCATCAACAGCCGTATGCTTTCGGCTAATCCCTCTATAGCGACGGGTCCGGTGTGCAGCTCACCGTAGCGAGCCGGTGCGGTCTTGAGATCGAGAGCCACCAGATCGACCAGGCCTTCCCAGATCAGCTCTTTAAGCACCGTGGGCGCCAGGCCGTTGGTATCGAGCTTGATCTGCAGGCCCATCTCTTTGATTTGCCGTAGCAGTGGCAACAGCTGCGCATCGAGGGTCGGTTCGCCGCCGGAGATCACCACTCCGTCGATGAAGTTGCGGCGCCTTTGCAGCTCGCCGAGCAGGTCGTCCATGGGGAAGTCGGGGATCGTCTCCGGCTCAAGTACCAGGGTCGGGTTATGACAGTAGGAGCAGGTCAGGTTGCAGCCGCCGAAAAAGACCAGCGCGGCAATATGCCCGGGATAGTCGAGAAGGCTGGTGCCCTGAAAGCCCTTAATCGCCACGGGTGCTTAGTCCCGCAGCTGACGCTGATCGACGGTGAATTCGCAGCGCTCCTTGAATTCTTCTTTTTTGCCTTTATTCCACTGCTGTACGGGGCGAAAGAAACCGCAAACGCGGGAGTAGACTTCAGTATCGGCATTGCATTTGGTCGCCATGGGTAGTCTCCTTGGGGTCAGAACTCAGTAAAAGAGCTGTTAGTTGGTTTTCATCCGGAAACGGCCCTTTTCCCCAATCTCGGCGTCAATCGGCACGCTTGCTTGTGCGGCGTAAACAGCTACGCCTCCGCACAAGCGCTTGATTTCCTTGACCTTGGGGAAAATTGCTCGTTTCCTATCTGAAAACTACACTGTATCCATCCGAAGTTTCCGGATGGATACTAGTTATCTTGTTGGCCCTTTCAGGCCGTCTCGCCCTGCTGGCAGGGACAAGAAAAATGCTCGCCGGAAATATAGCCGTGCTCCGGACAGATGGTGAAGGTCGGGCTGATGGTAAAGTACGGCAGATGGAAGTTCTCAGCGATGCGCTGCACCAGCAGCCTTGCGCCGCGCCAGTCGTCGAGCCGCTCGCCGAGAAAGCCGTGAAACACGGTGCCACCGGTATAGAGGGTCTGCAGATCGTCCTGATGGCTGAGAGCCTCAAAGATATCGTCGGTAGTACCCACGGGCAACTGGGTCGAGTTGGTATAGAAGGCATTCTCTGTACCGGCAGTGACGATATCTGGAAAGCTCTTACGGTCGCGGCTGGCCAAGCGATAGCTGGTGCCTTCGGCCGGTGTCGCTTCGAGATTGTACAGGTGGCCGGTTTCTTCCTGATAGGCTTCGAGCTGCATGCGCATGAAGTTTAGGGTCTCTACGGCCAGGGCTTTGCCTTCTTCGGTATCGATACCGACGCCGATCAGGTTGATGGCAGCCTCGTTCATACCGATCAGGCCGATGGTGGAGAAATGATTACCCCAGAACTGGCCCATGCGCTCACGAATGCCTGCGAGATAAAAACGGCTGTAGGGATAAAGCCCTTCTTCGGTGAGGCGCTCAAGCTGCTTACGCTTGATTTCCAGCGACTCGTAGGCCAGGCGCATCAGTTCAGAGATACGGCTAAAAAAGGCCTTTTTGTCATTGGCCACATAGGCCGCCCGAGGCAGATTTAGGGTGACCACGCCGACGGATCCGGTCAGGGGATTGGAACCGAACAGACCGCCCCCACGGCGACGCAGCTCGCGATTGTCGAGGCGCAGACGGCAGCACATGGAGCGGGCGTCCTCGGGGTCCATATCCGAATTGATAAAGTTGCTGAAGTAAGGGATGCCGTACTTGGCGGTCATCTCCCAGATCGGTTGAAAGCGCGGGCTGTCCCAATCGAAGCCTTCGGTGATGTTATAGGTCGGAATGGGGAAGGAGAAGATCCGCCCCGAGTGGTCGCCGGCCATCATCACTTCGCAAAAGGCGCGGTTGAACACGTCCATCTCCTCCTGAAAGTCGCCGTAGCTGTCTTCCATCAGTTCACCGCCGCAGATCACGGCTTCGTCGGCCATGTTGCGCGGCGGCATCATGTCGAGGGTGATATTAGAAAAGGGCGTCTGAAAGCCGACCCGGGTCGGCACGTTCATGTTGAAGATGAACTCTTGCATCGACTGCTTAACTTCTTTGTAGGTAAGCTTGTCGTAGCGGATAAAGGGCGCCAGCAGGGTGTCGAAGCTGGCGAAAGCCTGGGCTCCGGCCGCTTCGCCCTGCAGGGTATAGAAAAAATTGACGGCCTGCCCCATGGCGGTGCGAAAGTGGCGTGGCGGACCGCTCTCGATCTTACCGTAAGCGCCGGTAAAGCCTTTGAGCAGCAGGTCTTTGAGGTCCCAACCGCAGCAATAAACGGCCAGGGTTCCGAGATCGTGAATATGAAAGTCGCCGGCCCGATGGGCATCAGCGATATAGTCCGGGTAGATCTTGTTCAACCAATAGTTGCTGGTGATATTGGCGGCGATGTGGTTGTTCAGGCCCTGCAGCGAGTAACCCATATTGGCGTTTTCGTTGACCCGCCAATCTTCCTGGGTCAGGTAGGAATCGACCGCTTCTGTCGACTGCTTGATGAACTCTTTGGTCTGACGCAGAGCTTCGTGTTGTTTGCGATAGAGGATGTAAGCCTTAGCAGTCTTGGCGTGCCCCTTTTCGATCAGGATCTTTTCGACCAGATCCTGCACGTTCTCAACCGTCGGTACGCGACCGTCTTTATAGATAACCTCGAGAATGCCGCAGACTTCAGCGGCAATCTGGGTGGCCTTGTCCATGTCCGAGCCATGTACCGCCCGAACCGTTCTTTGAATGGCTTCGGCTATCTTATCTTCTTCAAAGGGGACCAGTCGACCGTCCCGTTTGCGAATGAATTCCAACATATTTACATCCTCCAATTGTTAATTTAAACACCATGGCAATGTAGCACAGCCCATACCTCTGTCAAGGCGAAATGCACCATATGTGGTGAAAAATTCTATGCCAATCCACTAGATATTGTGTATACCCTGGGGGAAAGGCTGTGCATGAACAGTGGAAAGATGGGCTCAAACCATGTAATTAAGGGGGGTTGGCGCAATTCTACCTAGACAGAAAAAAAGAAATGGTTAATCACACATGTGGGGGGAGGGGAACACTATTTAGCGTAACAATAAAATGGAAACGACCGTCAGGGAGATGGCCAATAGCTGCTGTCGAGTGATGCGCTCACGGTAGATCAAAAAAGACAACAACACCGCCATAACGAAATACATGCCCACCAGCGGTGCGATGATGGCGAGGGGGCCGCTGGCCAGCGCTCTGAGCAGGGCATAATATCCGCAAAAGTTGGTCACCCCCATGGCCAGACCGATCAACAGGGCTGGCCGGGTACGTTGACCGGCCTGCTGGGGAAACATGCGGCTCTTGACCAGTAGAATCAACAGGGTGCTCATAGAATAGGACACCGCCATAAAACCGAAGGCGTCGACCTGCAGGGCGGCGAACTTGCTGGAAACGGTGGAAGTGGCTCCACCGGCGATGGCCAGTAGCGCCAGCACTAAGCCCCGCCGAGCATGACCCGGCTCACCGGCCGTACCGGCACGGCTACGGGCAAAGAGAAAAAGCACCGCCAAGGCCAGCAGCACACCGAAACTCTGCTGGAGGGTCAGTCGATCACCGAAATACGCCAGAGAAAAGAGTACCGACAGTACGGTACTTAGTCGGGTCAGGGTGTAGACGGTGCCGGAAGGCAGACTTTTTAAAGCTTCGATGGTCGCCAGGGTACCGGTGAGAAAGCCCAGACTGTTGACCAGGGAGACGATCAGCAAGGGGCCAAGGTGAGTGACGGTCACGGCTCGAGGCAGGTAAGCGCACCAGCTCAGCAACGCCACGGTGGCCATGAAGACAAAGGTGGTGACTGCCGAATTACAGCGCATTTCGGCGGAGACTTTGTACAGGAAGCGCTGCAGGCCGAGGACGACCAAGGCGGTGAGCGCTAGAAGATACCAGTGGGGCATGGCAAGATTCCGGGCAGCGGGCTAGCGCCGACCTTGGGCGGAGGATAAAAAAAGGGCCACGGCAGTACGCCGTGGCCCGGGATAGTGATCCGGCGTCTTAAAAACGATGCATTCGCAAAAGCTCATAGGATGGATAAGCAAAAATTTCGTCCTACAAGGCCTGGTGTTTTTTCAGGGGCGAAGGCATACGTCTAGTATGTCGAGGTCCTGAAAAAACGCCGTAACGCAGTAGGGCGGACTTTTTGCGACGCCATCAAAAATAGCTGGCCAGGACTTCAAGAAACTTGGCCGGCAGCGCGTCGGGTTGGCGCTTGTAGAGCATACCCAGAGCGCTAACCACAAAATAGCCGTGGCTGGCATAGAGCTTTTTTAGGCTGCGCTCGGTGAGGGGCAACCAGTTGACGGACAGGGCGTCGCTGCCCGCTTCCAGTTCGAGCTTTTCGGCCTGTTCACCCACCAGATGCAGGTGCTTGACCGTCGATTCGATCCAGGCGTTATCGGTGGTGCGGGGATCATCGACAAAGCCCTGATAGACCAACTTAGCATCGCTGAAATCGAGTTCGACACCGGTCTCTTCTTGCAGCTCTCGGCTAAGGGTGCTGGAAACCGCTTCGCCCTTGTCGACCATACCGCCGGGGATGGCCCACTGGCCGTTGTCCTTGCGCTGAATGGCGAGCATCTCTACATCACCAAAACGCTCGTTGACTCGGGTGATAATCGGATCGGCGGCATAGTTTGGCCCCCATTTACCGAGTAGACCGCGACCGGTCATGCCACAACGACCCCGTGGATTAAGGGGCCGCCCCTCTTCGTCCCGCAGCAGCGGTCCTTCGAAAGACTCGGTTGGTAGCTCTGCAACCTGACTGACATCCTCGGGATCGGCCCAGCCGTCAGCCTTTTTCAGGCAATCGTTGTCCAGCACCACCGGCGCCACAAAGTACTCGGGAGCATAGGCGGGGTAGTCTACTTCCCAGGGGGTGTTTTCGTCGGCGACGTTAAAACGGCGGGGATATTCAGGGGACCATTCAAAACGAGCCCGATACGATTCGACATAAACTTCGATATCACCCTGAATCCAGCTGTTGGCCAGATCGATGGCCGGCTTCACGCCTAGCAGGCTCCATCCAGTATTTTGATCGTTATTTTCCATTGCTAGCAATCTCCCATATCCACATAAACAAAGGGTAGGTCAGTCAACCAATAGGTCAGCTAAGAGCGGCTTCAATCTTGGCCCGATCATCCGCAGTGGGCGCCCAGATGAAATCGTTTTTGTAGCCTTCTTCGGCAATTTTATCGCGGTAGCGGCTGGCTTCGATCAGCTTTGCTTCGCTAACCATGCCCTTGTCGTCGAAAAAGACATACTGACCAAAGACTTCCAGAATCATCGGGGTCTGGCCACGATCGAGCATCGCACCGGCCACCTTGAGGCAGCGACCGCTATACTCTGGAAGGGGCTCTAAGTGGTCGACAGCCTTATCTAAAGCCGCCTTGTCCAAAGGTGTAACGGTGCCGTCTTCGGCAAATACAAAAAGACAGATTTCCAGTTCCATGGTTATCCTCTCTATAGGTGAATGGGCACCCACCAGGCGATGGCAGGTGCGGTCTCTGTTATAGCCGAGCCGGGCGTGAACTGCAAGGGCTTGCTAGAACGCTACTCCCCGATCTCGACGATCTGGTCGGTGATTTCGGTGAACGCCACATCGTGGCTCACCAGAAACAGCTGGTCGTACCAGTGCTCGGTAACCTCTTCGCGGCCCACATCGATGGAACGAAAGGCCCGGGCCAGGTTCTCCCTGCGGGCGGCGTCGAGGTTGGAGGTCGGCTCGTCAAAAAAGGCCAGGCGCGCTCCGATGGTCTGCAGCAGAGCCAGGCGCAGAGCGACCACGGCGCTCATCATCTGGCCGCCGGATAGCTGATCGTCGGTTCGCTCTCGCAACTGGCCATCGGCCAAATCACGCAGCACCACCTGGTAATGGTCCCCCCAGATCAGCTCCTCATCCCCCTCGGCAATGGTCCGATAAATACGATCAGCCCGTTGGCTGATTTCTTCGCGAAAGCGTTCGGAGAGCCGCGCAGAGACATTCTTAAATACCCGATTACGCAGATATTTAACCAGCTTTTCCTGGTCTTGGTAGCGTTTTCTGGTCGCCAAACGCTCGGCGATCTGCTTTTCGACCTGCTTCAGCCGGTCAATCTCCCCGGCCAGGCGCTGCAGATCCTTATCCAGCCCCACAAGGCGTTGTTCCAGCGCCGCAACCTCAGCCACCAAAGCCTCTTTATGCTGCCGGGCCAGTTGATGCTGCTCGGCATCGTAGGTTTTCTGGCAGGCCGCACAGGTTTCAACGGCCACCTGCCTGTCCCGTTTGAGATCGTCTAGGGCCAATTGCCATTTTTGCAGGGTCTGCTGCCGGGCGTCCCACTCCCCGGCATCTTTGACATGGGTATACCAGGCATCCCGCGCAGCCTGAGAATCGGCCTTTTCTTTTTCGGTGCAGTTTAAGGTCAGATCCAGATCGACATAGGCCTTGTAAGCGTCTCGGGCTGCAGTCAGCCGAGACTCAGCCGCCGTCAAATCAGCCCTTAGCCCAGCAAGACCCGCTGCTCGCGCGGTCGTTTTTTGCCGCCGGCCTTCCAGCTGCTGATGCTGTTTATCCAGCTCTGCAGCGCGTACCAGCAACCCTTGCAAACCCTGCCGAGCCTGCTCTGCCTTAAGGATCTCCTTACCCAGGAGTCCGATACGGCCGTCCAGCTGCGCAGCCTGTTGATCAAGGTCGGCAACCTTAGAACTGAAAACATCTCGCGGTTGCTGCCCGGCAATATTGCCACAGGGCTCAGCAAAGAAGGGACAGACCCCTTCACCCAGCTTGTCCTGTCCCTCAATCAACGCCACCCGGCGGCCATTGAGCAACCCCCTTTGGTTCCTCAGATCTTCGCCTTCCTGACGCAAGGCCGGTAAACGATCCGCGACTTTCTGCATTAGAGGGTCGGGCTGCAACTCCTGGCGGGCGACATCAAGCTGTGCCTGCTCGGCAGCCAGTTCCTGCTCGGCTTTCTGCACTTCGTTGCCTTCGTGAACCAGCTTTTGCTTTAGCGCCTGACACTCTTTTTCCAGTTGGCCAATCCCTCGCTCCAGCTCACGACACCGGCGCTCCTGCTCGCGCAAACCTTTGAGCTTCTGATCGGCCCGCTCAAAAGCATCCTTACCGGCGCTGTTATCTTCAACCACTTGCTGGGCTTGCCGGGCCTGCTCAACGCGATGCTTCTGGTCGGTGACCTTCTCCTCGCCATTCGTTATACGAAGGCCGAGTTCCTGCTCCTTGGCGGTTGCTTCCTGCAGGGCTTTTTCGTATTTATCCTGTTCGACAAGGTGGCGAGCCGCCTCCGACAACAGCGCTTGTTTATCTTGCAGGGCAAGGCGCTGAAGGGCGAGACTCTCAACCAAACCGTCCTGCTCCTTTTTACGCTCAGGCAATAGAACAACCTGTTCTTGGCGGGCTTCCACCTCGGCGTTCAATACCTCGATACGATTCTGCACTACGGACAGCAGACCGCTGGTGCCCTTAAAGGTCTTGCGCCAGGCATCGATGCCGAGAATCTCGTCAAAGGCCTCTTGCCGCTTGGTGGCCTGTTTAATAACAAAGGGACCGAGAAAATCGTTTTGAAAAGGACCGATGACCAGCTTGAACTGTTCGGCCAGCGGCCGACCGTTGGCCAGTCCCAGCAACTCGGCGAGGCGGGTTTCGGTCTCGCGAATGTTGGCGTGCTCCTCCACCTCGAAGTCGTCCTTGACCTGCCGTGCCAGCAGCCACTTGACGCCGCCGCCAACGGTACGCGACACCCGCCAGGTGCTGCCGTCGTCGATGCAAAAAACTACCTGCACCTCGCCGCGCTTGGCGCCGATGGACAGAAAACGTTCGATGTTAGTGACAAAATCCCGAGCGTCGACACCGAACAGGGCGTAACCGATAGCTTCGAAGACGGTACTCTTGCCAACCCCGTTGGGCCCGGACAAGACATTGATACCGGCGGCGAAGTCGAGGGTCGTGTCGCGATGGGATTTGATGTTTTTTAGATGGATGGAGAGGATTTGCATCGTTTTCTTTCGTGGCAAGACCGGGTTACTCTAAAGGTTTACCTGGGTCAGTATTTTCAGTTCTAGTGCACAAACTACAAGACCGCAGGGTTACGCCCCCGCCCGACGTCCGACTCTTTTTACGCGCCAAAAAAGAGTAGGCAGAAAAAGGCGCCCCAACTCCTG
>JABXKU010000054.1 GCA_013619105.1 Desulfuromonadales bacterium
AGATGTGTATAAGAGACAGGCGTGGTTCCTTTCGCAGGTTTTATTGGCCAACATCTTAGCACAACAATTATGCCCTGTACCATCTTGAATGAAGGTGATGGTGGCGGGGCGTACGTGTTAGCAAGGGTCGTGAGTAGCTTCACTGGTTGGCCGGAAAAGGTTGTTTAATGGTTCTTTTTCGTGCTACAAAGAATGTTTGCAAATTAAACATATAATCGAGACGGTTGTTGAAAAATTATACAAAACAAGAAATACAAAATCAGCTTTTTGGTCGGGTCAGTCGGCCCAGTCGGTATTTGGGTGGTGAGCTCGGTACGGTATCTAAGGATCTCGAATCGGTGGAGGTCAGTTTTGCTCTGGCCTTTCCCGACGTCTACGAGTTGGGGATGAGCCATATCGGCTTGCCGATGCTCTACCATGCGGTTAATTCTCTCGATTGGGCTGTGGCGGAGCGAGTTTACGCCCCTTGGCCCGACATGGCTGCAGAGCTGCGCGAGAACGATCTGCGACTGACATCCTTGGAGTCTCAGCGGCCCCTGGCTGAGTTTGATCTGCTCGGCTTTACTCTGCAGCACGAGCTATCCTATACGAATATTTTAGCCATGCTGGATCTGGCCGGTATTCCTCTGCGCCGTGAGCAGCGTGATGCGCAGGCCCCCCTGGTGGTGGTCGGCGGGCCTTGTGCCACCAATCCGGAACCCTTGGCCGATTTTATCGATTGCGCGGTGGTTGGCGATGGCGAAGAAGCCATTGTCGATCTGTGTCGAGTCGTTCGCGAAGCCAAGCAGGCTGGTAGTTCGCGGGCTCAAGTGCTTGAAGCGCTGGCCAAAATCGATGGAATCTACGTTCCGTCTCTGTTCGACGTTGTCTATCATGATGACGGTCGCATCGCTGCCCTAAAGCCTCTGCGTAATGATTATACAAAAGTACAGCGCCGGGTGCTGGCCGATTTGGCCTCAGTCGACTATCCGGTGAAACCCATCGTGCCCTTTATGAATACGGTGCATAATCGGGTGGCGGTGGAAATCGCTCGCGGCTGTACCCGCGGTTGTCGCTTTTGCCAGGCCGGTTATATCGGTCGTCCGCTGCGAGAGCGGAGTATGGAACAGATTGTCGATGTCCTCGATCGCTCCTTGGGGTATTCGGGTTACGATGAGGTTTCCTTGCTCTCCCTGTCGACGGGTGATTACAGTTGTATCGGTCCTTTGCTTAAAGGGCTGATGGATCGTTATCGCGAAGAGCGGATCGCCGTATCCTTGCCGAGTCTGCGTGTTGGTTCGCTGACCAGTGATCTGATGGAAGAGATCAAGAAGGTCCGCAAAACCGGCTTCACTCTTGCGCCTGAAGCTGGTAGCGAACGGCTACGGCAATTGATCAATAAGGGCATCAGCGAGGATGATCTGCTGGTGGCCGCCGATAACGCCTTTTCCCTTGGCTGGCGAGTTATCAAACTCTATTTCATGATCGGTCTACCGACGGAGCAAGAGGTTGATCTGGATGCCATCGTCGATCTTGCGGCACGGGTCAAACGTGTTGGCAAGGGGACTCCTGGCGGCGCCGACGTTAACGTTTCTGTTTCGACCCTGGTGCCCAAGCCCCAGACCCCCTTTCAGTGGCAACGCCAAATCGGTATCGACGAAACCCTGGCCAAGCAGGATACCTTGCGGCAGAAGCTGCGTAGTAAAAAACTTCGACTTAAGTGGCATGAAGCGCAACTCTCTTTTGTTGAGGGCGTTTTCGCTCGCGGCGACCGGCGCTTGGCGCCGGTACTGGAGCGCGCCCTGTCCCTCGGTTGCCGTTTCGATAGCTGGCGGGAACACTTTCGCTTTGATCTCTGGCAGCAGGCTTTTGAAGATTGCGGCATTGACCCTGAGTGGTATCTGCGCGAACGAGCCACCGATGAGATTCTGCCCTGGGACCATATCGATTGCGGGGTTTCTAGGCAGTATCTGCTTAACGAGTGGCAGCAAGCCTTGAGCGGCACGGCAACGGTCGACTGCCGAGATGGTGGTTGTACCGGTTGCGGCGTATGCGATTTTGAAACGGTGCGGATGCGTTACGCCACTGACCATGGTGAGGAGGCTGTCATTGCCGTCAAGCCGGTTATCGCCACGTCGGTTGTCGCAGCAGAGTCGTTGAATGACGAGGAACCCTGTAAGGTGCGGCTGAGGGTAAGCAAGCTCGGCCGGGGCCGGTTCATTGGGCATCTGGAATTCATGACCGTTGTTCACCGAGCGGTGCGGCGGGCGGGGTTGCCGATTCGTTATTCCGGCGGTTTTCATCCGGCTCCGCAGATTTCCTTTCCCGACGCCTTGCCGACCGGGGTTGAGAGTGAGACCGAGATTATCGATCTTAAGCTGCGTCAGCCTGTGGTAGTGCAGGAGTTGGCTGCGGCACTTAATGTCCAGTTGCCGGACGGTTTTGCTGTGGAGCACGTTGAAGTTGTGCCTTGGAAAACACCGGCACCGTCCCTCTGTATAGAGGAGACGACCTACAGCCTGCCGCTGGGCGAGCAAGCGCCAGCAGATCTGGCGGAGCGCATCGCCCGCTTTTTGGCTGCGGAAGAGGTGTATGCGACACGGCTGAAGAAAGGCCGGGAGCAGCAGGTTGAGGTGAGGGCCTGGGTGGCCGGCCTGCAATGGCGGGACGGTGTTCTGCTGTTGAAGCTGAGCAAGGGTAGCCCGACCCTCCTGGCCGGCTATCTGCTCGATATGGCGCCGGAAAAGACGGGCGTGCTTGGTCTGCGCAAGACGGAAGTGCGGCTTTCCACACCCCTTTCAGAATAAATTTATCGGTTAGTATTCCTATAGCTTCACGCATCAGGAGAACAAAGATTATGACCAAAGAACTGGTCATCAACACCACTTCCCACGAAACACGGGTGGCGCTGCTGGAGAACGGCCACATTGCCGAGCTCTATATCGAACGCATTCGTGAGCGAGGTATCGTCGGTAATATCTATAAGGGCAAGGTGCTGCGGGTGTTGCCCGGCATGCAGGCTGCTTTTGTCGATATCGGCTTGGAAAAGGCTGCCTTTCTCTATGTAGCGGATGTCCTCGACGAGGTTCAGGGAGTGGAGCGCTATATTAACGAGGGCAGCACCCTGTCCGAAGGCGGTAAGGAAGAGGCGCCGATATTGCCGCCCATTCAGGATTTGCTGAAGGAGGGACAGGAGGTGTTGGTGCAGGTTTCCAAGGAGCCTATCGGCACCAAGGGGGCGCGTATCACGGCCCATATTTCCCTGCCGGGCCGGCATCTGGTCTATATGCCGACCGTCGATCATGTCGGGATTTCGCGGCGGATCGAAAGTGAAGAGGAGAAAGAGCGCCTGCGCACAATGGTTGAGGCCATTCGCCCGGAAGGGGCGGGCTTTATTGTTCGTACCGTCTCCGAAGGCAAGAGCGAGGAAGAGTTGCGCTCCGACATGGAGTTTTTGTCCGGGCTGTGGGAAGACATCTGCGGTCTGCAACGAGGTAATCCTGCCCCCTGTCTGATCTATTCGGATCTTGATGTGATCAGCAAGGTATTGCGGGACATCCTCACCGAAGACGTGCGGCGTATCGTGGTCGATTCCCAGCGGGAATACGGCAAGATCGTGCAGTTTATCGAGACCTTCATGCCCAGCCTCGAGTACAGCATCGAGCTCTACCAGGGCCAGGAGCCGGTGTATGAATCCTTCGGTCTCGAAACGGAGATCGCCCGTGCTCTCGGCACCCGGGTGTGGCTGAAGAGCGGCGGTTACATCATTATCGAGCAAACCGAAGCCCTGACCGCCATCGATATTAATACCGGGCGCTTCGTCGGCAAACGAAATCTTGAGGACACCATTCTTAAGACCAACCTCGAGGCGGTGCGGGAGGTTGCTTTTCAGCTGCGGCTGCGCAATATTGGCGGGCTGATCATCGTCGATTTTATCGACATGGAAAAAGAGAGCCACCGGGAGAAGGTTTACCTGGCGCTGGAAGAGGCTCTGCGCCCCGACCGGGCCAAGACCAACATTCTCAAGATCTCCGAGTTGGGCTTGGTCGAGATGACCCGCAAGCGGGTACGGGAGAACCTGACCCGAACCCTCTGTGAGCCGTGCCCCTATTGCGAGGGCAAGGGCTATGTAAAAAGTCGTCCCACCATGGTGTATGAGGTCTTTCGCCAGTTGCGACGTGATATTGGAAGCTTGCCTGGCAAGCAGGTGACTCTGCTGGTGCATCCCGACCTTGCCTCTATGATCTGTGACGAGGAACGCTGCGAAATCGACGATCTGGAGACCCGCTTCGGCAAGCAGGTGGCTATCACCGCTCGCTTCGATTATCATCGGGAGCAGTTTGATATCGTCGCCAGTTAGTGGTTAGTCGGACGCGGTTCTTTCTTGCCGTGGCGGCGTTAATCTGCGGGTTTGCGTGTGTGGCGTACCGATGTGCGCCCCTGTGCAACCCCTTGTTTCTATACTAAAACCTATAAAAATTCGTGGCTGAGAACAGCCTTGTGTCTGAATCCGCATCTGGAGTTTTTGCTTGACAGGGGTGCAGGTCGGGGCTATATTGCCTGTTCTGTAAAAATAACAATATATGAGAGCGAGGTGAAACAATATGTATGCGGTGATCAAGACCGGGGGAAAACAATACAAAGTATCCGAAGGTGATCTGCTCAAAATCGAGAAGATTGAAGGTGCAGTGGGTGACACTGTGTCGATGAGCGAGGTTCTCATGGTCGGCGGAGAAGAGGTTCAAATCGGAACACCTCTATTGCCAAAAGCGACAGTCACAGCGCGCATTGTGGAGCAAGGCAAGGACAAGAAAGTCCTGGTATTCCACCACAAGCGTCGTAAAGGCTATCGCAAGACCTATGGACACCGTCAGCCTCTCACCCGCCTTTTAATTACGGGCATTCAGGCTTAAGGAGGATTACCGATGGCTCATAAAAAAGCCGGTGGCAGTTCAAGAAATGGCCGCGATAGCGCGGGCAAACGCCTTGGCGTGAAGCGCTACGGCGGTCAAGCAGTAACAGCTGGATCGATTCTGGTGCGGCAGCGTGGCACCACTATTCATCCTGGCAACAATGTCGGTTGCGGTAAGGACTACACTCTGTTCGCTCTGGTGGACGGCGTAGTTACCTTTGAACGCAAGGGTAAGGACAAAAAGAAGGTCAGCGTTTACGCGGCCTGATACACCCAGCGACTTTGGATTCATGAGAAGAGCCCGATGTTCCTGAATGAACTTCGGGCTTTTTTCGTCGTTTGTCGCCCGACTTTCTCTTATTCTGAAGACTGTAGAGTCCTCAGGCCCAGAGAGCAGCTAATCAAACCTTTCAAAGCAGAAACCGGTTCTGGACCGATTCCCCATTATGCAGTTTATCGATGAAGTAAAAATCCATGTTACTGCCGGAGACGGCGGTCGAGGCTGTTTGTCCTTTCGGCGGGAGAAGTTTGTCGCTATGGGCGGCCCGGACGGTGGCGACGGCGGCGATGGCGGCGATGTCATCTTTGAGGTCGACGAGGGTTTAGGCACCTTGCTTGATTTGCGCTACAAGGTCCGCTACAAGGCCAAGAGGGGCAGCCATGGCATGGGTGCGAATCGCCATGGCAAAAATGGCGAGGATCTGTTGATCCTTGTGCCGCCAGGCGTGTTGGTTTACGACCAGGAGAGTGGCGAAGTGCTGGCCGATCTCAAGGACCGGGGGCAACGCTTTGTGGCCGTCAAGGGTGGTCAGGGGGGGCGTGGCAATGCCCGCTTTAAAACTAGCACTAACCGGGCACCCCGTCATGTTCAACCGGGGATGCCTGGTGACGAGATTTGGCTTCGTCTGGAGCTTAAACTACTGGCTGATGTCGGCCTGGTGGGTATGCCCAACGCCGGTAAATCAACCTTGATTTCAGCTATATCCGCCGCTCGGCCCAAGATCGCCGACTATCCTTTCACCACCCTGGTTCCCAACCTCGGCGTGGTGGGGTACGGTGGATATCAAAGCTTTGTAGTAGCAGATATCCCCGGCCTTATCGAGGGGGCCAGCGAAGGCCTCGGTCTGGGCACCCGATTTTTGCGCCATATTGAACGTACCGATCTGTTTTTGCATATGGTCGATCTCACTGATCTGCAGGAGGGGGATCCGGTGGACCGCTTCGATACCATTAATCGGGAACTGGAGCGGCACAATCCGAAGTTGCTAGAAAAACCGCAAATTGTAGTGTTGAGCAAATCCGATGTGACCGAGGTGCGCGAGCAGGCAGACGCTATCTCGGCGATCTTTGCTGAGCGAGGATTTAAAACCCTGCTGGTTTCGGCGGTCACTAAAGACGGTCTCGAGGAGCTGGTGGCGCTTGTCGCAAAGGAGCTGTCCCGACTGCGTTCCGGCGAGGACTTCGACGAGTTCGGTCCGGCTTGACAGGCAGGCAGTGCCGCGAGTAAAATTCGAGCCAAAATTCCATGAATTATGCTGAATTGCGGAGAGGAATCGGGCATGCGCAAAAAGCTTCTGACCAAAGTTAAACGGGTCGTCATTAAGGTCGGCAGCGGTGTGCTGGTCAGTAAGGATGGGATCGACCCTGCCATTATCGATGCGCTGGTTGCCGATATCTGCGAGATTATGAAGCTGGGCTACGAGGTGCTGCTGGTTTCTTCCGGTGCGGTAGCTGCCGGAAAGGGCGATCTTGGCATCGTCGGCCGACCGCCTACCATTCCCCTGAAGCAGGCTGCGGCGGCCATCGGCCAGGGGCGGCTGATGCGCCATTACAAATACGCCTTTCGTGTCGCTGATCGGCGAGTCGCGCAGATTCTGCTGACCCGGGAAGATCTGGCCAATCGGCGGCGCTTTCTCAACGCCCGCAATACCCTCATGACGCTTCTCGACTACGGTATCATTCCCATCATCAATGAGAACGACACCGTGGCGGTGGAAGAAATTCGTTTCGGTGACAACGACAATCTGTCGGCCCTGGTGACCAACCTGGCCGAAGCCGATCTGTTGGTGATTCTGTCCGATGTCGACGGTCTCTACGACAGTAATCCGCGTACCAATCCCCAGGCCAAGGCGATCTCCAAGGTTGAGCAGATTACCCCAGTGATCGAGGCGATGGCCGGCGGTGTCGGCAGCGAGGTTGGCACCGGCGGTATGGCGACCAAGATTGAGGCGGCCAAGCGGGCGGGCTTGTACGGTATCAGCACGATCATCGTCAACGGCCGTCAACCACGGGTACTGCAGCGGCTGTTTGCCGGCGAGGAGGTGGGTAGCTGGTTTTTGCCTGCAATCGACCGTCTCACGCCCCTTAGGCACTGGATTGCTTTTACCAAGAAGCCCCGCGGCCGGCTAATGGTCGACGATGGGGCTCTCCACGCGCTGGTGTGCAGGGGCAAGAGTCTGTTGCCCTCGGGGATCACCGGAAGCGAAGGGCGCTTCGACCGAGGCGATGCGGTGCGACTCTGCGATCCCGAGGGTCGCGAATTTGCCCGGGGCATCATCAACTATTCTCAGACGGAACTAGGGCGCATCCAAGGGCAAAATTCTCAGGATATCGAAGAGCTGCTCGGCTACCAATATGGCGCTGAAGTGGTTCATCGGGACTATATTGTATTGAAAAAGAAGGTCGGGCAAAGGGCCGTTATTTGCGAGGAGTGAACGATGACGATTAAGGAACAGATGCTGGCCCTGGCGCAAGAGGCGCAAAAGGCGACACGAATCATGGCCAACCTGTCGGCCACGGCCAAGAACGATATGCTGCGGCGCATGGCCGAGGCTTTAGAACTGGCCGCTCCGGCCCTCGTTGAAGCCAACGAGAAGGATTTGGAGCGGGCTCGGCAAAAGGGCCTGTCCGCCGCCATGATCGATCGCTTAATGCTTAACGACGAGCGCGTCACCGCTATGGCCGATGGCCTGCGCGAGGTCGCTGAACTACCCGATCCGGTTGGCGAGATCAGCGAAATGCGGCGGCGGCCCAACGGCATTCAGGTCGGTCGCATGCGTATCCCCCTGGGGGTGATCGGCATCGTTTACGAATCTCGTCCCAATGTGACCGCCGATGCAGCGGGCCTGTGCTTGAAGAGCGGCAACGTGGTAGTGCTCCGTGGCGGTTCAGAAGCCATCAATTCCAACGTCGCCATCGGTTCTGTGTTGAAGAAGGAACTGTTGGCCATGGGCCTGCCTGCCGGCGCTCTGCAGGTGGTGACCACCACCGATCGTAGCGCCATCACCGAACTACTAAAGCTTGAGGAATATATCGACCTGATCATTCCTCGTGGCGGTGAAGGGCTGATTCGCTTTGTCAGTGAAAATTCACGGATTCCCGTCATTAAGCATTATAAAGGGGTCTGTCATACCTTTGTTGATGCCAGCGCCGATTACGAGATGGCCGAGCGCATCTGCGTCAACGCTAAGGTCCAGCGGCCCGGAGTCTGCAATTCCATGGAGACTCTGCTGATCCACAAGGATATCGCCGAGACCTTTGTGCCGCGCATCGTAGCCACTCTCAAGGGTAAGGGCGTCGAGTTGCGTGGCTGCTCTGTGACCAAGGAATTCGCTCCCGAAGTGATCGCAGCGACGGAAGAAGACTGGGCCGCCGAATATCTCGACCTCATTCTGGCGATCAAGGTGGTCGAGGACATCGATGAGGCTATCGAGCATATTCGTCGGTATTGTTCCCTGCATACGGAAGTTATCGTTACCAACGATTACCGTAATTCCCAGCGTTTCGTGCGGGAGGTTAACAGCAGTGTGGTCATGGTTAACGCTTCGTCCCGTTTCTCCGACGGCAACCAGTTCGGTCTGGGCGCCGAAATCGGTATTTCTACCACTAAACTCCACTCCTTCGGCCCTATGGGTCTGGAAGATCTGACCACTCGAAAATTTGTGGTGCTTGGTGATGGCCAGGTTCGTCCTTAGCTCGGTGAGCAGGGGAAGGGGTTTGCAATGATGAAGACCGGTATTCTCGGAGGGACCTTCAATCCCATTCATCTGGCTCATTTGCGGATCGCTGAAGAAGTGCGCCTGGCCTGCGGGCTCGATCGGGTACTGTTCATGCCGGCGGCGACCCCCCCTCATAAGCCGTTGGCCGACGATATCTCCTTTGCCCACCGTTATGCGATGGTTGAGGCGGCCGTAGCTGACAATCCTGCTTTTTCGGCCTGTGATCTTGAATCGCAGCGCCCTGGTAAGAGCTACTCGGTTGCTACCCTGGAAATTTTGCATGATCAGTACCCGGATGATGAATTCTTTTTTCTTATTGGCATGGACTCTTACCGGGCCATCGATACCTGGAAAGATTATTCCCGCCTGTTCGAATTGACCAATCTGGTGGTGGCTGCCCGTCCGGGCCATGCTGGAGACGATCCGCTAGCGCTGCTGCCCGTTGTCATGCGGGGGCAGTTCTGTTACGATAAAGAGTCGAATGTTTTGCTACACTGTAGTGGTAACCGGGTGATTTTTCTGAAGGAGACATTCCTTGATATTTCCTCGACCCGGATTCGTCAGCAGGTTGCTGAACACGGCTCGATCCGTTATTTAATCCCCTCTGTTGTGGAAGATTACATCTGCCGGCACGATCTTTATCGTTGCCGGGAAAGGTTATAAAGATTTTGCAAACCCAAGAACGCGCGCAGCTCTGTGCTGCATATGCCCTGGATAAGAAAGCTTTCGATGTCCGTCTGCTCGACGTGCGCAAGATTTCCTCGCTGACCGATTATTTGCTTATTGTTTCGGGTCGCTCCGACCGCCAGGTACAGGCGGTCGCTGATTCCATTCATCTTGGTCTAAAAAATGATCACGACACCAGACCCTTGGCCATCGAAGGCCTGAAAGAGGGCCGTTGGGTGTTGATCGACTATGGTGATGTCATGGTGCACATTTTTCAGGAATCGGTGCGGGGCTTTTACGATCTGGATGGTCTTTGGAGCGAAGCGGTGGAAATGACCGTCGGCGAAGAGACCCAGCCCGAGGGGTCAGCAGATCCTTCATGAAAATCGGGCTGATCAGCGTTGGCAAGCTTTCTCAACCTTTTCTACGGGAAGGCGTGGCGGAATATTCCAGCCGCATCCAACGCTACACCGCCTTTAACAGCCATGAGCTTAAAGAGGCCAAGAGCGGTTCCAAGGCCGATCCCAAGGCGATTCGCAAGCAAGAGGGTGAGCGCATCCTGGCCCGGGTACCGGCCGGTGCCTATCTTGTAGCCCTCGACGAACAGGGCCGAAATTTGGCTTCGGAAGAGCTGTCCAAGTTTCTCGGCCGGCATATGCTAGAGGGTACCGGTGAAGTGCTTTTTGCCATCGGTGGCGCCTATGGATTGAGTCGTACCGTGAAGGAGCGGGCCAATCTGCTACTGTCCCTCTCGGCAATGACCCTGACCCATCAAATGGCGCAACTGCTGTTGCTTGAACAACTTTATCGGGGTTTTACCATCTTGCGTAATGAGCCGTACCATAATCGGTGATGGCGTTGTAAAAAGTCCGACTTGCTGCGTTGCAGCGTTTTTTTAGGAATTCGCCAGCCCCTATGTCTGTCTTCACTCCTGAAAAAGCACGACGCCTTACAGTACGAGGTTTTTGCTTAGCCAGCTCATGGATGTTTGTAACAGCATCTACCTTTGAAGCATTGCTTGTCGCCTTGGCGACCAAGGAGGAAGACTATGACCATCATGACCCTACTGCTGCTGCTTATTCTGTTCATGGTGTTTTTTATCTACTTTCTGCAGCTTAATCCCGTAGAAATAGCCATTGTCTTCTATCCGGATCATGTGATTCAAGCCTCTCCAGCGGTCGTGGTGGTGGCCTGTATTGTGTTGGGTCTGACCGTCGGCTACCTGCTGCACCTTTACGGAGCGGCTAGTTATCTGTTGAAGGGCTGGCGACGAACCCGCTCGGAAAAGCGAGAGCGGGAAGTGTCCGAGTTGCACCGTGAAGGTCTGGCCCGTTTGCGTTCCGGGGACAGCACCAAGGCCCGCCGGTTGTTGCAAAAGGCCCTCAGCATGGATGGCGGTCGCATCGAGGTGTTAAGTGCCTTGGCCGAGGTTCAGCTGGCCGACGGTGAAGTAGACGAAAGTGTTAGTCTTCTGCAGCGTGCCCGCAAGCTTGCTCCCAAGGATCTGACCGTGCTCTTTGCTTTGGCCGAGACTTATGGGAAGACTCAGCGGTTAAGCGAAGCGGCGGATTGTTATCGTGAATTACTCGACCTGGATGGGGATAATTATCAGGGTCAGGTTGGATTGCGCGACCTCTACCTGGCTCAGCAGCAGTGGAGTGATGCTCTGGCAGTGCAGAAACGTCTGGTAAAAAAGGGTGCCGGCGAGGTTCAAGCTGCCGAAAAGCTCCTGCTCAACGGCCTGCGCTATCAGACGGCCCAGCAAGCGGAAGCCGAAGAGCGCTTTGATGAGGCGTTGGCTGGCTACCAGAAACTGGCCAAGGATGCCCCAGACTTTTTGCCGGCCCAAGTGTCTTTGGGAGAAATGCTCCGTCAGCAGGGGCGTTCTGAACAAGCGGCGTCAACTTGGCAGGCCGGCTATCGGCGCTTTGGTCACAGCGTATTTCTTAAGCGCTTGGAGCAACAGGCCATGGCCGAGGAAAATCCGACTACCCTTTTGGGTTACTATCGGCAGCAGGTGGCAGACCATCCTGACGATCTGTTGCTGCGCTTCTTTTTCGGCAAGTTCTGTTTGCGGGTGGAAATGGTCGACGAGGCTTTGGAGCAACTCCACGGTCTGGAAAAAAGTTGTGCTGACTTCCCGCAGTTGCATCTGGTGCTGGCTGAGAGTCATATGCGCCGTCAGCGCTTGAGTGATGCGGTGGCAGAATACCAGAAAGCCCTGGGAGGGGAAGATCGGTTCCGTTTCGGTTATGTCTGCCAAGAGTGCGGCGCGGCGACTTCCTCTTGGCAGGGACGCTGTGAACAATGTGGTTGCTGGGGCTGTCTGAACCTAAGTGATGTGCCCTCAATTACAAACCTACCGGCGCCAGAAGTTCGTGAAATTCATCACGGAGAACGGGACTAGTCATGCCTGCAGTACGTCGCCCGTTGGTTCTGATGATTCTCGACGGCTGGGGTATTAACCCAAGTTGCGAGGATAACGCTGCTTGCCAGGCCCGTACCCCACGTCTTGACGAATTACGTCGCGATTATCCCACTACCGAGATCGATGCCTCAGGGCTTGCCGTCGGCTTGCCCGAAGGACAGATGGGCAATTCGGAGGTCGGTCATCTCAATATCGGTGCTGGCCGCATCGTTTATCAGGAGTTGACCCGCATTAGTCGAGCTGTCGAGCAGGGTGATTTCTTTAGCAATCCCGTGTTGCTCGAAGCCATGGCTGAGGTTAAGCGCAGTGGCGGCAAACTGCACCTTATGGGTCTGCTCTCCGACGGCGGTGTGCATTCGCATAATAAGCATCTCTACGCCCTGGTCGAAATGGCCAGACAACAGGGCGTATCCGAAGTTTGCATTCATGCTTTTCTCGATGGTCGCGATACCCCGCCCCAGAGTGGCCAAAGCTATTTGGCTCAGTTGGAAGAGCGCCTGGCTGCTATCGGCCTTGGCCACGTGGCGACAGTCATTGGGCGTTATTACGCCATGGATCGTGACAACCGTTGGGATCGGGTTGAAAAAGCCTATCGGGCCATGACCGAGGGCCAGGGTCATATCTTTGCCAGCAGTGCCGAAGCGATTGCCAACGCCTATGGTAACGGCCAGACCGACGAGTTCGTTGAACCCTGTGTTATCCATCATGACGGTTCTTCAAGTACCGTCGATGACGACGATGGTCTGATCTTTTTCAACTTTCGCGCTGATCGGGCGCGAGAGATCAGTCGCACTTTTACCCAATGTGAATTCAACGGTTTCCAGCGCTCCAAGAGTCCTCAGTTAGCTGGTTTTGCCTGCCTTACTGAGTATGACGAAACTTTTGCCCTGCCGGTGGCTTTTTCTCCGGCAAGCTATCCCGCCATCCTTGGCGAGGTAATAGCCAAGGCCGGTCTTCAGCAGTTACGCATTGCTGAAACGGAGAAATACGCCCACGTTACGTTCTTTTTCAATGGTGGGTGCGAGAGTCCTTTTGCCGGTGAAGAGCGGGTGCTGGTCCCTTCGCCGCAGGAGGTGGCCACCTACGATCAGAAGCCGGCCATGAGTGCGCCGCAGGTTACCGCAGAGATGTTGGAGTGTGTGGCGAAAGGTTGCTACGATCTGATTGTGCTTAACTTTGCCAATCCGGACATGGTCGGTCATACCGGCATCATGGCGGCAGCGGTCGAGGCCATGGAAACGGTCGATGACTGTGTCGGCCAGGTGGTTGACGCTGTTCTGGCTGCCGGAGGCAGTCTGCTGGTTACGGCCGATCACGGCAACTGCGAGCAAATGAGTGCGGAGGATGGCACGCCCCATACGGCCCATACCTCTAACCCGGTTCCCTTGATCTTGGTCGATCCTGATCGCCAACACAGTTCGCTTCGCCGTGGCAAATTGGCCGACATCGCGCCGACCCTGCTGCAGTTGCTCGATGTGGTTCAGCCGCCGGAGATGACCGGTTGTAGCCTGTTGCAGGATTAATCCTTCGATCCGCCGGTGGCGTGGCGGGGAGCTATCTTGATGAGCTTCAACAGCCCCAAGATCCTCTGGCAGCTTCTGCGCCAGCAATTGATCGGCTTGGCCGATCTCTGTTTCCCTCCGATCTGCCCCCTCTGTCGCCAAGCCTTACAAGCATCGGCGCTCTTCTGTTCGTCCTGTCTTGAGACCATTACTCCCGTCGTTTCACCTTGTTGTTCTCGCTGTGATTTGCCCTTTGCGGCCGAGGATGGCAGTGACCATCTTTGCCAAGCCTGTCTGCGGGACCCTCCCTCATTTTTGTGGGCCAAAAGTGTCGGTCTCTACGACGAAACCTTGCGTCGGGCCGTACAGAAATTTAAATATGAGGGAGACTTCAACCTCGACCGGCCTTTGGCGGCCTTGATGAAGGAGGCACTGCAAGGACCGATAGACGAGTTTAGTCCCGATCTGCTGTTGCCTGTCCCCTTGTACGTCACCCGACTTCGCCAGCGCAGCTACAATCAGGCTCTGTTGTTGGCCAAGTCCCTGGGGCGTAGTCGGCAGGTACCCGTGGCAGATCAGTTGCTGCTGCGCATCCGTCCGACACCGCCTCAGATTGGACTCAAGGCGGTCCAGCGTCGACGTAATCTCCGTGGGGCCTTTGCCTTGAGTCGGCCGCTACAAGGTGAACGGGTGTTGTTGGTCGACGATGTGATGACTACCGGTGCCACGGCTCGTGAGTGCAGTCGTACGTTGCTCGATGGTGGTGCCGGCGAGGTGGCGGTGGTCGTCCTGGCTCGGGCTCAGTTGCATAGTTGAGCTACAGAGAGGAAGAATAGGAAAGATGACGAAGCCGCTGACAGGATGTTTGAACGAGATATTTAATCGTTTGCTGACACATTTTGGGGAATTACATTGGTGGCCCGCAGAAAGCCCTTTTGAAGTGGTGGTCGGGGCGATTCTGACCCAGAATACCGCTTGGCGTAACGTCGAAAGGGTGATCGCTGCCCTTAAGGATGAGGCACCCCTGACCGTCGATAACCTGCTGCGGATGGATCGTCAGCGGCTAGAGGAACTGATTCGACCCAGCGGGTTTTTTCGGCAAAAAGCCGAACGTTTACAGCTTTTTTCCGCCTACCTAAGGGGCCGCTATGTCGGCGATTTAGGTGCTATGTTGAGGGGGCCTCTGCAGCAAGTAAGAGATGAATTGTTGCTCTGCAAGGGGGTGGGGCCGGAGACGGCTGATTCCATCCTGCTCTATGCTGGAGATCGGCCTTCCTTTGTGGTCGATGCTTATACCCGGCGACTCTTCGATCGTTTAGGTCTGCTACAGGGAAAAGAGTCCTATGACCAAATTCGCCAGATGTTCATGACTCACCTGCCGCACAATAGTGGTCTCTTCAACGAATATCACGCGCTTATTGTTGAACAGTGCAAACGGTATTGTCGTACAAAACCGCTCTGCTGTGACTGCCCGCTACAGTGCGATTGTGCCGCTTACCTGCGCGGCGATTATCCCTGACACTGCTTGTTCCCGCCTGTTCTGAATCCTGACTTCCTAATGCTTGTTTTGTTTGATCCCAAGCACCTTTCCTTCATGGGCTCTGTCGGGCAGCCTTTGTGGCCTGGTAGATCAGCCAGCCGATCACGCAGCTACCGAACAGCAGGACGATTAAAAAGATCAATAGGGGTGAGTATTGGGGAGTGACCTCTAACTGATCGAGGGTGAAGTGGGGTTGCAAAAAAGCGCTGCGCAGCCATGCTCGCAGGGAGACCATGCAGCAGACCAAGGGAACCAGCAGAGCCAGGCTGGTCAATACACGTTGCTGAAAAGCGTTAACCAACAAAGCGGTTACCAAGACCAGGGCGGCGCCCATAAGCAGGGTCGCCAGAGGCGAACCGCCGAGGATTTTCCAGCGCAATGGTTGAGGCAGGCTAAATAGAAACATAGGGCCGATGAGCAATTGCAGCAAGGTCAGGCGGCTGAACAGGGTCATGCCAAGGTTTCGGGCATAGGCGGCCATTTCCGGCGACCTCGATCGATAGCAGAGACCCAAGGTGGCCGTAAACAGGCCACCGACGGCGAGGGCGGCAACAATAAAATGGGCATAGCGGGGCCAGAGGGTAATATCCCTTAGATTTAGCAGCGTTCCGTTATCCTGGCCAAAGTAGGCTGACCAGCGTTGCGGATGGAGCATCAGGGTCATGTTGTTGCTGAACAGAAACGGAACCGCTAGCAATATGGCCAACACAAAGGCTAGCAGCAGCCAGCGCAATCGGCCAAGGCGCTGATAACGGAAGTCGACCCAATAGAGGGCGTAGTAGGCCAGAATAAGCAAAGGAATGATAGCCAGCCAGTAGCTGCCCATGAGGATTGAGCTGGTATAAAAAAACTGGCCGTACAAAACTTGCAGAAAAAGAAGCGAAGCGACCCCCGAATTAACCACAAAGGCCATTATAAGAGGCAGGGCGCGACTTAGTTCTGTAGCAAGTTGCGTGGCGACGGCGTCAGAGCGGCGCTGCAGATAGAGAGTCACTGCCGTGGTGCCGAGCAGGCAGTTCATGAACAGCAGATGCAGGGGGAATACCAGCAAAAGAAGAGCGAGCAGGTACCCAGAAGAGACGGGGATAGGGTCCGGCAGGGGGATCAGTGGGTTCATGGAGCGACTCCCTTGGCCGGCTGTTGAGCGGCCGAACGATTCAAGTGAAGAATATACTCGGTGAGGCGATCTTTTTCACTCGGTGTCCCTTTATAGTCGGGCATAGCCGGGTGGAGCTGGTTGAGGTTGTCGAGGGCAAGTCGAATACGGACTTTCGACCAGCTGGCGGTACGAGTTCCAACCAGCTCGGTGGTATGACACAGGGTACAGTTTTGTTCAAAGAGTAACTGGTCCGGAGGGATTTCTTTGGCCGGCTCAGCGGGCTTCTCAAAGCTGGGGAACAGGCCGTCGGTAAGAAAGGCCGCTAGGACTTGGCGCTCGTCTTTATTGCCGGCAAAGGGGGGCATGAAATATCGAACCCGATGCAGACTGCCGATGTAGCCGGCGAGGGCGGTCTGATCAAGAGGACGGGTTCGCTGCAGAAGGTCGTTGTTGGGGCCGTTGAGAGTGTGGCATGAGTAACACTGAAATTTGAAAAGTTCACGGCCCGCCGCTGCCGGGTCCGAAGCGACTTGGTGTACCTGGCTCCAGCGCGCCGTTGTAAGGAATCCCTGCTCTTGCAGCTGCGGCAGTTGGTCGGGAGTCACGCCGTTGCAAAACATCGCCTGTTGCACAACAAAGGGCCGTCTGGCCGCCTCTCGGGTCCATTCAAAGCTGCCCATCAGAAGCAGGCCCGAGGCCAGAGCCAGGACTGCCAAAGAGCGGCGATAACGAATTGGAAAGCAGAGGCTTAGCAGCAAGGCCGAAGCGATAAGAATAACCCCGGTAGCACCTCCGTGCAGGGCCCGGACAACGGTAGGCGAGCCTGCTTGGACCAAGTCTCTGGCGGGCTGAGGCAGGACTTGAAGGTACCACCATGCCGTAGGTACGATGGCAATTAAGGCCGGCAACACCATGCTGCAACAGGTGCGGACCAGCTGTCGCCGCAGCTTCAGGTCTTTGCTTAACGAGCTGAACAGCAGGGCGAATAAACCGGCAATAATGACGGTCATCAAGGACCGAAAGACTAGGGATGGCCAGAAGCTGGGATTAAAAAAGGCGCTCCAGAACGATCCGTTACTGGTCCAGTTGCCGGAAGTGAGCATGAAGGTGATGATGCCATTGATAATAAACAGGCTGCACCAGGATGCACCAAAGTAAACCCAGCCTACCGCTTGATGGATGGTTGGGGCCATGCGCTCAAAGGAATAGAGGTAGACTGAGATGGCGACAATTTCAATCAGAAAGAAGACCCATTCCGCCGCCCAAGCGAAGACGAATTGATGAATGAGTAAAGACGTGCCCCCCGGTTGCACCAGAGAAATGACAAACCAGATGCCGACCCCCGTTATGCTGCCGTAAACCAGGGTTAGCAAGACGAAGACTCGGGCGAAGCGTTTGGTAAAAGCGAGCAACGCGGCGTCCTTACGTTTGCGGGCCAGATATTCGCTCAAGACCAGCAACAGGCCCCCGCCGACAGCAAAGTGAGAGATGAACACATGACCGACGGCAATTAGGGCAATCAAGGTGCCACCGCCGATGGTCGGCAGGAACCAAACTGGATAGTTCATGAACTCTCCTGATAGAAAAAGCTTATGGAGTCTAATACCTTTTTGACGGGCGCCTTGTCAAACCCGGCAGTGGATGGAGGAAGCTCAGAGGACGAATGCGGCGGCAGCTTTATGTCCTGCCTTAGAATGAATTTGACCTTGGTCACCGGTTGGATTTTTTAATATTTGGGACGCTCATGCCTTAATAATTCTGGGCTATTTTCCAATGGCAAAACATCAGGCGTGGTGACTTGAAGTATTGTAATGATAGGCGTTTTAATTGTATTTTCTAGGTAAT
>JABXKU010000055.1 GCA_013619105.1 Desulfuromonadales bacterium
AGTCAGCCTGGCCGGCATCATAAACGAATCGGCCGATGCATTTGAAACCCTGCAAGCCGAAGTTAAGGAGAAGATCAAACAAGCCCGTTCGGATCTCCAGCACGAACGTAACCTGCTGGCAGCCTTGATGTCGGACCTGCCTACCGGGGTATTGGCTTGTAACGTCAGTGGCCAAGTGATGCTCTACAACCAGCGGGCACAAAAACTGCTGCAAAAACCTGGCAAGCTCATCGGACTCGGCCGTTCACTGTTTAGCATTCTAGATCGCGGCCCCATCGTCCACGCCATCGACATGCTGCACCAAGCCGCTAATCGTGGACAGAAATCACCAACCGCCAACCTTGTCATGACCGTCGGAGAATCCCTTGTTTTGCGGATTCATATGGCTCCGGTACTCAAAACCGGCAATAGTGACAAAACCTTCTCCGGCTTCGTCTTGGCCATGGAGGACCTAAGCCAGCAGATAAAGAACGGCCTGCAACGGGAACAAACCTTTTATGGCCTGACCGCTGCGCTATACCCCCCTCTAGAAAAAATCAGCCACACCCTCGAAACGCTCACCAAGGAACTGCCGCACGAAACTGAACAACAAACGCTGCTGCAGGATATCGATCTGGCCGTCAGCAAAATGGGCAAGACGTTGCAACAGACGGAACAATCCTATAAACAGCAACTAATCGACATTAATTACCGAGAAAATATTCTAGGTGAGCACCTGCTGAACATCATCGAACACCACCTACGCCATTATACGGGCATCGCCGTAACCCATTGTGCAGACCCAGAACTCTGGCTACAGGTCGACAGTTATGCCATGGTGCAATGCTTGGTCCATCTGGTCAATGCTCTGCAAAATGCCGAAAACTTCTCGGCACTAACCCTTGAACTTCACCGCAACAGTACCGATAAGGCGCTGTTCGAAATCGCCTGGCCCGGCTGCATCATCAGCAGCGATGAATTGGACGCTTGGAAAAATCGGCCACTGGCTGGAGACTCTCAAAACCACCCTGTCTCTTTCGGAGAACTGATCCAGCGCATCGGTGGAATTTTTGATCTGTCACAGGACAATTGCCAGCACATCGAGCATCTGCGCATTCTCTTGCCCATAGCGGAGACGAATGATCATTTTAGCCACATCTCTGTCGATGAACACCGACCGGTTCACTACGAATTCGGCCTGCTGCATCAGGTGTGCAAGGACGATGTCTGCCAACAGCCCCTTTCCCAGTTAACTTACGCCGTGTTCGATACGGAAACCACCGGCCTTAAACCGTCCCAGGGAGACGAAATCATTCAAATTGGCGCGGTGCGTATCGTCAACGGACGCATTCTTTACGAGGAAACTCTGGACCAGCTCATCGATCCTCGCCGACCGTTACCCGAAGAATCGATCAGAATTCACGGTATTGTTCCTGAATTCCTGCTGGGCAAACCGACCATCGACCAGATCTTACCCGAACTCCACCATTTTACAGAGGGATCGGTGCTAGTGGCCCATAACGCTGCCTTCGACATGAAATTCCTCAAGCTCAAGGAGGCTTCCAGCGGCGTGCGATTCGATCAACCGGTGCTCGACACCTTGCTCTTGTCATGGTTTGTCCATCCCAACCAGCAGAGTCACCAGCTTGAAGAGGTGGCCAGCCGGCTCGGCGTCCCTATTGTCGGTCGTCACACGGCTCTTGGTGATGCTATGGTAACTGCTGAAGTGTTATGCAAGCTGATTCCCCTGCTGGCAGCAAAGGGGGTGCATACACTCGAAGAGGCAATGGAAGCCTCGATGAAAGCGCCTTTTGCTCATCTCGATATCTACTGATAGAAAAGCCTAAAAAAAAACCGCCTACAAGGCGGTTTTTGTTTCAGTCCACTAAATCAACGATGCTACATGGAACGAATAGCTTCAAAAAGTTTGCGCAAATTGCCGACACAGGCATCGATCGCATTGGCCATTCGGCCGATTTCATCCTTACGTGTCATGCCGAGATGAACATCGAAATTGCCGTTGCCAAGCCTTTCCATCGCCTCAACCGCTTGCCCCAAAGGAATGGCAATCTGGCGGGAGACAATCAAGGTTACCACCACTACGCCTAGCAGCAGCGCACAGAAAATACCGAGAGTGGTATAAAATACCCTGGCCAGGTTACGCTTGATATCGTCGGTATAGACTCCAGCACCGACAATCCAGTTCCACTGGGGCAACTGTTTAACAAAAGACACCTTGCCAGCCGGAACAGTGCTGCCCGGCTTGTGCCAGACATACTCAATGAATCCCTGCCCCTGGCGACGGCACAGTTCAGCCATTTCCACAAACAGGGGCTTGCCCAGCGGATCACGATACTCACTCAGGTCCTGTCCCACCAATTCCTGACTAAACGGGTGCATGACCATGCGCGGTTGAAAATCATTGATCCAGTAATAATTATCCGCATCAAAACGCAACGAACCGACAGCCGCAATTGCCTGCTGCTGGGCAGCTTCCGTATCAAGCTTTCCGCTCTCGGCTAAACCGGCGTAATAATCGAGAACCCCCCAGGCCGTTTCGACAACATGTTGAATTTCATTGCGGCGAGCCTGTACATAATTGTGCTTGGCATCCAGATACATCCAGGTCACCACCAACGAGAAAACAATCAGTATGGCCCCGCTCAGCAGGAAGATCTTATGAGATATCTTTAGATCTTTCATTGCCGACTCCTTTGGCAACTGTAGCGACATGAAGCAATCGATAACGCTTCAGCAAAACCTACCTATCGCTAACCTTAAAGGATAACAAGGCACTTGGCAACCGACTTGCGCCTCGGACGCTAGTTGACGCAAAACCACGAAGCACAGAGAGCTTCTGGCCAAAACGTGCCGCGATAAACACTGCGAAGGTTACGAGCCACTCAAGATCGACACCAACAAACATCCCGCGCTAACAGCTGCCTTCAAGGTTCCGTTCAACCTTAGACAGACGCTTAAGACCGTACCTCAGGTTACGATAACGGAGGTTGGTGCTTTTGCGAGGCTCAAATTCATGTTTTCTAGCCCGCTCAATCACCTTGTAAATGGTAGGCCTCGAAACGTTGAACCGCTCTGCAAGGTCGGTAATATTTGTTCCGCCGGATTGATATATTTTCCAAATCTTCTGACGGTCTTCGGGGGTAAGTCGGACACGTTCTGATAGCTTCATAAAGTCACAACATTCAGGCAAACAAGGTTAACAGTTTCACCATCGCTTTCCGGATCAGCCCCCTGTCAGGCAAGAACCGGAACAAGACCGCGACGGCCAGTGATTGTTTTGAAAAAACGAACCAAACCGGTACAAATAGCCAGAGTGCCGATGGCTATTCCTCCGCAGCCTGCTACCGGCTTGATACCAGCTACATCCGTGGCATGTCCAAAAGCCAGAAGGACAAGGGAGAGTGTCAACAAAGCGGAAAACAGACGCCAAACTTTCTCAATACGCAGCGCCCCAAAAAACAAGGTTGCCGACACCAGACTCAAGAGCCCGAAGCAGACGGCTGTGGCAGGTCCGGAAGGCGCGGGTGCCAAACCGGTGTGAGTCATAACTGCAACCGAAACAAAGGCGAGACAAAAAAAGCCGTATCCCATAAATGTGGTAGCACCAAAGACATTATTTTTTCGCCATTCCATAGCCCCACTGATGACCTGCGCAAGCCCGGCATAAAAAATACTCAGCGTTGTCAGCACAGTTGCCAGGGGAAAAAAGTTCCCTACTTGCAAACTGAGCAATACCGTTGCAACACCAAATCCCAAAAGCCCCACAGAAACCGGCCCCTGGGCAGAACTAGAAACTGGGATAGCAGAAACCTGGCGAATCCGTTGAGTTGCCAAGGGTCTCGCAAGACGTCTTTGACGCGCTAAAGGAGTCGGATCCAGCATTGAGCGGGTAGACACCTGATGCCACAAAGACGGCAGCGACCATTTAACTTTAAAAGGCTTGACTAGAGGCTCTTTGAAGTGAGTAACTGGCTTTGCTATGCGGGCTTCCGACGCCTCAATTGCAACCCGACCTCTGGCTGGGGAACTGATCGAAAACCGGTGGGCTAATTCCTGATAACGATTACATGAGCGATAATCAGCGCTGCAGTAGCGGATAATAGTCGGCACATCAGACGATGAGATATAATCGCAGCCCACATCACAACAATCGTCATCCTTACCGTAAAAGGAACAAAGAATTCCGTCGCTCATGATCAGTTCCTTTCTTTGCGGATAGGAGTATTTCCATGGAATGCGGGGCGCCTTGAACCATACTCACGCCACCGCCTCCTTCATAGAGCCTCAACTGTTGGCATTTCTTGACTGTATTCTATAAATAGCAAACTGCGTACCAACACTTGGCACAGCCAGGCCAATACCTATTTCTCCCTATCCTTTCAGCTACTTACAAAACATGCCTGAATAGCTATATGTCGACCCCAGGCACAAATTTCGCAACGATGCAAGAGTCGGACAAAGACACGACCCATAAAAGATCTTCCTCCCCGTCCCGCCCCCCTCTACCTTTTAGCAGATTACCAAGCATATTCGGATAGTTAGGCCACCAGCTACATCGAACAAGCCCCTATTTGCACCGATGCAAAGCTCTATGCTGTTTTTGCATTTTTGCAAAAACCAGCCTCTGAAGAGTTTGCCCAATTGACCCATAAAAAATGGCGGGACCATAAGGTCCCGCCATAGTGTTTCTAAAACAACTGCTTTTGGGGTGAATTAGGCCACAGCACCCAGAGGCAGCACCTGGCGACCATTTACTTCGTTCAACACCTGAGCCAAGGCAGTATAGATAGCGGCGAAGCCGCAGAAGATACCTTCGTAACCGGCAATAACAGTAAGAGTATGGTTTCCAGTAAAATCACCAGCGGCCAGCAGGAAGAAGAGCAGGGTCAAAGAACCGAAAACAACCTGCAGGGCGCGGCTGAGGCGCAGGGTACCGAGGAACATAACCGCGGTAAACAGACCCCACATAGTCAAGTAGGCAGCCATAGCGGTGGCCTTTTCGGGACCAGCAATACCAACGAGGTTGGCTTTGGGAATCAACACCAGGGCCACCAGGGTCAGCCAGAAAGAACCGTAGCTAATAAAAGCGGTAGTAGCGAAGGTGTTGCCCTTGCGCCATTCCATGAGACCGGCCAAGATCTGAGCAGCGCCACCGTAGAAAATACCCATAGCCAGAATCATAGTATCGAGGGGGAAGAAGCCGGCATTGTGCAGGTTAAGAAGCACCGTGGTCATGCCGAACCCGAGCAGGCCAAGAGGAGCGGGGTTTGCGGTATTGTCTACCAGAGTACGTTGATCTGCCATAACTGTTTTCTCCTGTTAATTCGGGTTTGAAGTTGAACGGACCGACGGTTCAGCTGGCACGGGGGGTGAGCCACATCTCCTGCCCGCCGCTCATGATATTAAAGTTCTTTGAGCCTGCATCCTTGCCAGGTGTAAAAACCTGAAATTTTAAAAGTGGCATGGAGCGAAGTAGTCCTTGTCCCTCAACAATGTCTTCCGCAACTCCATGCCTGAAAGGAGTAACTTTCGGGCTAGGGTTCTAGCAAGGCCCATACCAACGCTCTACCCATATTTAACTACTTTGTTTTTTCAGTTAGTTACGAGAGGCTACAAGCCTTGCCCCCCAAACCATCCAAATGTATTTTTGCAGCGGTGCAAAAACCGGGTGGCCCATAAAAACAAGGGAACACTGCTGCCTGTATCCAACGCAGCGCCCTGCAGCAAAGCGTTTGCTCGCCCCAAAGGGTCAACTGACCAGCTTGGCAATTCCTGAAAAGGCCATTTGCAATTATGCAAACCTCGAAGACTTTTTCGCATAATTGCGAAAGATTACTTCCGGAGCAAATCAGACCGACCTTCAATAGTCATGAAACACCTTGCGTGGCGATTAAGAAGTGGCATACAGGAGGGGGGAGGCAACCAAGACGGATTTTATCCAATGAAGATAATATCTCCCTGAGCCAGAACCTACAGGAGGCTATGAATTTTCGGTTGTTTTAAATTAAAAATCTTGGGGAGGTCAAGCAAAGAAGGAATGACTGGTGTGAACTTGGTGACACCCTATCGGACTGTGAAAAAACAGGGGGTTGTGAAAAGAAACTTTTTTGAATGGAGCGCCGCGACAAATAAGCCTACTTGAAACCGAGCATCTCCAAAAAGGGCACACCGACCGGTTTCATAACCCACAGGCCGAGGGCACCGAGAATCAGTAATGCCATCACCCAGTTCAAAGTCTGAGCGAACAGTGCCCAGTTTGGTTCTTTTCGTGGTTTTTCTCCCTCTCGCTTTTTTTTCGGTCGACGGCGACTTGCACCGCGTAACAGGCGCCCAGAAGAGAGAAAAATTAGAGCGGTAACCACAAACTGGGGCATTACATCGGTGTCGACAACGCCTATTGCCAACAAGACGGCATAATAACATAGGGCGAGCAGCCCTAAAATTGTCATTTGTTGACCAGGACTCATCCCTTCCCGTCCTCTCTAAAAAACCGACATCGCTGTCAGCAGAAAGATTAGCCACAACCGTCTGGCACCCTTTGCAAAGTAGCTGAAAAGGACACCCTTGACAAGCCTTTCAATCACGACCCTCTTCGACCATACCGTCCCGGTGACCCAAAGGTACTACCTGACGTTGCTGGTGCAAGTTGACCCTTTGGGCAACAGCAATGTATACCGCCGTCAAAGAGGAAAAAAAACCGCTGAGGCAACCAATGAACAGGAAAACCTGATCATCACGAAGATGATTCATCGCCAATGACAGTAGAGCAAACACCAGCGATCCGAAGAGGACCTGCATAGCAAGACTGCTCCGGAAACTGCCAAGAAACAGGATGACAACAAAAAACCCCCATAGACTGAGGTAGGAAAACATTGTGATTGCGTTGGGATGGCGACCGAGACCGAGCTCAGGAAACACATTATAACTGACCAGTGACAACCAGAAAACCCCGAAGGGAAGTAAGGTTGCCGCTGTCCGTGAATCTCCCCGTTGCTGGCTGTAGAGGGCGTACATGAGGTGAACCACAGCGCCACAGACAAGGACAATGCCGGTCAGCAGTGCCGGGGGACGATGGGAACCGAACAGACTAAGCAGGTAAATGGTCAGAGATAGTGCGAGAGCCACAAGTGCCGGACTAGGTAATTCAGAGGAAGACACTGAGGATGAAAAACCAGGCATGAGACCTCCCGCAACATTACTTCCAGCCCACCATTGGTGGGCTGGAAGTAAGTGAAGAAACAACAGAACCGTTGAGAATTATTCGCTGGTTTCTTGCAGGACCAACTCGTCTTCTTCGACGAAGATGGGTTGGGAAACCGGTACTGCAACTTTTTTCGACCGCAAGGACAGAGCCATCATAGCACCGACCAGAAGCATAACACCAGCGACCATAAAGGAGGTTTCCATACCACCATATTTAGCAGTAAGAGCAGCCGAAACCTTTACCAGCACAAAAGCGCCAACGCCCCAGGCTGAAAACAGGAGTCCGAAGTTGGTTCCGTAATTTTTGGCACCCCAGAAATCCTTGGAAAAGGCAGGAAAAAGAGACAGGTTGGAGCCATAGTTGAAGCCCATGAAGGCGGCCAGCAGGGTGATCAGAACAGGTCCGGAGTCTGGGCTGGACACAACCTTCGTGGCGGCAAACATCAGGACCGCCTGGAAGAGCAGCATCGTGGTCAGAGTTGCAACACGGCCGATCTTATCCGACAAGATACCGGCAACAATCCGTCCTGCGGCATTACCCAGGGACATTACTATGACAGCAATAAAGGCCATTTCACCCAAGCTGTGCTTGGCGATCCCTTTAATACTTCCAATCACCATCAGGCCGGCACCGGCACCGATAAAGAAGCACAACCACAGGGTGTAGAAGCGGCCGTCTTTGAGCATCTGCATGGGGCCGACATCGTTGGACTTCGCCGCCTTAGCGGGACCGGCAGCACCTTTTTCCGCCGGGGAAAAATCAGCGGGAGGATTGGTCAACAACATCGCCATTCCGCAGACAATGGCGATAAAAGCGATCCCCAAGATCATCATGGTCGTGTGCAGGCCGTACTGACCCAGCAGATACTTGGCGACCGGAGCCAGGTAGACGGGAGCGATACCAAAACCAGAGACAACGAGGCCGACGATCAGACCGGTTTTCGCAGGCGGGAACCATTTCAGAGCCGGCGGAGTCGCAGAGGCATAGGCGAAACCGATACCACTACCAGCCAGAACGCCGAAACCAAGAATCCATCCCCAGTAGCTTGAAGTCTGGGAGCAGACCAGGAAACCGGCACCGACCAGCAGACCACCAAGAATAGCAGTCAAGCGCGGGCCAACCTTATCCTGCATTTTGCCACCGAGAGTCATCGACAGGGCGAAAACTAGGCAAGCGGTCGCATAGGGGTCTCCGGCACCATCAAACAGTTGGCCAATTTCACCCTTGAGCATGCTGTAAGCGTAAATTATTCCCAGGGCCAGGTTGATGCCCAGGCCGGCAATTACAACCTGCATGCCTCTGTTTTTAATGGATGTCTTTTCGGGTTGCATGATTGTTCTCTCCTCTTCCTTCAATGTCAGTTATGACTGGGAAATCCGCAGCCAATTTTCTCGGGTCAGGCATCTCGTCAGAACGGGCAAAATCTTCGAAACAAGATTCTGGCTCAGTTCAATAGCAAGCTGTCTAACGTGTATCTCGGGGCATTTAAAGCCCTCATTCAAGCGGCAAACTGAAGGAGCAGGGATATCACACCATCAAAAAGCTATTATTTGAAAGGTGTATGGAGCACGAATTATCCTGTCCCTCAACAAGGACCCCCACGGTCCTTTGCCAAAAAGAAGTTGCTTTCAGGACAGGGATTGAGCAAGGCCTATACCAAGATGCCCATGGCCCCAACAAAACCTAAAAAACGCGAATCACTTCAAGCACTTAAAGTCAAGCGAGGACCATCCCTTCTGAAATCAACATGGAATCTTTTGCAGCATTGCAAAACCACTGTAAACCATAAAAAAACGGGCTTCCCATTGCCGGGAGCCCGCTCATCGCCCTAAAACTGGGCCTTAGTCATCTCTTGATGGTCCGCCGTAACGCCTCGCAACATCCTTGCAACTCATTTGCACGGATGCAAAGACTCAGCTTTTTTTTGCATGATTGCAAAAAAGATGCAGTGAATCAGTAATCTTCTTTGTTGAGATCGTATTTTTTTATCTTACGATAAATGGTCGCCATGTTCATACCAGCGGATTTAGCTGCGGCCTCGATGTTGCCCTTAGCTTTTTGCAAAAGCTGTTTGAGATATTCCATTTCAAATCGCGCCAGAGATTCGGCGTAATCTTCCGCCCAAGGAACCACAGTAGCTGGCACAACCGCCTGCCCCGATTGCACTTCGATAAACTGACCCAGCACCGGCAATGTCAGGTAATCACTATCCTCCATCGCCATGGAAGCTTCGATAACATTGCGCAACTGACGAATATTCCCTGGCCAATCGTAGCTCGCCAGGGCCTGAGCCGCCTCGGGAGTTAATCCCTTGGTCTGAGTTTCGAATTTTTCATTTTGCAACTTAATAAAATGAGCCGCCAGCAGGGCGATGTCTTCGGGACGCTCGCGCAGAGGCGGCAGATGAATATTGAGAACGTTTAGCCGGTAATAGAGATCTTCGCGAAACTCACCGGTCCGACAGCCCTCTTGCAGATCGGCATTGGTCGCCGAAACGATGCGCACATTGACCTTGATGGAAGCATTGTCGCCTATGCGCCGAAATTCCTGTTCCTGCAAAAAACGCAGGAGTAATTTTTGTACATTGAGAGGCAGGTTTCCGACCTCGTCGAGAAACAGGGTGCCGCCGTCCGCCTCTTCAAGCAACCCCTTACGGCTCTCGTTAGCGCCGGTAAAGGCTCCCTTTTTGTAACCAAACAGTTCGCCCTCCAGCACCGATTCCGGAAGAGCGCCGCAGTTGATAGCTAAATATTTCTTATCCCTGCGCGGTGAATTATAGTGCAGAGCCTGGGCGATCAGTTCCTTGCCCGTCCCCGAATCCCCTGTGACCAGCACCGAGGTATCTCGAATAGCGATTTTTTTTACCGTCTCAAGCACAGTCATCAGAGCACTGGAACTGCCGATGATTTTGCTGAAATCAAAACGCCCTGCCAACTCGTCACGCAGCTCGCGGTTTTCGGAGAGCAGCTGATTATGGTGCAGAGCGTTCTTGACCCGGTAAAGGAGTTCGTCTGGTTCAAAGGGCTTGGTCACCATATCGTGAGCTCCGCGCCGCAGAGCCTGAATGGAGGTGTCCAAAGTAGCAAAGGCAGATATGACAATAACCGGCAAGCTGGGATCTTTGTCTTTGAGTCTCTGCAACACCGTCAACCCATCCATTTCGGGCATCTTGATGTCCGTTACGGCAAGGTCAAACAGACCGGCCTGAAAAGCGTCCACGGCCTCGACGGAGCGGGTGTACGACTTGACCGCATAACCGCTGTCGAGTAGTACCGCCTCCATCATCCGGCACATGCCTTCTTCGTCATCGATAAGCAATATCCGCTTTTTATCCATCCCGTCCCTCTTCTTCCTGCGGCACTGGAAGCCATACGCGCATTGTAGTCCCCTGTCCCGGCTGGCTGTCGACCTCCATATTGCCCTGATGATGGCGAACAATCTGGCGGGTAATCGCCAGTCCTAGGCCGGTACCTTTCTTCTTGGTCGTGAAAAACGGTTCAAAAATCTTGTCGAGATTTTCACTTTCAATACCCACGCCTGTATCGGCAAAGCTCAGCACCACTCTCTCGTCCACTCTTTCAGACCGGACCGTTAAAACACCCCCATCCGGCATAGCAGCTCCAGCATTGAGCATGAGATTAATGGCCACCTGTCGCAACTGGTCGCCATCTACCAGTAGCGATGGCAAGCCAGCAGCAAAATCTGTTTTGATTAAAACGTTATGCATAGCGGTATGGTTAGCGGCAAAATCAACGATTTGATTCAGCAGGGCGTTAATATCGACTTTTTCCAAAACGGGTTTGGGGGTCCGTGCATAGCTGAGCAGGTCCTGGACAATCTTTTTGCAGCGCTTGCTCTCCCGCTTGATATCGTGAATCATGCCGTACATGGGATCTTCTTCGTCCAGCTTTCCTTCCAGATAGGCAGCATAGCCGAGAATCACGCCAAGAGGATTGTTGATCTCATGGGCGACACCGGAAGCCAAAACGCCAAGAGCAGCCATTTTGCCCTGCTGCGCGAGATTGCTCTCCATCTCCCGATGCTGTTTGATCATGTCGGTCATTCGGTTGAAATGGGAAGCCAGCTCGCCCAGCTCATCCTTGCTATCGACCTGCATGCGCAATTCCAGGCGACCGGCTTTCACCCGCCGGATCACGCTGGTCATGGCATGGATAGGCTCGGTGAGCACCGTAGCGGCAGCAAAGACCAGACCCACCGATATCAAGCCGACGGTCAGGCCCAGAATTATCAGGCTTGACCAGAGATGATGCTTGATCTCATTCGCTTCCTGGTAGAACTCGTCTTCATAAGAACCGACGGCAACAATCCATTTCCACGGCTTGTAGTAAAGATAGCGCACGATCTTCATCCGTGGTTCAGCGTCGCCAATATTTTGCCAAGCATAGCGTGCCCAACCGTTTTTACTGGCCAACATCCGCTTGACCACATACTGCCCCTCGGCATCCCTCATCTCCAGGATGTTCTGCCCGGCGCTTTCAGGATGCAGTTTCAAAGTCCCCTCTGTATCGAGGCAATAGATGTAGCCGGTCTTGCCGACCCGTTTGGAATTGATCTTTTTCTTCAGTTCTGCGAAAGAGCGTTTTTCGAATTCGCTGTCTTCGTAAGTTTCATCTAAGTAGCCGCCGGTAGCGATGATCCAGTCCCACTCGCGAAAATAGCGATAGGCGATCAGCTTGCGTCGGGCCTGTTTATCGCCCTGGATGGTATTACGCCAGGGGTACACGGCGTAGAGAACCTCTCCCGGTGCGGAAGCGACCGCCGCCCGGCAGATATCGCGAATAAAATAGCGGCCGTCCTCGTCCTGCTCGTCGTAGACATTCTCCCCTTCGCGAGCGATATGTGCCAGAAGCTGGCCCTTGCTGTTCATGGCATAGATATAGCCCGTTTCACCGATATTTACTTTTTTTAGCGCCTTGGCCGCAGCCAGCTTGGCCGCCTGCAAGCCGAGCCGGCCGTTCTGATAATGGCGTTGCTCGGTTTCGACCAGACTGTAGGCAAGATCGGTGATCGTTTGCATTTCCGCCTTAACGGTCTTTTTTTTGTCGTCCCGGTAAACCTGAAACTGTTTGTAATGGGAATCGAGCAGATCGATGGCAAAGCGGCACAGATGATCGAGATCGTCCTTGCTGGCACTGGTAATGCCGCGATAGGCCTGCTGATAGGCTATATAGCCGGTCATCACGCCAACCACAATAAAGGGCAGCAGCACCAAGGGCAACACGACCACCTGCAGTTTCCAACGCAGCGGCAGACGGGAGAAGTAGCGGGAGAACCGAGGGGTCATAACAGACTTGCTCTTTTTCCGAATCGGCGGTCAGGGTCCCATGTCCTACGGCGCCTACCACCACGGGAGCTGGAGACTGTAAATAAGGCGCTAGGATAACACTAGAAGGCAGGGAGCGACAAGCCCGCAAATAGGTTAATCATCATACAGCCAGACAAAAAAAGGGCCCCACCAATCTGGCAGAACCCTTGTCCTTTCAAAACATAGCCAACGACACTAAAAAGCACGCTTTCTGGTCCGTGACTGTTTGCCCATAAGCCAGCCAAGAAGCAGGACTCCGGCACCGGCCAAAAACCATTTAACAATTGCCTTACGCAGAATATCATCGTTGTCCTGGCGCAATTGAGCGAGGTCGGCGGCATACTTTTCATTTTCGGCCTTCAGCCGGTCCCGCTCATTGAGAAGATCGGCGACGTTCTTAGCACCATCCTGCAAAACCTGGTGTTGTTTCGCCAGCCTGCCATGTTGTCCCTTTTCACTCTTCAACGCTTGCTGCACGTCGGCCAACCGCTGCTGCAACCCTTTTTTTTCGCCGGTCCATCCCTCTGCCTGCTGGGCCATGGTCACCAACTGCTGCTGCAACCCCGTAACCTTTTTTTCTAGACGAGCGACGACATAAGCCTTGGGTAGCTGTGCGCTGATATACTGCTTCAGCACATAGCCCTCGCTACCGTCCTTGATGCGCACCTTTAAATAGCCTTCTTCTTCCTCCAGAAATTCGACCACTGAACCCGTAATCAAAGATTTCAGTATCTTATATTCCGTCCCCGGACCACGTCGCAAGGTTACGGAAATCTGGTCAGAAACATAGCGCGTTTCAGCTTCGGCAGAAACAACTGCAAAAACCGAAATCACCAGCGCAAAACAGAAGAAGACGATAATCCGCATAAAAAAGACTCCCTTTGACATAATACAACAACGATCCATGGCCCCTCACCGTGATGGACGCCAAAACAGGACAGCCTGGACGCTGGCTGTAAGTAGCCCCCCTATATAGCCTAAAACACTTTAAATAACCATTAATTTCCCTGCACACAAAAGCGCAGCCATTCCAGCAGTCCCTTAGCCGGCTACCCGTAACCCGGTGGCCACAGGACTGCGAGGAACCACTTGCCCCGACAAAGGTTGATCATCCCGATAGCCCGTCTGCCCAGCAAACAGTGCCAGGGCCAGCAAAACACCACCCAGCAAAATTAGTAGCGAACGATAAGGGTCACGGATTCCTGTGGATTTATGCTCGGACAAAGTCGACATGCGAATAAAGTTCCTTGGTCAAGTTTTCTATACATAAAGAATAAGAACAAACTGTCGAAGCTTTGATAGCAAACCTTGGACCAAAAATGATGCAATCGCAAAACTTATAGGATGGCTAAGCAAAGATTTCGTATGTCGAGGTTCTGGCAAAAACGCCGTAACGCCGTACGCCGGACTTTTTGCGACGCCATTAAAAAGTTTTAGCGCGCCTATTTCGATGTTTAAACTCTACCCAAAGGGTATAAAATGGGAGGAAAACCCCTTCAGCAGCAGCAACCTGTCGCCAGCAGACGACAAAAAACCCCTAAAGTTTGCACCAAGGCTGAATAGACCAGCCTTTCCTTCTAAAAAACAGCTGACCATATCGACCGCCCTGGTTAAACTTCTGAAATAATTACAAAAAAACCAGAGACGAGATTGTCGCCATAAAGCGACGCGGCCACCTGAAATTCAGGATTTGAACAGGGATGGGACAATATGATGCCGCCCTAGCAACTTGTAAAACTCGGTGCGGTTACGGCCAGCGATACGGGCGGCATGGGACACATTGCCCTTGGTGATCTGCATCAGGTGCAGCAGATACTGTTGCTCAAATTCCCGGCGAGCCTCGCTAAAGGGCAATATCTGATCCGGGTTCTCCTTGATGGCGCTGCTGACCAGTTCCTCAGGGATAATTGGGCCGGTAGACAACGCCACCGCCTGCTCAACCACATTATACAGTTGACGTACGTTGCCCGGCCAAGCAGCAGACAATAACAATTCCATGGCCTCGGGAGCGAATCCACTGACCTTTTTGCCCGACCTGTCGACCAACTCCTGTAAAAAGTGCTGGGCCAACAGGGGGATATCCTCCCGACGGTCGGCCAGATTCGGCAATTCCAGCGATACCACATTGAGTCGATAGTAAAGGTCCTCGCGAAAATTACCCTCAACGATCTCGGTTTCGAGCTGACGATGGGTAGCCGATATAATACGCACGTCGATGTCAAAGGACTCCACCGAACCGACCGGGCGCATATGCTTTTCCTGCAAAACCCGCAACAACTTGACCTGCAACGCCAGGGGCATGTCACCGATTTCATCAAGAAACAGGGTGCCTCCCTGAGCCGAGCGGAAAAGACCAGGATAATCCTTGACGGCTCCGGTAAAAGCCCCCTTACTATGACCGAACAGCTCCGATTCGAGCAGCGAATCGGGAATAGCTCCACAGTTGACCGCTACAAAGGGTTCAGCGCTACGATTGCTGGCCCAGTGGATCGCTCGGGCTAGCATCTCTTTACCGGAGCCACTCTCACCGAGGATCAGCACCGCCGAACCGCTTTCGGCGGCCAACTTAGTTTTGGATAGCAAATCAAGCATTGCAGGAGATTGAGTAATGATCTCGCGGCGCCAGTGGTCCTGACCAGCAGTCCCCGCTTCGACATCAAGAGGGGCCCCGCACATGCTCAGGGCGCGCTGAATTTCCTGCAACAGCTCATGCTTGTCGAGAGGCTTGGCCAAAAAACCGAACACACCCCGGCGAGTCGCGGCAACGGCATCGGGAATTGAGCCGTGGGCCGTCATGATAATCACCGGCAGAGCACTGTGATGCTTGCGAATGGCATCGAACAGGGCCATGCCGTCCATGCCCTCCATGCGCATATCGCTAAGCACCAAATGAGGCCGAGTCACCGGCAGCAGGCTGAGAGCCTGCTCGCCGCTTTCAGCCACGGTCACCTGATAACCGGCTGTGCTTAAGCGAATGGACAACAGGCGCAGCAAATCGACGTCGTCATCGACCAGTAACAAGCGATATTTGTCGTGTTCTTCCATGTTTTTTTCAGGGCGAAGGCCGAGCCTTCCTCTCCCGCTCCTGGATGATTTTTTCGATGTCTTCCAAGGCCTTGAGTTTGTTGGCCAGGGAATCGGACCGCTCTATCTCAACAGCAAGGTCATGCTTGAGCTGTTGTTGCTGCAGCAGCAATGTCTCAAGCAGTTCCGCCAAAGCGAGTAAATCCTCGCGGGGCTCTGCACTACGCCGATAGCCCTGCAATAGCTGCAAAGCCCTTTCGTGGTTTTGGTAGCGACTCTTCGAGTGTACCGCCAAACAGACCAGCAAGAATCGATCCCGATCCCTACCGGACTTGTCGTAAGCGGCTTGCAGCCGTCTTACCTGACGGCGCTGTTCAGCCTCCGGCAAAATTGCAATGTGACGGCTGTCGGTAACCACCTGCGACGCATTGCAGCCGATATTGGCGGACCAGGTCGAGTCCATCCAATTCGTTAGTCCGGCACAACCGCTCAACAGCAATCCGAAGCCGAACAGCAACAAAACCGCGCCCCCCTTTAGATACCGTATCATGGTCTATTCTCTCTTTCCCCTCTTGGCAATAAAATTTGAAAGCAGGCGCCTCCCAAAGAACTACTGGTCTGTTCAAGACGGCCACCATGATCCCGCACATATTCCATAACAATAGACAAGCCGAGGCCCGTCCCTTTTACCGGCCCCACATAAGGCGTATTTGCCTGATAGAAAGGTCGATAAATCTTACTGCGTTCTGCCTCGGGAATCCCCGGACCGCTATCACTGACTTCAAGCAGCACCTGATCGCCCTGTTCGGCGATACGCACCAGAATATCTCCGCCCGGAGGCGTAAATTTCACGGCGTTGGACAACAAATTGTCGATAACGGTTCCCAAGCGCTCTGAGTCACCCCAAATTGTCTGGGGCGCCAGATCGAGTTTCAATTGAATCTCTTTTTTTATGATCATGGCGCGGTGATCAGCCATCGCCTGCTCGACCAGTTGACCGAGATTGAGCCGACTGCGACGATAAGGCAGAAGCTTGGCCTGCGCCCTACTGTAACCCAACAAATTATCGATAAGCTTCTGTAGCTGCAGGCCGTTGCGGCGCAAGATGCCTACCACCTCCCGTTGCTGCTCACTAAGGGGGCCGACAGCCTCTTCTGCCAGAAGTTCCGAGCCTTCGCGGATAGAAGATAGGGGAGTTTTCAACTCATGAGAGACATGGGCCACAAACTTGCTTTTGTCCTTCTCCACCTCCCCGAGGCGCACCCGCAACCAATCGAGACGACAACCGAGAAATTCCAGATCTCGCGGACCGCCAACTTGAATAGGTTTCTGAAAATCCCCCTCGCCGAGGCGGTTAATACACTGAGCAATCTGCCGAATCGGCTTGGCAATCAAGGCTGCGAACAGGGCCATAATCAGAGCCGTCACCAGGATCAGCGCCAGAGGCAACCACGCCAGAACCTTACGGGCCTGGTGAGTCGCCTGCTGCATGGCATTAGCTTCCTCCACGATCAGCTCCTGGCTCTCTTCGTAAATCAGTTGAGCCCGACTGGTCAGCAGAGCAAATCGCTCCACCAGGGACTTGCCAGCAGCCGAACCAACGGGCGAACCGCTAAGCCAGAGCTGGTACAGAGATTTTTCTTCGGCCTTAAGAACCAGAAGCCGCTTCTTTTGGGCTTCTTCCTGAGCCAGCGCCAACAGCTGGTCGATGGTCTGACCAAACTGGCGATGTTTATCGGTAATATCCTTCAGCAACTCGGGATCACCGAGTACTTGGTATTGACGGGCCCGGCGCTCTAAAAACAGCAAATCATCCAGCAAGCTGCGACTGTTTTGAATAACCGCCACCGAGCGATGAATGGCCTGACTGCTCCGCTCTGCCAGTCGGGCCATAAAGAGTTCGGCGTTGATCAGAGCCAACAGTAGCGGCAGAGCCACCACCGCAAAACCGATCAGCACCAACGCCAGAAAGGATTTCGGCCGATAGAATCGCATGATATTCCCCTGTCAAACTAACTAGTGTCCATCCGGAAACTATGGATGGACACAGTGCAGTTTTCATATGGGAAACGAGCAATTTTTCCCAAGGCCAAGGAAATCAAGCGCTTGCACGGAGGCGTAGCAGTTTACGCCGCACACGCAAGAGCGAGGATTGACGCCGAGATTGGGAAAAAGGGCCGTTTCCGGATGAAAACTAACTAAGGGGCCAGAGGCCAGTCACCCTCGAAGCCGGGCGGATAAAAGTTGTCCCGAGTACGGTTGAAGTAACCATACTGCAAGCGGGGAATGCGGGTTTTGACCCGAGCCAACATTTCGGCCATCCCCATGCCCTGGCCGCTAGCACCCAGGCTGCTCCAATAGAGTTCTGGATCGATACACAGATTGCGCATCTGGATCAGATCGTCAGTAATGCCGGGGAAGACCAAATAGTTGAGCATGGTGAAGAGGCCGGCCTGCTTGGCGCGATGAATCGATCCGACCACATCGCCGAAGGTATAGTCGCAGGGTCGGTGATAGGCGTTGTAAAAACGTTCCTGCACCGAATTCATCGAGACCCGCATAGAATCGATACCCGCTGCCGCCAAACGCTCGACGGCCGCAGGATCGGAGGCATTGGAGTTGAAATTAATGGTGCCCCGCGCGGTCCGAGCGCGCATCGCCTTCACCGCAGCACAGATCGTGTCAGCCTGCAGAATTGGGTCACCCTCGCAGCCCTGACCAAAAGCAACAATGGCATTTTCGGCCTGCTCCAGGTGGGGTACGGCGATCTCAGTCAGCTCTTCGACGGTGGGTACAAAGGTGATCCGCTCCTGACTCGATGGACAACACTCGGGAGCCTCCTGCAGAGAGATGCAGCCCAGACAACGGGCATTGCACTGAGGCGAGGTCGGCAGCGGAGCCTCCCAGCGACGAAAGAACAGGTTCTTGGCAGCGAAACAGTGATAATCCAGAGCACAGCGAGCCAACTGCTCAAGCAACCGGTTGCCTGGCTGCTCCTTCAACATTTGCCGGACCAGTGGATCAAGTTGCCGATCATCAAAATTATCGGGTTGCCACTGCGTATTGCGATCAACTCGCACCGCCGCTGCATAAAAACGCTCTTCCTCTACGCACCAGCCGACCGCAGTATAAGCCCACAGGGGCAGTTGAACCTTTTTCTCCCCATAATCAGCGGCGGGCAACAGAGTCCGCATAAAGCCTGGAGTCAAAAAGACTGATACCGCCTGCACTCGCCCGCCGCCGAGGGATCGGGGCAGCTTGCGCAGCGTCACGGCCTTGCCTTGACTCGGATCGAAGCCCATCGGTGGTGTATCGGGAACAGTAAACAGCCGGCTGCCCTCAGGCAACGGAATCAACTCCGTCAAATGAGGCTGGCGGCAATGCAGACCGTTCATGCCAACCATGAGCAGGTCGGGGTGTTCGAACACCTGTCCGTCCTGATCCGCCACTACCGCGAGAATGGTTTTACCCTGGAGCATAGAAATCCTTTTTTGGTTATTTATTAGTGCCTTGCACCGGAAGATACCATAGCACAGGGCCTTGAGCAGAGCAATCGTCGCCAACTAGAGCAAAATAGCTCTTTGTTTGCCACGCCAGCTTGGTTATGCTGTCGCCATGCGTATTGTTCTAGCCACCCTACATAGTAAGTATATCCATGCCAGTCTGGCCTTGCCACTACTGGCCGCCTATTGCCAGGATCTCTGCGACGATCAGGTGATTCGCGAATTTACCGTTCACGAACCGAAGGAACAGGTACTCGGCGCCCTGCTGGCCGAAGAACCTGAGGTCATCGCTTTTTCCGTGTATCTCTGGAACCGCCGACAGACCCTGGAACTGGCCGACGCGCTGGTCACAGCCCGACCGGGCCTAAGGATCGTACTGGGTGGCCCGGAAGTTAGTTTCGAAGGGCCGGAGCTATTAGAGCATCACTTCGGCATCAGCGCCTTAATTCGCGGAGAGGGCGAACTGCCCCTGCGCGGATTGCTCGAAGCCTGGCAGCAGGACCGGTTGCCGGTGAAGGTAACCCGTCTGACTTGGCGCAACGGCGACCGCATTTGCGAAAACCCCGACGGACCTCTGCTCACCGATCTGGATGATATCCCCTCGCCCCTGCAACTCGGCCTGATCGACCTGACTCGCGGCTTAGTCTATCTAGAAACCAGCCGAGGCTGCCCTTATCGCTGTGCCTTTTGCATGAGTGCCCTCGATCAAACGGTGCGCTCCTACTCCATGGCCCGCATCGAGCAAGACCTGGGACTGCTCATGGAAAAGCGAGTGGCCAAGATCAAGTTGGTTGATCGCACCTTCAATTACGATCCGGAAAGGGCTCGCCGCATATTTGCCTTTATCCTGCAACACAACCGCGGCAGCCATTTTCATTTTGAAATCGGTGGTCATCTGCTGGATGAAAACACCCTGGAACTTCTCGCTACGGTGCCCAAAGACACCTTCCAGTTCGAAATCGGCGTTCAGTCGACCTTGCCCGAGACTCTGCGTACCATCGACCGCCCTGCCGCACTGGAGCTATTGGAGCAAAACGTCCGCCAGCTGCGCCAAATGGGCAACATCCACCTCCATCTCGATCTTATCGCCGGTCTGCCAGGTGAAGGATACCATGACTTCCTTGCCTCCATCGACCGAGTCGCCGCCCTACGCCCCCATCACCTGCAACTCGAACCGGTCAAACTGTTGCCCGGCGCCCCCCTGCGACAAGATGCGGCACGGCACGGCATAAGCTTCGACCCCCATCCGCCCTATAGTGTGCTGGCCACACAGCAACTCAGTTTCGCCGAACTTGAACGCCTGCAGGGGATCGGCCGACTGCTCGACCTGACCATCAACACGGATCGCGGCCACCATTTTCTGGCGGCCCTGAGCAAGGGTTGTGGCTCTTTAAGCAGTGGACTAGAACAGCTGGAAGCGTTCTGGCGGCGTCAAGGTCTGTTTCGCCGCCCCCTTTCGCAACGGGATCTGTTTAATCAATTATGGGCCTTTGCCCACAGCAGCTTCACGGGTCAGGTTCGCGCGCAACTCGGCGAGTGCCTTGGTTGGGATTTAGCGGTCAGTGAGCGTATTTCCCAGGAGAAAGCGCCCGAGTATCTAGATACCCAACTGACCGACTCAGAACAGCTGCGCGTTCGCACAAAAATGCAGCGCATCGTTGCCGCCTTGAAGGGCCGAGGCACCAAGATTCAGCATTTGGCGGCCCGGTTTCATCATCACCCCCAACTCCCCGAAGGAAGTCTGGTTCTGTTCCTCTATTTGACCCGACCGGGACGCCCCATGCAAGTCCGTCAACTGATGCTCTAAATTTGACCACCAGCACTTGCTTACAGTCCCCCCTTCCCCCTCCCAAAC
>JABXKU010000056.1 GCA_013619105.1 Desulfuromonadales bacterium
CGCGTCCCGCCAGACGCCTTCCTTTTTCTCCAAGCGGCAACAAAAAGGAAGCAAAAAGTGCCTTGCCACTGCGTGGAGCATGCTGTCACGCAAGTAAGGCGTTGGCTAAAAACTCCTGAGCCATGCCACGGCTGCAGCAATTTCTTTGCGCGGCCTCTCTTTCGAAAACTGGTTGCAAAAACGATCGTTCGAGTCTTTTCCTAACGGTGATCGAAAGGGCTGTTGGTTTTAAAACCCATAACGCTTATGCCGCATCGTTGCGTTACTCGCAGGTATTTTTTACCGGCACCCTGCGCCAGGGTGCCGGTAAAAAAAGCTGGTCTGTCGTGCTGATCATCCGTTCTTGTTAAGATGCTGCTGCAAAAAAGTGGCAAACAGGCTGTCAAAGAGCTGCAGGCCGGTTTCTAATAGGTACATACGTTCCAGGAATAAAGCTTCCTTTTCCCGCTCCTCATCGACCATGTCATCCTTTTCCAGCTTTACCGACGGGCAGCGGAAAGAGCCGAACTGAAAGAGCTCGCCCTTGAGGGTCAGTTTCCACTGCAACTCTTCTTTTTCCAGGTGGAGGGTCGCCTCGCAAATGCTCTTGCGACTCTCCAGGGCGGCCAGGACCTCGTCAAACTTGTTTTGTGGGCCGGCTACGGTGACCTTCTGTTTGCCTTCTTCGTCTTCCCCTTCAAGTACCAGTCGGTCATTGATGTAGGCAACAAAGCCTTCGCCGGTTTGGGCGGGACCGTCGACGCTGACCTTGTAGTTGGAGTCGGTGTTCATGGTCCGATCGACCAGCCAGCAGAGGAATTCCCAGCCGAGCCAGCGGTTGTCCTGAATCAGGTCAAGCACCGTGTCGTTGGTCGCCTGATTGGCCTTGGTTAGGGCCGGTTGCAAGGCTTCGCCGATGGTCTGTTGAGCGCGGGCGTAGGGGTGCAGAGTTACCAGGCGCAGGCCGTCGAAGGTGGTCTTGAATAGGGCCTCGAACTCTTCGATTACCTGGCCGTTGAGGGTCGCCAGTGTCAGCAGATTGCGGCGTGTATCCCAGGCCGCGTCAAAGGTGGTAGGGGTCGGCAGGGTCTTGGCCATCAGCGCACCGCGAACCGCGTCCCGCAACTCTTCGCGTCTTGGTTTCGGTACCCGCTTCAGGCCGGGGTTGGCTGCCAAAAATTCAGCTTCGGCTCGTTCCAGGTGGGCTTTTAGTAGCCCGGCGGGCACTCTGCGCCGGTCTCGCCGCAGGGTAAAGGTCAAATAAGGTTCCCGCGAATAGCCACTGGCGACATCGAACTCGCAGGCTTCGAAGTCGTCGACCTGTACCCAGCCAACAGATAGCTCTTCGTTGGTGTGTTCAATGGTCTGAAAGGCGTTTTTGGCCAGCTGTTCTCCGACCCAGACCGCGAGATCTCCTTCGGGAAGGGTTCCGGCTACCTGAAACTGGCAACAGCTGATGGTATTGGCGAGGATGCCCATGGCATGACTCCTGTTATAAAAGGTTCTCGGCGGCGGTTGCCGTCGGATGTTTTCGATAAGGTGTTAGGGTTTTTACCGCCCTTTCGCTATGGGAGCAAGGACTTTTTGCCGTGGTCAGCTTTTGACAGGGACGGCTGATTAGCCTTATACTCTGTGAGTAATTATCTTACTCACAAAGGAATCCTATGGACCCCTTCGTTTCCGCCCAACTTGTTCTGCTGGCCAATCAAATCAATGCTTACGGTAAGGAGAATCTCGACGATATTCTGCATTCCCTGGCCGAAGCTGTGCATCTTATAACCGGTCGCAGCAGCTGTCGGGTTTACCTCGAAGACCTGACCAGCGGCAGCTTGATCTGTGCCCTGGCCACCGGTCGTCAGGCCGAGGCGATTCGTCAGCAGAGCTTTCCTATCAACACCGTCGATTGTGTGGTTTCCCAGGTCTACCACAGCCACGAAGAACAACAAATTTCCGACCTGAAGACGGCGGGGATCGAACTGGAGCGGGAGCTGGCCGAACGGTTCTCTATCCGCGCCAGTTACTACCTTCCCTTGCATCATCATAGTCGGGCGGTGGGGGTGCTGTGCATCGATAGCAGTCGCAAGAATCAGCTCCTTACACCGGAGCAATGTCAGCCCCTGCACAGCTTTATCGATGGCATCATGCCGGCCATCGACCAGGCAAGACTCTATCATCAGCAGATGGTTCTAGCCCGCTGGGTCGACGAGGCGAAGAAAAAGGAAGCGGCCTTCTGCATGATGCAGTCAGCGGTACGGCTTATCGACAAGTTAGCTCTCGCGGCGGTATTGGTCCCCTGTCCAGCGGGTAGTGACAACGGCGAGGAGATGCTGCAGATTCTGGCCTCTTACGCCGGGCAAAGGGAAGACAAGCAGGCTTACGAAACCCAGAAGCTCATCGATCTTAGCCCTGGCAAGTCGTTGCTTAGCCGCTATATCAACAGCAACGGGGTCATTGTTGACGAGACCCTGTTGGAGCCTCTGTACCTGCCGACTCTCTCCGAGGAGTTTCTGCAAAAGCGCTATCTGACCGAGGAGCTCGGTTTACGTTCCCTCTACGTGGTGCCCCGCTACGATCACCGCACTCGGCGGGTCATCTGCCTGGTCAACTATTACAGCCGAGGCAGCGAGCATTTCACCGAATTTGAAAAAGGTCTGCTGGAGGCCCATGCGGAGATGGCCCAGCGGGTTATTCAGGAGATCGGTGATGAGCACATGGAGATTCAGGTGCTGGCCGAGATCAACGACCTGCTGCAGGAGAAGTTCGAAGGTGTTTCGCTCTTTCTCAACAGCGTGCTGTCCAAGGCCACCGAGCTGATCGGCGCCGATGCCGGCAGTATCGCCCTGGTGCGCAAGACCGAGGGCGAACGCTGGCTGGTGGTCGAAGAAGCGGACGGCAGCCTAGTCGGGGCCAAGAGCAAGCAACGGCTAAAAAAGCACATTCCCCTGCTGCGGATCGGCGGCCACGAACTACCACCGGAATATCGCAGCATGACGGGTTTTGTAGCCGCCAGTGGTCGGCCCTACTTGGTGGCCGATAGCGTCGAAGAGAAACGGGCTGGCGGCTATTATCGCGAGATCACGGATATTATTCGCAGCGAGCTCGGCGTGCCGGTGATCTGCGAGGATGAGGTGATCGCGGTCATCTGTCTTGATAGTCTGTGCCCCTATTATTTTACCGACGAGCACAAGCGTATATTGCAGATCATCGGTCGCATGATCGCCCGCCATCTGGCGGACATGCTGTATATTGAACAGCTGACCAGCGAGGTCCATCGCCTCGGCAGCGACGCCGACTACAAGGATCCCAAGGTTTCCTCCTACAAACTCGGTAACCTCATAGGCAACTCGGCCAAGGCCGATGAACTAGTCGAATTCATTCAAAAAGTTACCCCGCCGCTGTTCAACCGCATCACCATGTGGCTCAACAGCGATGTGCGCGAAGCGACCTTGGGGTTGCCCTCCCTGCTCATCACCGGGGCCACCGGCAGCGGTAAAGAATTTCTGTTCAATAACGTCTATTCGCGGCTCAACGACTTTTATCGGGAGAAGATCAGCGACAAGGGCGAGTTGCCGGTGAAAAAGACCAACATTGCTGCCTACAGTGGCGAGTTGACTTACTCGGAGTTATTCGGTCATAAGCGCGGCGCCTTTACCGGTGCCCACGCCGATCGCAAGGGTATTCTCGAAGAAGCTCACGGCGGTGTGGTCTTTCTCGACGAGATCGGCGACGCCGACCCTAAGACCCAGGTGCAGTTGTTAAGGTTTCTGGATAACGGCGGTTTCGTGCGTCTTGGTGAGAATCAGACCCGTTACGCGCGGGTACTACTGGTGGCAGCCACGAACAAAGACCTTGGGCAGTTGATCCGCGAAGGGCGCTTTCGTGAAGATCTCTACCACCGCCTCTCTGAATTGATTATCGAGGTGCCCTCCCTCAACGATCGGCGGGAAGATATTCCCGATCTGGCCACCCACTTTCTCGGCAAGCTGTATCAGGTTTACAAACGTCCCGACGAGCAGGAGGAAGACGCACCAATGCTTTCCCGCGCCGCTCGCGACCTGTTGACTCGGCATAACTTCACCGGCAATATTCGCGAACTGCGCTCGATTCTGGTGCGGGCTCTGTTTTTTCGTAACGGTCAGGTGATCGGCGAGCAAGATATCCAGCGGGTGCTTGTGGCTCAGGCCCCGCCGGGCAGCACCGCCACCGCCGAGCAACTCACCGGCAAGGTGGCCCGCGAACTGTTTGAAGCGATTCTGCAGGGCGACGGTGACTTCTGGCAAACGGTTCACGAAGCCTTTTCAGAAAAACGCATCTCCCGCGATGTGGTGGCTAAGGTGGTGGGGCTGGCTCGAACCCAGGGGGCTACCTCCATGCCTCAGGTGGCTACTTTACTCAAGGCCTGCAGTGATCCGGCTGGCGATGCCGAGCAGCGGCGGATTTTCTACAAGTTCAAGAACTTCCTCTACAAAACCATCAAGCTCGGCTAAATTTTTGCTCGCTGCCGGCGCAATAAATGAGGGTTGGGTGCCAATCGGAAATTGCAGGAGAGGGCCAGAGGCATCACACATGGTGGCAGAAATCTAAGGATAAGCGAGGTAAAGGCGTGCAGATTGACTACACGGTAGTAAAGAATTCCCTCGGTTGGTTATTGGTGGCGGCTACCCTGCAAGGCACCTGCTCGGTGATGCTTGGCGATAGCGAGTCGGAATTACTGGGCGAGTTACAGCAGAAATTCCCTCGGGCACGGCTTATACGGGACGAGCAGAAGCTAAAGTCTCAGGTTGAAGTTGTGCAGGACTGTATGGCAGGCCGCCAACCTTCTTTGGATGTGCCTATCGATGAGCAGGGTTCGCATTTTCAGCGGCGGGTTTGGCAAGAGTTGCGGAATATTCCCCGGGGGACGACAATATCCTACAGTGAATTGGCCAAGCGCATCGATCGCCCCAAGGCGGTCCGTGCGGTAGCGAGCGCCTGCGCCAGGAACCCGGTGGCGATTATAACCCCTTGTCATCGGGTGGTGCGCCTTAACGGTGATCTGGGTGGTTATCGCTGGGGTATCGAGCGGAAGCGCCGGTTGCTGGCGACTGAACAGGAATAGGGGCTAGCCGGAGAGTTTTCCGACTGTCTTAACGGAGACTGCAATAATGTCAGAAGTTGTTATAAACCGCGTGACGGGGCGGATCTGTGACCAGGTGCTTCTCGGGGAAATTAACTGGACCTTGGCTGTTGACGAGCACTGGGCTGTGCTGGGAGCCAACGGTTCGGGCAAGTCGGCCCTGGGCCGATTGCTCTGTGGTGAGCTAGAGATTGTTACGGGCACCATGAGCACGGTCGGCCGGGTGGAGTTCGTGGCTTTTGAAACGGTCGAGAAGATTCTGGAGATCGAGCGCTATAATGACGACAGCGATTTTATCGATTGTGTCGATCATGGCACCCTGGTGCGCGATTTTATTTTGCAGGATCGTTCTACGGATGCGCCTAGCCTGGTGGATCTAGCACGTCAGCTGGACTTTGTTGATCTGCTCGAGCGGGGTATCCGTTTTTTGTCCACCGGTGAAATGCGCAAGGTGATGATCTGCCGAGCTCTGTTGCGCCAACCGCAGATGCTGGTGCTGGATGAACCCTTCGATGGGTTGGATCAGGCCTCTTGCGTCGCTTTACAGCAGTTGATCGCTGATTGCGCTGGTCGGGGCATTCGCATCGTGCTGCTGCTCAACCGTTTTAGCGAAATTCTGCCATTGATCAGTCATGTCGCCTATATTCAGGACTGCTCGTTGGTCGCCTTCGGGCCGAAAGATGAGCTGCTCCATTCAGAAGCTTTGCGCCGCCTGCATGCTTTTCACTACACTCTTCCAGCCCATCTGCCCGAGCGGGATGCCGCCCATGTTGCCCCACTTTTGGCACCGGACGAGCCGTTGATCGAGATGCATGATGTCGTGGTGAGTTATGGCGAAAAGCCGGTGCTGAATCAGCTTAGCTGGTCGGTGCAGCCCGGTGAGCACTGGCAGATCTCCGGGCCAAACGGCGCCGGTAAGTCAACCTTGTTGAGTCTGGTTTCCGGTGACCATCCGCAGGCTTACGCCAATGATATTTGCCTGTTTGGCCGGCAGCGAGGAACGGGGGAGAGCGTCTGGGATATCAAGCAGCAGTTGGGCCTGTTGTCGACGGCCTTTCAACAGAACTATCGCGTCGGTGTGACGGCCAAGCTGGCGGTCATCTCCGGATTGTTCGATTCCATCGGAGTGTATGGCCAGTACACGCCCAAGCAACAGGAGATCGCTTTGCAGTGGTTGCAGATTCTGCACCTGGAACAGCATCGGGATACGCCCTTGCGAAATCTTTCTTATGGCGAGCAGCGGCTGATCCTGCTGGCCCGAGCCATGGTCAAACAGCCGCGGTTGTTGATCCTTGACGAACCCTGCCAGGGGCTGGACGATATCAACCGGCAGATGGTTCTGAAGCTGGTCGATTATCTTGCGGCTACCGGTCCGACCCAGCTGCTGTACGTGACCCATCATGGGGAAGACCGGTTAGCCTGTATTACCCACCACCTGCAGTTGGTTCCCGCTACCGAGGGTGGCTATACCGGCCTAATCACCACCGGAAGTAACCTTGCCCGGCATTAATCCTACGGGGCTGTTGCGAGTTTCAGTGGCGATAAGCCGCCAGCTGTTGCTCCACCTGTTTTCGGTCGTCCTCGTTGTAGGGCCCGACCACAACCAGATGCAGATTGGCGGCGCTGAAATGCCTCTGTGCGGCGCTGAGCATCTGTTCGGGACGTAGGGCGCTGCTCTCTAGCCGTTCGTCCTCTAGGCTGCGCAGAAAGCCGGTAGTCAGCCCCCAGCCGTAACGGGCCGATAGCAGATCGGCGTGGTCGTGGCTGAATTCCAATTCGAATAGATAGTTACCCAGCACGCGGGCCAGCTCTCCATCCCCCACCAGTTCCCGGGTCAATTCCTCAAATATCAGCAGCAGTTCCCTTATGGCCGGCAGCAGGTTCTCCGGGGTGACGGCCAGGTCGACGGCAAAGGCGCCGCATTCGTCGAACAGGGACAGGTTCGCATCGGCGTTGTAGGTCAGACCGAGATTTTCCCTCAACCGTTGCATCAGCCGGGTGGTGCCGCCACCGGAGAGGATACGTCGCAGCATGCGCAGGGCCGGTGTGTCGCTGTGCTGACGGCCGGGAATCCGAAAGGTCAGCTGCAGGTTGAGCTGAGAGTCGGCGTCCGTCACCCAACGGCTGCTCGGTCCCGCTACCGGGAGCAAGGTCGGGGGTGGGGTGGATTCCACCGTCGGGCCGGACCAGGCGCCGAAGGCTTCGGTCGCTGCCGCCAGGGCAGCACTTCGATCGATACGTCCGGCCAGGGCGATTACCGTGTTGGAGGGCGTATAATAGCGTTGATGATAGCTGCGCAGAGTGGTGACATCGATGGCTGTGATGGATTCGAGGGTGCCGATGGTTGGCTGGCTTAAGGGGTGGTTAGGCCATAATAGGCTGTTCATCAGCAAGTCGGGGCTGATGACCTGGCCCTCTTGATTGAGATCCTCTTGAGCTTCTTCAAGGATAATCTTTCGCTCTGTTTCGATATCGCTCAGCAGGGGGCGCTGCAGCATGGAGGCCATGAGTTGGAGGCCATCCTTAACGTGATCCGGATGCAGGCGACTGTGGTAATAGGTCGATTCGGCGTCGGTGGCGGCGTTGATGTTGCCGCCTATGGCCTCAAAGCGACTTTCCAGATCTTGGCTGGAGGGGTACTCCTGACTGCCTCGAAACAGCATGTGTTCGAGAAAGTGAGAGATGCCGGTCTGGTGGGGATTTTCGTGTCGGCTGCCGACGCCGAGAGAGCAGGACAGTTCGACGCTGTGCAGATGGGGCATTTCTACGGTGAGCAACCGCAAGCCGTTGGCCAGGGTATCGAGAAAAAATTCGGGCATGTAATTAATATCGCTTATTAAAGGGTTCCGGTCAGATGTCGGACAGAGAAGAGCTCTGCTCGCTGCCATCGTGGGGATAGACCGGGGCTCGACCCCAAGCCGGTGAGGTCTCGGCGCGGGTCAGTTCCTGACGGTCGGCATGGCGATCTCTTACAGAAGTCGCGCCGCTTCCTTGGCATGATAGGTGATGATCAGATCGGCCCCGGCGCGCTTCATGCCGGTCAAAAGTTCGAGCATCACTCGATCGTGGTCGATCCAGCCCTTTTCGGCGGCGGCCTTGAGCATGGCATATTCACCGGAGACGTTATAGGCGGCCAGGGGCAGGTCGAAATGATCCCGCAGGTCGCGGATGATGTCGAGATAGGCCATGGCCGGTTTGACCATCAGAAAGTCGGCGCACTCCTGAACGTCGAGGGCCGCTTCCCGCAGGGCCTCTCGGCGGTTGGCCGGATCCATTTGGTAGCTGTGCCGGTCACCGAACTGGGGAGTGGAGTCGGCGGCGTCGCGAAAGGGTCCGTAGAAGCCGCTGGCATACTTGACGGCATAGCTCATGATCGGGATGTGGCTGAAGTCGTTGGCGTCGAGCATTTCGCGAATCGCCGCCACCCTTCCATCCATCATGTCGCTGGGCGCCACCATGTCGGCGCCGGCCCGGGCATGGGACAGAGCTTCAGCCGCCAACAGTTGCAGGGTGCTGTCGTTGTCTACATCGCCGTCCTTTATCACCCCGCAATGGCCGTGGTCGGTATATTCACAGAGGCAGACGTCGGTTATGACCGTCAGTTCGGGTAATTCCGCTTTGAGAGCGGCGATGGTGCGTTGAATAATGCCGTCGTCGCTGTAGGCGTCGCTGCCCAAAGCATCCTTTTTCTCCGGTAGGCCAAACAACATGATCGCCGGAATGCCCAGGTCAAAGACCTCACAGGCCTCTATCACCAGATTTTCGATGGATTGTTGATAGATTCCGGGCATGGAGGGAATTTCCCGGCGAATATTCTCGCCGTGAATGCTGAACATTGGATAGATAAAGTCATCCACCGCCAGGGCTGTTTCACGGACCATTCGTCGCAGGTTTGGAGTGCGGCGCAGGCGGCGAGCGCGGTATTCGGGAAAGAACATGATCTTACTCCTTAATCACCAGCGGTGCGAAAATGATCGATCAGGGCGGCCACCAGAGCTTCGCAGGTAGCTTCTTTTGGCTCAACCTGTACGCTCAGTCCGTGTTCTCTGGCGGCCGCTGCGGTCAGCGGGCCGATCGCAGCGATCACAGCCTTATTCAGACAGTCTACCTCATGAGGGGCGAGCAGGGCTAGACAGTGTTCGACGGTAGAGGCGGAAGTAAAGGTCACAGCGTCGAGTTTTTCGCCGCTTAACAGTTCCCGCAATTGGGCAGCCGCATCGGCTGCCGGTTCGGTACGATAGGCGATGGGAGCCCGAACCGTGGCCCCGGCTTTAGTCAGTTCGGTGCAGAGCAGGTCGCGGGCGCTGGCCGACCGAGGATAAAGAATGCGTTTGCCGCCCAGGTTGTGTTGCTGCAACAGTTCGATAATGCCTTCGGCCTGATAACGCTGGGGAACCAGATCCGCCCGCAAGCCATGCTCGGCGATGACGGCGGCGGTTTTGGGACCGACGGCGACGATGGTTACACCATGCAGAGCTCGGCCATCGAGGCCGGCGTTGCTGAGGCGTTCAAAAAAGGCGGAGACACCGTTGGCCGAAGTGAGGACCAGATAGTCGGTTGACGCTAATTCGTTGATGGCAGTGTCGAGCTCATCCCAGGAAACCGGCGGCGCAATCTCCACCGTTGGCAGGCAGATGGCCTCGGCGCCGGAGGTCTGCAGTTGTCCGGCCAGCGAATGGGCCTGTTGTGGACTGCGGGTGACCAGCACCTTGCGGCCGAAAAGGGGCCGCTGATCGAACCAGCGCAACTTGTCCCGTAGGCGTACTACCTCACCCACCACGATCACCGCTGGCGGCTTGAGGCCGGCTTCGGCAACCTTTTGGACTACGTCGGCCAGAGTCGCTGTGACCGTCTGCTGTTGGGGGGTGGTGCCCCAGCGGATGACCGCTACCGGCGTCTGTGGGTCGCGGCCGTTGGCCGTAAGTTGTTCGGCGATGAGGGCCAAATTAGTCATGCCCATATAAAAGACCAGGGTGCCCACCCCGGTGGACAACTTCTGCCAGTCGAGGTTGGAGACCTTTTTTAGCGGATTTTCGTGGCCGGTGACCAGCCCCAGGCTGGTGGTGAAGTCCCGATGGGTCAGGGGAATGCCGGCGTAGGCCGCCGCAGCGAAGCCTGCGCTGATGCCCGGCACCACTTCAAAAGCTACCCCGGCGGTTACCAGCTCTTCGGCTTCTTCGCCACCCCGTCCAAAGACATAGGGATCGCCGCCTTTGAGTCGGGCTACAATTTGCCCCCGCTGCGCCCGCTCTACCAGCAGAGCGTTGATTTGCGGCTGGGGCGTATGGTGCTGGCCACGGGTTTTACCGACAAAGATGCGCTCGGCTTCCGGCGGTGCTTCGGCCAGCAGAGCTGGATTGGCTAGATAGTCGTAGACCACTACCTCGGCCCGGCGCAGACAGTCGCGCCCTTTGACGGTAATCAGGCCTGGATCGCCGGGACCGGCGCCTATGAGATAGACAATACCTTGTTTCAAATGGTTTTCCTTATGGTTCGGTGAGCGTTAGTCTTTTTCCGAAGTTGTTGTCAAGCATTGGCCTGGTCGTAGAGTTCTCCTAGAATTCGATCCGCACCGCAGCGCAGAAGGATGTCGGCCAGCGCTCTGCCAACTTCTTCCGCTTCGGCCGGCGGACAGCTCAGGCTCTCCTTGAGGATCTCGCTGCCGTCGATGCGGGCTACTAGGCCGCTTAGTTCGAGGCGGCCGTCAATTAGCTGAGCGTAGCCCGCGATCGGCACCTGGCAGCCCCCTTCAAGCCGGGCCAGAAAGGCCCGTTCGGCCGCTACCGTTGTGGCCGTCTCCGGGTGGTTCAGGGGCGCGAGCAGTGCATGGGTAGCCTCATCGCCGATGCGGCATTCGAGGCCCAGAGCACCCTGGGCGATGGCCGGCAGGCAATCGGTCGGTTCCAGATACAGGCCGATGCGCTTCTCGTAGCCAAGCCGTTTAAGGCCGGCAGCGGCCAGCACGATGCCGTCCAGGCCTTCTTCCTGCATTTTGCGCAGTCGGGTGTCGACATTGCCACGCATGTCGCTGATGCGCAGATCGGGCCGTTTGTGCAGTAGTTGGGCCCGTCGCCGCAAGGATGACGTGCCGATGCGGGCTCCTTGGGGCAGGTCGGCTAAGCTGTTACTGGTGCAGGCCAGCACCAGACAATCGCGGGGGTCGGCCCGTTCGGTGATGCAGCGCATCTCTAGCCCCGGAGGCAGAAGGGTCGGCACGTCCTTCATGGAATGGACGGCGAGGTCGATGCGCCCGTCGAGTAGCGCCTCTTCGATTTCCTTGACGAATAGTCCTTTGCCGCCGATCTTGGCCAGGGGCACATCGAGGATGCGATCCCCCTCGGTTTGAATTTTAGTCAATTCCACCTGCAGCCCCGGATAAAGCTGTTGCAGGCTGCTCTTTACCCATTCGGCCTGCCACAGGGCCAGGCGGCTGGCGCGGGTGCCGATGCGTAATCGTTGTTGACTCATATTTTAAGATTCCTTGCAGTGGCTTGCAGGTAGATGTTTAACCCTGATCCTTGTCTTCGGTTTCACCATCCAGCCCGAATAACATGCGCACGGCATCAAGGTATTGTTCGCCGGACATGTCGTGGCGGCGCTCTTTGAGGATGGCGATCGGTCGGTGTAGAATTTTTTTGATGATGGCCCCGGTACAGGCGTCGATGGCCTGTCGTTCCTCAGGGCCGAGGGTTTGCAACTGACCAAAAGTCTTGTCCATCTCCTGCTGCCGGACTCTTTCGAGTTGCTGCTGCAGATCGCGAATGGTCGGTGTCAGTTCCAGATCGCTCAACCAACGCTGAAAGCGGCCGATCTCCTGATCGATGATGGCCTCGGCTTTGTCGGCCGCCTTGCCGCGCTCCTTAACATTGGCATCAATCACATTTTGCAAATCGTCGATATCGTACAGATAAGCATTGTTGACTTCATTTACCGCCGGTTCGATATTGCGTGGCACGGCGATGTCGATAAAGAACATGGGCCGGTTCTTGCGCTGACGAATGACCTTTTCCACCTGGCTGCGGGTCAGCAGGTAGCCGGTGGCGGCAGTAGATGCCAGTACGATATCGGCCTGGGCCAGATAGTCGGGAAAATCATTGAAGGGGACCGCACGACCGTCGAATTTCTTGGCCAGTTCCAAGGCCCTTTCGAAAGTGCGGTTGGCGACCAGCAGGCCGGCCGTCTTGTGATTGACCAGGTGGCGGGCTGCCAGTTCGCACATTTCGCCGGCGCCAATGATCATTACCGAGCGATCCTGCAGGGAGCCGAAGATCTTCCGTGCCAGTTCAACCGCCGAATAGCTGATAGACACGGCCTGACAGGCGATGGTCGTCTCGCTGCGTACCCGCTTGGCCACAGAAAAGGTCTTGTGCAGCAAGCGGGTGAGAATCAAGCCGACGCTACGGCAACCTTCGGCGACCGCGAAGGCGTCCTTTAATTGGCCGAGGATCTGCGGTTCGCCGATAACCATCGAGTCAAGGCTCGATGCCACCCTAAATAGATGGCGGATCGCTTGTTCAGAATGAAACTCGTAGAGATGGGTCGTCAGGCTCTCTTCGGAAACACCGTGAAATTCTGCGAGAAAGGATTTTAAGCGGCTGGCAGCGGCGGGACCATCGTGGCTGCAGGCATAGAGCTCAACTCGATTGCAGGTCGATAGCAACAACCCCTCAAGAATCTCCGGGGAGGCGACCAACTGCCGCAGCGCCTCTTCTTGCCGCTCTGGAGCGAAGGCGATCTGCTCGCGAATGGACACTGGGGCGGATTTATGATTCAAGCCGACGGCGACGATTTGCATAAGGACAATACCGCCTTAACGGCCGCTCAGGGCTTCAAAGCTGTGCAGACCCGACAACAGCAGATTGACCCCAAGGAAGGTAAAGAGCAGACAGAGAAAACCGATGATGGCCAACAGGGCGGCGCGTCGACCGCGCCAGCCGATGGCCAGACGACCATGCAGCAGGGCGGCGTAGACAAACCAGCTAATCAGCGCCCAGGTCTCTTTGGGGTCCCAGCGCCAGTAGCTGCCCCAAGTCGAATTGGCCCAGGCGGCGCCGCTGATGATGCCCATGGTCATGAGGGGAAAACCCCAGGTCAGACAGCGGTAGTTGAGGGTGTCGAGGGTGTCGAGAGAGGGTAGACGAAAGAAGAGAGCCGACAGGCGCTTACTCTTTAGCATCCGCTCTTGCAATAGATACATCACCCCAGCGATGAAGGCTATGGCAAAGAATGCGTTGCCGAGAAAGGCCAGGCTGACATGAAGCGGAAACCACCAGCTGTCGAGTATCGGACTTGGTTGGGCTAGTTGTTGAGGAACGGCATTACCGATGACCATCAATAGCAGGGCCAAGGGTGAGAGGAAGGCACCCAATACCGCCAGACCGTACCGGAGATCAAAGAGCAGAAAGATGCCGGTAATACACCAGGCGAAAAATGACAGCGATTCATGCAGGTTGGCCACTGGCGTGTAGCCCGCTTCAAAAAATCGCAAGGCCAGGGTAGCGCAGTGCAGGACAAAACCTCCCCGTATCAGCCAACGCCCAATTTTTTCTGCCGTGCATCGGCCGCTGGCGATATAGACCAGATAGCCGCAAGAGGCGGCCAGATAGCTCAGCAAGGTGATTTTAAACAGCAAGATGCTCATGATATTCACAATGGTTTAGATGGTAGGTCGATGGCTAATCCCCCTAAGGTATAGCCGTTGCCCAGTGTCTCTTTTAGTAAGCCGTTAATGGCCTCCGCCTTGCCGGCGGCGACCAGGTCGGCCAGGTCGGCTTTGAGCAGCTTGTCGATTGCTTGTCGATTATAGGCGCTGCGACCCGGTTCTGCCAAGTGTTTGTCACGGATCGCGGCGAGGATTTTTAGTACCGTTGCCCAGTGGCAGGGTAGCCATTCGTTCAGTTGTTCCTTAAGCAAGGCCGCCAAAGCCGGACTGCGGCCGGCGGTGGAGACGCTGACCGTCAAATCGCCCCGTCGCAGCACGGACGGCAGGGTGAAGTCGCCAGCGGCGGGCTCGCCGGGAAGGTTGACTAAAGCGCCATGGCGGCGTGCTTCGGTAGCGATGGCACGGTCGAGTTCGCCATTGCCGGTGGCGGCAAAGACCAGAAAGGCATGGTTCAAATCAGTGGCTCGGTAGCATCGGGCAACGATCTCGATACGGTCCGCCAGTTCAAAGGCGGGCGGCTGCGGATCGATGAGTCGTACTCGGGCGCCGGCGGCTAGCAGCCCCGCAACCTTGCGCCGACCGACAGTTCCAGCGCCGACCACTACGCAAAGTCGGTCGGTTAACTCTATGTTTAGCGGATAGTCAGCCATAGCCAAAGATTCCTGATGGAATAGATAAAAGGCGCTTCGCGGCTTTTTTATATGCCGAACAGGGATTTTTCTACCAGCTCACCGAGTAGATGGGCAAAGAATACCGTGGCTTCTACCGTGCGTGGAGGTGAATCGGTAGCGATGCGAAACAGAAAGTCAGGCTGCTCGCCGGGGAATTCTTCTTTACTGTGCGTAGCCGCGGTAGTGCAGCCGAGTTGAGCTGCCTCGGCCAAGCCTTCGAGGAGGGTGTCGTTGCGGCCCTGGTCACACAGGGCGAGGACAATGTCCTGCTCTGTTGCCATGACCCGCAGTTGCCGGGAAAAAAATTGGTTGTCTTGGTTATCCCGGGCCAAAGATGAGGCGAAGGTGGTGTTCTGGCTCAGGGATAGGGCCGGCAGGGGCGGGCGCTCCAAGGATAGTCGATGGAGAAAAAGGTTCGCCATGAGGTCGGCTACGGCTCCCAGTGGCCCGTTTCCGATGATCAGCAGACGGCCCCCCTGATTGAACGTTGCCACCACACTTTCGGCAAAGCTGGCCAGGTGGCCGGCCTGCATGAGAAAGGTTTCTTCCAGAATTCGGGTATGTTCCCTCAGGGATAGTGCGACGCGTTCCTGCAGCATGTTAGACAACCTCTTGGAAAGATTTGTGAAAATGATAGGGACCGGCGAGCCCTCTGTCAAGCTCTGGTTGCTGTGTGGGGGCGAATTAAATCTTGCTTTTTACTTATGGTGTTCTATGATAACCTGCAAACCATGTGTAGTGAATAGATAAAGTCCAATATAGTCAAAAGGAGAAAAGATCATGGCCGGTGATAAAGTTATCCAGCTTTCCGATGCTGATTTTGAAAACGAAGTACTCAAGGCCGATATGCCTGTACTGGTCGATTTCTGGGCTTCCTGGTGCGCTCCCTGTAAGGCGATCGCTCCCCTTATTGATGAATTGGCTGAAGCCTTTGACGGCAAAGTCAAGGTCTGTAAGGTGAATGTCGACGAAAATCCTGCTATCCCCGGTCAGTATGGGGTGCGCGGCATTCCGACTCTGATTCTGTTCAAGGGCGGTGAGGTGGTCGATCAGGTCGTCGGCGCAGTGCCCAAGAGTCAGCTGGAGAGCTTGCTGCAGGGTGCCCTGTAATAAGCTAAGTCTGGCAATAGAAAATCAACCAAAGCGGCCTCGCAATTAATAGCGGAGCCGCTTTTTTTATTAAAGAGGCAAAGCCTTTCTTTTTATTGGGCCGGCGCTCCGATCAGCGGGAGCAGAACGAACAAAGAGTCGCTGGCTATGCCCAGAGTTTGAAAACATCGATCGGAAGCAACTAACAGGCTTGAAGTTTTTAAACGGTTTAGAGGTTGGTCCTTCTTTGGAGGCGCGATGACTTGCGCGTATTTGGATGAGCCGTTTGATGCTGGCTGGGGTTGTGACGAAGTTCCGTACATAACGTTGAATTGATCTGAAGGGTATGCCCTTGCCGCCCTTTACGAGTTTGGTTTTAAAGGATTGGGGCGCTTTCTGGCCAAGGATCGGGGCCGGGCATAAGTGTTTCCCATTGACCGACCTAATGAAGGGATGGTAAATTTGCTGGCATGAATGTGGGCTCCGCAGGTCAAAAATTTCGAGCGCCTGCGAAACCTACCCGAAAAGCAATTTCTTGCGGTCCCTTCTAATTAAGCACAAAGACGATGCTGAGGGTTAAACTGATGACGAAACGGTATGATTCTTCAACGGAAACGGCGTCGGAATTGGTAGCATCTCGGCGAGAATTCCACCAGTCTCAAAAATTGGTGCGTTGTGTGACGCGCAATTCAACTGGCGACGGTCGGTTGCGTTTGGTCGAGATGGAAAACTTCAAGCTTTGGGAGTACCTGATGACTACCAAGCACGGCTTGAAGATCGAGGAACCCGCCCCCTGTTTGTGGGTACACAGCGCCGAGTACGAGCAGAACGAGGCGATCTACAGTCATTCGGCTAACGTTGAACAGGTCAACCGGGTTGTGGTCAGTATCTTCGACGAGTATTACAGCTTTAGCCACATCGTTAGCCGCTTTTCCCATGAAAACGATACCGAGCAGTTGGTGCAGGTTCTCAGTAACCATATGAAGGGCCGAATCGACAACGATGACAAGGTAGATTTGTTCGTCATTCAGGGCTACTGCATTGAGCGCTGGCATCATGCGGAAAAGCCACCTTTGTCGCTCGGTTTGTCCTGCTGAAAAGCGCATTCTGAACAAGTAAATAAAAAACGAGCACTTTTGGCTCTGAAGCGGATCCGCCATCATAGCGGGTTCGCTTTTTGTCATTGGAGGCCCCCCCCCACAAACTTTACCCACCTGCGGATAAACGGCTTCACCCCGCAGTTTAACGACGAATATTACGTAGACGATTGTTGTTCGCAAAGTGTTTTTCTTGCGATATTTTTCTTAAGCATATAATCTATAGCGCTTCGGGTTATCTGACGATTATTACGCGATAAATGAAGGGGTTAGTTCATGTTCCGTAAAGAAATTAAAGTACTGGATTGCACCATTAGAGACGGCGGCCTGATCAATAATTACCAGTTTTCAGACGAACTGGTGAAGGGCGTCTACCGCGCTGCATGCGACTCCGGGGTGGATATCATTGAACTCGGCAAGAAGTTAGCTGTAAGCGATGAATATACCAGAGAAAAATACGGAAAATGGAATTTCTGTGATGATGATGATCTCAAGATGGTCATTGATTCCCACGAGAGTGACTACCGGCCGCTAATTGCAGTGATGTTTGATGTTGGGCGCGTGGATATCAATGCGCTTCAGCCGGCGGATCAAAGTCCTATCGATATGGTTCGTACCGCCTGCTATGTCGCAGATACCGACAAGGCTATAGATATGGCCAAGCGCAGCAAGGATCTCGGTTACCAGACAACCATCAATATCATGGCTCCTTCCGCTGCTATTCGTACCGATCTTATCGAAGCACTGGAGGAAGTCAGCAAGGCTGATGAGGTGGATTATCTCTACCTGGTTGACAGTTACGGAGCTTACTACTCAGAGCATGTGACCGATTATCTGAGTCTGTACAAAGAGCACTGCCCCAACAAGGAGTTGGGATTCCATGCCCACAACAACCAGCAGCTCGCTTTTTCAAATACTCAACAGGCCATCATTGATGGAGTAAATTTGCTGGACGCCACCATAAACGGCATTGGCCGTGGCGCTGGCAACTGCAACCTGGAGTTGCTGCTCAATTTTCTGAAGAATCCTAAATTTGACGTCGCCCCGCTCTACAAAACCATCCAAGAACTCTTCGTGCCTCTCCGTGAGGAGATCGAATGGGGTTTCAATGATATCTACGGAATTGGTGGATATTTAAACCAGCATCCGCGGGCCGCAATGAAATGCCGTGCCGATAAAGAGATCATGGATAAGTGCTATGACTTTCTCGTCGAATGCACTAGCGATGTATAGCTGAAGAGTCTGTGTC
>JABXKU010000138.1 GCA_013619105.1 Desulfuromonadales bacterium
GTTGAAGAGCCTGCTGCTGTTGAAGAGCCTGCTGCTGTTGAAGAGCCTGCTGCTGTTGAAGAGCCTGCTGCTGTTGAAGAGCCTGCTGCTGTTGAAGAGGTCCCCTCGGGAGTGGTCAGCCTGGAGGGGGATCCGGCTCGCCCTGGTGTCAGTATGGTGCGGTGTTTGTCCTGCAATTACAAGCTGGCCTACCCTGAAAAGTTGGCTGGAAAACGGGTGCGTTGTCCGTCTTGTCGCACCGGTCTCGATTTGCCTTAAGAGGTTCCTGGGGAGTTTTTATCGCCGTAGTTGTCGGCTAGGAATTGTCTGCCAGACGGAATGGATGGATAATCAGAGTGATTCGATCCAAACTCATAGGGATATTGTTTCTGTTCGGCTTGTCGCTGACGACAGCGTTGCCGGCCAGTGCTGCAGGCGGGCAGCAGGAGCTCGATCACTATCGCTTGTTGGTTTGGCTGGTGACGGCACTGCTGTTTCTGGTGGTGGCGCTGTTCCTGTCGATTTTGCGCCGCAGTCGCCGCAGCAGGCAGGTCCTGCATCAAGAAAGCTCGCGACGGCATGAGGCCGTTACCGCCCTGAAAGAGAGCGAAAGGCGGTTTCGAGAGACCGTCGACTTACTGCCACAGAGCGTTTTTGAAACGGATTGCGCCGGCAGAGTGGTATTCTGGAATCGCTGTGCTCTCGATTTGAGCGGATACAGTGCTGAAGATCTGGCCGGTGGCCTTCTGTTGTCCCAGCTGTTTGCTGTTGAAGAAGCCGATCATCTGCAAGAGGTCTTTCTGCAGGTAATGACCGGGCAGCGGCTGGTGAACAGTCAGTTCACGGTGCGCAAAAAGGACGGTTCGACCCTGCCTGCCCTCATATCCGCCGATGCCATGTCCTCGCAGGGGCAGGTAACTGGCCTTCGCGGCAGTATCGTCGACATCAGCGACCGGGTGCAGACCGAAGAAACCCTGCGCCAGAACGAAGCCCGCCTCAACTATCTTGCCTACCACGATACTTTGACCGACCTGCCGAATCGGGCTCTGTTTCAGGATCGCCTTGAACATGCCCTGGCCCGTGCCCGACGGTTTGGCAGTCAGCTCGCTCTGCTTATCATCGACCTCGATCGTTTCAAGAACTTTAACGACTCCTTAGGCCACGATATGGGTGACCAGGTGCTGTGGAAGGTTGCCTGTCAGCTGCGTAATGGTCTGCGTGAGGTCGACACCCTGGCCCGCATCGGTGGCGACGAGTTCGTCATCGTGCTGGAAAATATCGCCTCACAGGCGGACGTGGTTACGGTGGCCAAAAAGGTCCTCTCGCTGGTGGTTCAGCCGATCAGCTTGCGGGAGCATCAGCTGTTTCTTACCGCCAGTATCGGCATCAGCCTTTTTCCCCAAAATGGCGAGGATGTCAGCAGCCTAATGCGCAAGGCCGACCGGGCCATGCATCAGGCCAAAAACAAAGGCGGCGACTGTTTCAGTTTCTTATCCGCCGCCGACGACGATCTGGCTGAGGAACGATTGTTCCTGGAAAACGATCTGCGGCAGGCCGTCGACCGCCATGAATTGCTGTTGCACTACCAGCCACAGATCGATCTGGTTTCTGGACGCCTGGTCGGGGTGGAGGCGTTGGTGCGTTGGCAGCATAGCGTGCGCGGCATGATTTCGCCGGGGGATTTTATTCCCTTGGCCGAAGAGACCGGCCTGATCGTTTCCATCGGCGAATGGGTCCTCAGGGCCGCCTGTATTCAGGGGCAGCTCTGGCAGCAGGCTGGGCTACCGCCGGTGAGGGTGGCCGTGAATATTTCAACCTGGCAGATTCGCCAGCCCGATTTCGTCGACATGGTGGAGGGCATTCTCGAGGAAAGCGGTTTCGACCCGCAACTGCTGGAGCTCGAAATCACCGAAAGCGCGGTTATGGACAATGTTCAAGAGGCTGTGCGGATTCTGAGTATTTTTCAGCAGCGGGGGATTTCTTTGGCCATGGACGATTTCGGCACAGGGTATTCCTCTTTAAGTAGCCTGCAGCGGCTGCCCCTATCCAAGCTTAAGATCGACCGTTGCTTTATTCGTGAAGTGACCACCAATGCGAGCGATGCTGCCTTGATCAGTTCAGTCATTGCCCTGGGCCGAACTATGGGGCTGGGGGTCGTGGCCGAAGGGGTAGAAACAGAAGAGCAGTTGCAGTTTTTACAGCAGAAGGATTGTGCTCAAGTGCAGGGTTTTCTGTTCAGCAAGCCCCTGCCGGCACGTGAAGTCGCGGCGCTCTTTGAACGCAGCTTTGTTTCCCCCCCTGTGCCACCCACTCCAGATGTGACGTCGCTGACAGCTGGCGATTGACCCCTCTTCCCTGGTTTTGTTCCTGTTTGTTTCCCAATTTATGCTACGGAGTTCCGGCCATGGCTGTGCGTTTTATCCATACTGGCGATATTCACCTCGGCAAAACCTATCGCCATTCCGGCAGCGAGCAACTCCGGTACAATGATTTTTTCCGTACACTAGCTACCATCGTTGCCGATGCTTTGGCCGAACAGGTCGATTGTGTGCTGATTGCCGGGGATCTGTTTCACACCGGTCAGATCTTGCCGCAAACCTTTGCCCGTACTATCGAAATTCTGCAGCCCCTCAAGGATGTTGGTATTCCCTGTGTCGCCGTTGAAGGCAATCACGACTGGATTCATCGCCGGGACAGTATCTCCTGGATGGAAGCTTTGTCGCAGATGGGTTATCTCCGTTTGCTGCGACCGTCCCGGACCGAGGATGGCGGGTATTATTTCGAACCTTTCGACGAAGAGAAGGGCGCCGGGGGGCATCTGCTCATCGGTGATCTGCATATCTACGGTCTCGGCTATATCGGGGCTCAAGCCGGATCCCATGTCTCGCGTATCTGCGAAGCGGTAACCACCGATCATAATCTGTTGCTGTTTCATGTCGGTATCTGGAGTTTTTCGCCGGTAGAAATCGGCAACATGAAGCCGGAAGAAGCCCTGCCTCTGGCAGATCGATTTGGTTATGTGGCTCTCGGACACGGCCATAAGCCGTATATTGTCCAGACTCCAGATGGACGACCCTACGGGTTTAATCCCGGTTCCCCAGAGCGGGTCAATTTCGGCGAGCAGAAGTACGATAAGGGTTATTATCTGGTCACTGCCGAGGGGGGATGCTTTCAACACCAGTTTCGCCCTACCGACCCCCGGCCCATGCAGGCGGTGGTAATCGATCTAGACGGCGCGACCGATGCGGATCAGGCCCTGGAGACCTTTCGGGAACGGTTGGTGGCCACCTTGGGTAGCTCTCCTGAGAACACCAGCGAAGATCGCCAACCTCTCATCGACCTCAAGCTCACCGGCAAGGTGGCCTTTCACCCCTTTGAATTGGGGCGGGAGAGACTGCGCGCGGTGTTGGATGAGGTCTGTCAGCCGCTGCACGTCGAAATTCGCAATCAGCTGTCCCTGGTTAGTCGCGGCACCGGCGGTGAGGGTGTCGGTAAAAGCTTGGCGGATATCGAGCGGGAGGTATTGCAGGATTTGGTGGAGGCTAGTAGTGACTACAAGGATCGTCAGGATGAGTTGGTTGAGTTGTCGCTGACTATTCGCGATTTGGTGCTGCGCGGTGAGGTGGAGGATGATGAATTGTTGGCGGTGCTGGAGGGTAGTGGGAGCTCGGCGGGGGCGTAACTCTGAGGTCTTGAAGTTTGTGCAGTAGAGATAAAGATACTGCAACGAGCAAATCGTTCAATCGGCCGGTCTTGCCCGGCCAGGCGCGTTACTTTTCTTGACGACCAAGAAAAGTAACCAAAAGAAGGTCGCACCCCGTTGGCCCGCCTGCGGCGGGTACCCTCACTCTGGTATTTTAATCCGGGAAAGACGAGATTCGCTTCGCTCAGACGTCTTTCTTTTCCGGATTAAAATACCTGTGTTCGGCGGCACTCTCAGGGGGTGAAAATCTTAAATCATAAGCTTTCGCCCCTCCATCCCCTGTGACGCAGCCGAAGCGAAGTGGACGTTTTGCGATCAGGCGGGGAAATGTTTGAGCGCAGCGAGTTTTTGCCCGCCCGTAAAA
>JABXKU010000139.1 GCA_013619105.1 Desulfuromonadales bacterium
TTACAGGCTGCATGTCTTCCTCAATAGAAACCAGCCGAAGAGCTTTCGACCCATCTACTGGATGGACGATTTGCCATGGCCCTTTCTGGTCGCACGCGCTGTAAAATCGTTGCGCCTCTATGTCACTCTCTGGTCCCTCGAATAATATTGTCAAAGGATAGCTTTCACCGGTCATCCCGAGATCCTGCACCTTTGACCCATTCACATGAGGATAGCTGAAAATTCCAAGCTTCTTCGCCTTTCTTCGAGGGTTCCCAATCCATGCCGCCTCAAAAAAGTCACCGTCTGGAGCTGTCAGTTTTATGGTCGGCCTGAGCCGTTCGATCCATGTCATCAGTTAGCCCCCAATAATGCCATATCAATTCCGGCGCCGCCGGTTGATGCCGATTCGACTGTGGTACCCTCTGGTGCCCCGCCGATGTCAATGCGGCCAGAGAAAGTGCTGCGCCTTGCCTGCTCTTCTTGCCGATTGGGTGGAACGACGCCGCGCATCCCCCTCATTCCCTGGATGCCTGTGCTCGCCTGGACCTGTGACTCTTGTTGAGCCCCGAATATATTCGCCACCGCCTCGGCCTTTTGGGCCAAGTCATCAAAGAAGGCCCTGATCGGCTCCCAATGCTTTATGATCAAAGCCGGAATGGCGAACCATGGCGCGAAGAGAAGGGCCATGCCGGTGAAAAATCTGTTGCCAAGAATTGCATCTGACATAGCTTGAAAAGATTGCTTCACCAAGTCCCAGTTTTTAACAAGTAAATACCCGATGGCAATGGCCGCCGTGATGCCTGCGACTACCGCGCCGATAGGGTTGGCTATCATTGCCAGGTTTAAGAGCGTCTGGGCTCCTGTGACGGCCCTGAGTACACTGATAAAAGTAAAAAAGGCCTTGGCCGCCTGTAGCGCCATGATGGTTTTCATGATTACGCTGTAGGCAGTCAGGCCGCCGACCACAATCAAAATGGAACCATAAAAAGGCTTGAGCATATTGTGTAAAAACTGAATGGTACCGATAAACGTTTTCATGCCATCGATGATGGGCTTCATGTCGAAGGCTCGCAGGGATGCCGTAAGGGACTCGATTCCTGATTTTCCATCAACGCTGAATGCGTCAAGGAATTTAAAACCAAGCTCAGTGGCGGCAGACCCCAATGACTTGAGCCGATTGCCCCATGATTTTCGCATGATTTCAGCCGTTTTCTGTGATGTTCCTGCTGCGCTCAAGAGGGACTGCTCAAACGCATTTATGTTTGCGATGTTGTCGATAATATTTTTGCCGCCGGCGATGGCCCTTTTGCCAAAAACAGCGTCCAGTATTTCGGCCCCTGGAATAGCACCGAGGTCTTTTAGCTTGGTGCCCATTTCGGCCATGACGTCAGTCATCTTCCTGGCGCCGCCCTCTCCATCGTCAAGGGTAATATTCAATTTTTTAAGAATGTCCGCACCCTCACCAACCGGTGCCGCGAGCCTCAGATATGCATTCTTCAGGGCCGTCATGGCGTCGCTACCCTTAATACCAGAGTTGCCGAGCACACCAGTCAGGGCTGCCACTTCTTCGAGCGATGCGCCAAGGACTCCTGTAGCTACAGGCCCAACTTGCTTCATCGTATCAAACATGTTTTCTACGGTCACGTTGGCCGAGTTGGTAGTCTTGACGAGCACATCATTTAGCCGGTTTAGTTTTTCGACTTTGGAAATATTTTTGTCAAATCCAGCGCCGAACGCCCCGAGAAGGTCGGAGGATATGTCAGCCACCCGGTTGAAGTCCTCCCCTGTAGCAGTTGCAAGGTTGATCATAGACCCAAGGGATCCCATTGCATCTGCTGATGTAAATCCTGCCCTCGCGAGAAAATCAAGAGCACCAGCGGCCTGTGCCGCTGTAAATTCTGTGGTGGCCCCGGCATCGCGGGCAGACTTTTTGATTGCCTCAAGCTGGCCTTGGAAGTTTTTGGCGTTAGGTCCGATATCAGTGAATCTGGCCCCGGCAGCCATGATGGCATCGTCAAACTCAACGAACTGCCGGACAACGGAGCCCATGCCCTGATTCATCAGACCAATCCCGCGCTGTACGGCCCCGGCGGCCAGGATCCCACCCATGACGCTCTTGAGTCCGATACCGGCCCGCGAGGCTTTGCCAAAAGAGGAGGTGGCAGTGCGACCGAACTTGCCAGCGCTTTTTTCCATCCTCATGAATTGCTTGGAAAATTTATCTTGCGCGGTAAACGCGGTCGATACTGCGTAATCTGGCATTTATTCCACCCCGGTTTCTTTTGCCATTATCTCATGCCATTCATTCCAATATTTCATCTCAACATACGGCATGGCGCTTATTTCGGACGGAGGAACCCGCCTGTAAAACAGGTTCCCCATCCACTGGTGCATGCGATCTACACTTGCAAAAAAATAAAACCAAGACTTTCGGCCACGGAGATGTCCGCCCCTTTGAGCATGGTGATGCCCGCTTCTCCAAGGCCAGACAAAGAGCCGAGGAGGCGGTAAATCTTTACGTATTCGTTGTCTCCGATTGGACCCATTGCTGCCCTGGCCTTTCCGGTAAGTTCGGCATATTCAATGCCACCGTTACTGTCCGTTGCTCGCTTGAGGGTCTGGACCACCTTGACCCCAGTATCACTTTTTGTGATCTGCAGGCGTCCCATTCTCACTGCCTTTACCAACCTTGCAATGCATGAGTCAAGGACTGCTTGCTGGGCCTCAGGAAGATCTTCAACCTCAAAGTCATAATGGTCGAGGAGAACGTCGACTTGTGCCCGTGCCACTTCCGGTGAAAGTTTGTACTTGCTCGCTTTCTCTGACATTTTTAAAACCCCCTGGTTTTAATGGTTAAGCGACAAATTCAGTCCATGTGTCGCGTGGGTGCATCTGGATTGTGGCACGGGATTCTTCTGTCTCCCGATTCTCAAACTCAATCCAACCAGCGGCCCGGTAAACATCGCCGCCGGCGGTTTCATAGGACATTGGAAAATCTGCCACTCCGTCCGCCAACCCCTTAAGGACGCCCCTCTCGAAGCCATTGCAGGCCAGCACTACGCCTTCTCTGTTCTCAGGGCGGCCCACCATCTTGCGCAGATTCCGCCCAGATGTTGGAATGGATGAGTTTTCAAACGCGCTGCCGGTCTCAGAAATGTTGGTGTCGGCAAACACGTCGAAGGTCACACCATCCAGAGTAACTTTCTTGATCGATCCAGTTGTATCAGACATGGATCCCCCTTATGATGTCAGAATTGCGATGGACGTATCGAACTCAACCACCGTGTCAATGATTCCACCCTCGCCGGAAAGGATGATAGAAAAGATATTGTCGAAGCCTGTGGCCCCAGGACGAATTACAACTGCGCCAGCTTCCTTGAGCTTGTCAAGGGTGAAGTCTGCCGTGTAGATCCAGGCCTTCGACTCGAAGGACTTGGCGAGTGCGACAAGATCATCGATCACTGCATCAGTATCGCGGGCCTTAACACGGTTCACAGGGTTGGTGACTTTGACCACATCCTGGACGATGCTGATACCGGTCCATTTTTCCTGCTCAAAATTGAGCCTCATGTTGTACATGATGTTTTGGAGAATGGAGATATTCCGCATGGATCGGTAGCCATTTGAGGTTACCGGGACATTGTCGGGGTGATAAAAGGACACCACATTCTGAAGCGTCAGGACGCCATTTTTAACGAAGGTAGGGGACACACCAGCTTTAACGGCCCCATCACGGCTGTCGTAATCTGATGTCCACCTGTCTCCGGTTACCCCCGGGTCAATTCCGGTCATAGCAAGGTCAATGTAACTCTGCTCGGCCCTGTTGTTGCTGATCCGTCCCATGATGCCAATGGCCTGGGATGCGATTTCAGAGGGATGAGAATTTGAGCCTGGCGCGGAGATGATGCCATTCGCGCGGTCGAGTTTTCTGCCGTTACCAATGGCGGTTACAGCGGTAAATCCTGCGGTTTCGGCAACTACGTCGCCAGTCAGAACACGGAAGGGGCGCGAAACCAAGTTGTCATAAAG
>JABXKU010000140.1 GCA_013619105.1 Desulfuromonadales bacterium
CTCTTAATAAGATCGGCATTAAGACGGTTGATGGTGTTGACGTTGAAATGACGATTTCCGCCGAGGTGAGTATTGACGAGTATAAGGCCAACGATCCATGGTGCTGGGCGGTGGCGGCAGTACAGACCACGTTCGTTCTTCCGGATGGACGGGCACTCGATGCAATGCGGACTACTATTCGAGAAGGTTCGCTGGTCGAATCCCGGGCGCGGGTTCTCGCCTTAGAAAAAGTTGGCAAGGCGCTGGCCGATGCAGTAATCGACCGAATCGTTAACCTCGGGTTGGCAGAAGGATGATTGAGGCTGAATAGTAATAGATAAAGCAAAGGGCGGGGATTGATCCCGCCCCTTTTTAATGATTAAAATAGCGGTTCGGCCGGTTTCTCCATCGCAACGCGGTCCTCGGCCGTATGTCCACGCTGGAAGAGATCGAGTTTTTGAAATAACCCGGGTCATCCTTTTGAAAGGATTGCTATCAGAAAAAGGTCGTTCTTATAAGTGGTATTGTTGCCAGGGCAGAAAAGCAGCTTGTTCGAAACAAACAGCTACTCAAGCGGGTCGACGAAATAGGCTTGAAGTTCATCAAGGGGCAAACAAAGGCTTGACCCCTTTGATTCCTTTGATTTATCACCCCCATTCAACCCTCTGTCTAGAAACGATTCCGAACCTCGAATTTTGCTGTATACTTGCGAAAATACAAAGAGCTAATGGTCGGCATACGCCGAAATGGAAAACGAAAGGAGTCTTACGATGTGGTCTGCAGGATTGAAACAGGTTTGGATGTTGCTGCTTCTGTTGGTTCTGGTGTTGGCAGTCGGCTGTTCCGGCAAGCATGAACTGGTTGAGGGGGCGCCCGACTGGGTTAACGATGGGAGTGGCGCTTTCGAAGATGCCGGTGAAAATTTCTTTTACGGTGTCGGATCGGTGACCGGAGTACAGAGCTTGTCATTGTCACGAGAGACAGCCGAGCAAAGAGCCCGGGCAGAGATCGCCCGACAACTGCACAGTTATGTCACTGACCTTTACCGCGATTACCAGGTCGCTACCGGCATTGGTCAAGACAGGGCAGCGCTCGAAGAGCAGCATATTGACGACACTCTGAAGAGTCTTACCCAAGTGACCGTTCGTGGCGCCAAAGTGATTGAATTCTGGCGACACCCGGAGACGGATACGGTTTATGCTTTGGCCGTTACCGATCTGGCCGCTATGAAGCTGGCCATCTCAGATATGCGCGAGATTGACCCGGAATTCCGAGGTTATGTCGATGAACATGCCGAGCAGGCGTTTAAAAATCTTGACCAGCAAGTGAAGGAGGTCAAGTAATGCGCAGAAGGGTGGCATGGTTGCTGCCGATGACAGTGTTGTTGCTGTTGGTCGGTTGCAGCACCAAGGTTGAGAGGATGGAGATCGGTGAAGTGAAGGATCTTTCCGGTCGCTGGAACGATTCCGATAGCCAGATGGTCTCTGAGGCGATGGTACAGGATTGTCTTAATCACCCCTGGCTATCGGATTATTCGATCCGTTCCGGCAAAAAGCCGGACCTTATTGTCGGTTCGATCCGGAACCGGTCATCGGAACATATTGCGACAGAGGTGTTCGTCAAAGACCTTGAGCGTGCGTTGGTTAATTCAGGGCGGGCAAATTTCGTCGCCTCCTCCGAGGAGCGTAGCGACGTGCGGAGTGAACGGCTCGACCAGGACCTGAATGCTGCGCCAGAGATGCGCAACGCTCCCGGAATGGAAGCTGGAGCAGATTTCATGTTGATCGGCTCTATCAACTCCATAATGGATCAGGAAAAAGGTGAAAAGGTTATTTTCTACCAGGTAGATCTGGAGCTAGTCGATATGCGCAATAATCGCAAGGTTTGGCTCGGAAACAAGAAAATCAAGAAATCCGTCAGTCGCAACAGTTTCGGCTTCTAGGGCTGTAGATGGTTGTTCGGCACCCTATACGTTTGGCTCGCCTGCGGTCGTTGCTGGCACTGGTTATAGTCACCGGATGGCTCACCGGCTGTGTTGGTTCGCGCGCTATTCAGGATAAAAGTTACTATCTGTGTCGCAGTGGTCAAGCGGATGCCGCAGTTGCTCATCTAGACGCGTCGAGCCTGGCCAAAAGCAATAAGGATCGACTACTTTACCTGATGGAACGTGGCACCTTGCTTCATTTGCAGGGGGCGTATGAGGAGAGTAATGTTGATTTCGAGATGGCCGACCGCCTGACAGAGGAGCTCTATACTAAAAGCCTCTCTGCCGGCGCTTTAAGCTTTCTAGTCAACGATGGAGTGATACCGTACGCTGGGTCTGACTATGAATCGGTTTATCTCAACTACTACAAGGCACTCAATTATCTGGCTCTCGGTGAGCTTGAAGAGGCCGGAGTAGAAGCACGGCAAGTTGACGAAAAACTGCGATACTTCAGCGATCTTTACGAAGGGAAAACAGTATTTCGCGAAGACGGGTTTTTACGAATGCTGACCGGACTGATCTATCAGGCGCAGGGCGACGACAATAACGCCTTTATCGCCTATCGCCTCGCTTGGAATAGTTTTCAGGCTAACCGTGAGATCTATGGAGTTCCGATCCCTGATATTCTCTGGTCATTGCTTGTCACGACAGCCGACCGTTCTTCCTTATGGCAGGAACGTAACGAGTTTCGCAATCTTGCCAAGGAGCGCGGTATTGAGCTCCAGCAGCTTGAAACCTTCGCAGTTGTGCTGGTTAACAACGGGCGTATTCCGGTCAAACAGGAGCGAAAAGCGCTGTTCCCGTCCGGACAAGGATTTCCGATCAAGCTGGCTCTGCTGGAATTCGTTGCCTGTGGTGGCGGGGTCAACTATGTGACATTAAACAGTGACGATCGGCAGTATCGATCCGTCATGGTCGAAAATCTGGAGAGTATCGCCTTTAAGAGCCTCAATGATGAAATCGCCCGGGTGCTGGTTAAAGCGATTGCCCGAGCGGTCACCAAAGAGACGATAGCCCGAAGGCTTGATAAAGACAGTAATGCTCCAATCGGTATGTTACTCAGGATCGTTAACATGATTACGGAGAATGCTGATCTACGCAGTTGGAATGGTTTGCCGCGTGAGATTCAGTTGGTGGTTGCCCCGGTTGCATTGGGGACAGAACAGGTTGATATTGAAATTGATGGGCGGTCGCAGGAATTGACATTGGTTGTGCCAGCCGCGCCGGTTGGTTTTGGTTTTATACGAACATTCTAACCTCTACTTTTTAAAGAGGAGCTATCATCATGCGTAAAGGATACCTTGCTTTTGTTTTGCTGCTATTGGTCGGTTGTGCACCGACAATACCCGATTGGGTCGATGGCAATAGCACGATCTATCCTGAGGATCAGTATCTGGTCGGTGTCGGGAATGCACTGACCCGTAGTGACGCCGAGGATCGGGCCCGTGCGGCAATTGCCAAGACTTTCGCAGTGCAGGTGCAATCGCGGCAAAGCAGCTCCGAGGCTTTCTGGATGTCCCGTGTCGGAGAAGCCGAAAGCCAGGAATACCGGCAGGATCTGCAGTCAGACCTGATCACCCGTACCGACCGGTTGCTGACCGGTGTGCGTATAGCCGAGGTTTGGGAATCGGCTGAGGGTGGACAGTACGCTCTGGCCCTGCTCGATCGGTTCCAAGCCGCGCGACCACTCAAACAGAAGTTGAACGAGATCGATTTGTCTATTGAGGCAGAGGTGAGCAAGGCCGATGGAAGTGAACACACCATTGAACAACTCGGTCATCTACTTAAAGCCCTACAACTTCTTTCAGGTCGCGGGGTGATTGCAGCTGATCTAACGATCCTGATGCCGAGTGGCTATGTTGCTGCCGCACCATACAGCGGTGCACAGATTGCCGAACGAGCCGATATGATAGCCGCTACTATTCGAATTGCACTTGAGGTCTTCGGTGACGAACAAGGGATCATCGCAGGCGAGATGATCAACGCTCTTAAT
>JABXKU010000141.1 GCA_013619105.1 Desulfuromonadales bacterium
CACAAAGACATTGCCAAAGCCTTGGGTGCCGACTTTTACTTTGCTCATCCATACGCATCATGGGAGCGTGGTACAAACGAAAACCTGAACGGTCTGATCCGTCAGTACTTTCCAAAAGCCTGTGACCTGAGGACGGTTACTGACGAGGACATGCAATTCGCAATGGAACGGCTGAATAATCGACCAAGAAAGTGTCTTGGCTATCGAACCCCTAACGAGGTATTCTTCGGCAAGTCATCCGTTGCACTTGCCGGTTGAATCCGCCAATCGTTTAAAAAAACAATACTACCGTTTATCCTTTTGCCAGAGCTGAATAGAACTCCCTGACCACTGCCGTCAGCGGTTCATCGAGACGACCCCAGACCTGTTCGGCTATCTCAGCAGGAACCTCACCATAAAACGCTTCGGCGATGCCACCTGTGATGCAGGCGATGGTATCACTGTCACCACCGATGGAGATGGCGCCACGGATGGCATCCTCGAAATTGTGGGCCTCGAAAAAGGCTTGCAGAGCCTGGGGCACCGAGCCCTGGCAAGTGACATCAAATCGATAGGTGGGCCGGATCTCGTTGAGGGTAAAGTCGAAACAGTAACCGAATTGTTTCACCATATAGTGCCGAATATCCGCCTTGTTTTCTCCGATGCGGGCCAGAAAAATGGCGGCGGCGACAGCCTGGGCTCCTTTGATTCCTTCGGCATGGTCGTGAGTAACGGCGGCGCTATTGCGGGCCTCCCTGAGTACCGTTGACAGGTCATTGAAATACCAGCCTACGGGACTGACCCGCATAGCCGAACCGTTACCATAGGACCCATAAGCTGACTCGAGATCACTCGCCGCCCACTGCTGAAAGCGACGACCGTAGCCCGCGTGGGGGTATCGGCAAAAATATTCTTTGAGCTTGCTAGCAAAAGAGCTGCCCCTCAACAAGCTGTCGGCCAAAGCCACGCTCAACACCGAATCATCGGTAAAACAACTGTCGCCGGTAAACAGCTCAAAACTCTTGCTCTTGTGATTATTCCGCTCGAAACGAGAACCAATAATATCACCGGCGATGGCACCCAGCATAATGCACCTCCTCTGCTTGCCCTGTCAGTTTATTCGGCCAGCTTTACCCAGGCCGCCACACAGGCTGGCGTTGAAGTAATCCTGGCCCTATCTGAATGAAAAGGTTAAAATCGCGACATATAGATTATTGCTTAACGGTATTGACTTTAATGTCTCAGTTTATATATCCTTAGCCCCCTTAAAAGGTCAGCCATGATCGACCTGCAATTACCGGCGTCAAAAGATTTTCCCGTAATTTATTCTAAGCCGCAAGGAGCGTCCCTTTGGACTTTCTGCTCGACTCGCTGATTCAGGCCCTGCAACTGATCTTTTCCTACGATCCTGAAGTCTACATGACGATCTGGACTTCGCTATACGTATCGACCATTGCCATCATCATAGGGTCCCTGCTCGGCGTTCCGGCGGGACTGATCATCGGCACCTGCCAGTTTCCTGGCAAGCGCATGGTCATTACCCTGCTCAACACCCTGATGGCCCTACCTACGGTAGTCGTCGGCCTGGTGTGTTACGGCTTCTTTAGCCGCATGGGGCCTCTAGGCAGCTTGGGGCTGCTTTTTACCCCTTGGGTTATGGTTATTGGCCAGACGATTCTGGCCACCCCGATCATCGCCAACTATACCCTGGGCGCCTTAAGCGCCGCCGACAAACGGATCATACCCACTGCCCTGACCCTGGGCGCCAGTTCCCTGCAGAGCTCCCTACAATTATTACAGGAGATTCGCTTCGGTGCTATGGCGGCTATTATCGCCGGCTTCGGCCGGGTAATCGCCGAGGTTGGTGTGGCGATGATGCTTGGCGGTAACATTCGCGGCTATACCCGCACCATGACCACCGCCATCGCCCTGGAAACCAGCAAAGGCGAATTCGCCTTCGGCCTGGCCCTCGGGCTTTTCCTCATGACCGTGGCACTACTGGTCAATCTGTTCCTCAACCTGCTGCAGCAGAGGTAAGCCGTGAAGCCCATCCTGTCGGTCCGCAATATTCAAAAGAATTATAACGGTCAAGTCGTGCTCGATATCGAAGAACTCGACTTCCTGCCAAAACGCATCTATTCCCTGGTCGGTCCCAACGGTTGCGGCAAGAGCACTTTGCTGCAAATCCTGGCCCTGCTGATGAAGCCTACAAACGGCGCCTTGCTCTTCCAGGAGCAGGCGATCCCCTGGAAAAGACGGCAGCTGCAGAAAGTCCGCCAGCAGGTCACCTTGGTTCACCAGTCGCCCTACCTGTTTCACCGTTGCGTACGCTACAATCTCGCTTATGGTCTAAAAATTCGCGGCATCGCCCGGGAACTCTCGGGCGGAGAGCAGCAGCGGGTGGCCATTGCCCGGGCCCTGCTACTGCAGCCCAAGGTGTTACTTATGGACGAGCCAACCTCCAATATGGATAAAAAGAGTATCGAAACTTTCGATGCGCTGGTTCCGACCCTGATCGAGCGGGGTATCACCATCATCCAAGCCACCCACATGCCTGATCAACCGCAACGGCTTGGCAGTGAAATCATTGCTATGGATCAGGGGCAATTGATCTGATTTGCTGAATTTCGCACCACACTCCGGACCTGCCCTTCCCTACAACCACACGCCGCGCCCTTGATCGCATTTCCCAACAAAGGTGGGCCCCCTTGATACATCCTTAAAATACTCTAGTATTGTATCCTATGGGTTCCCGTCTTAATGCTGGAATGCGAAAGGAAATGGAGTGAAAAGGGTTTTTTGTCTGCTGTTGCCGCTGCTGTTTTTTTCCGGAGAGGCCCTGGCCAAACGAAATATTTTGCTGCTGCACTCCTATCACCAAGGCTACGAGTGGACTCGCAACATCGCCACGTCCATGGAAGGGGTCCTTTCCCGTGAAATTCCCGACGCCGAACTGTTCATCGAAGAAATGGACACCAAACGCCTCTCCCCCGCTCAAATCTTTCCGCAGCTGCGCCTCTTTTACAATCAAAAGTACGCCGGACGCACCTTTGATGTCATACTTTGCTCAGACGACAATGCCCTCGACTTTCTTCTGACTTACGGCGACGAACTCTTCCCCAAGGTGCCCGTGGTGTTTTGCGGCATCAATAACTTCGACGACGGGCGGCTGGCCGGCCACCAAAACTTCACCGGGGTGGTGGAAGCCAATGACTATGTTGGCACATTGGAGATTGCTCTAGCCCTCCACTCTAACACGCGTCACGTCGCGCTGGTCAGCGACCTGACCCCGTCGGCTCTGGCCAATATGCAACGCTTGCGCGCGATCGTCCCACGCTTTAGTGATCGTATCAATTTCATCGAACTGGTCGGCCTCAACACCTCGCAATTGCAAAACGCCCTGACCTCCCTGCCCGCGGAAACCATTGTTTTAAATTGCAATTTCTTTAAGGCAGCCGAAGGGCGGTACTATACCGTCGCCGAAAGCAATGCCCTGATCAGCGGCAACAGCAAGGGGCCGGTTTACGTCTTTGGCGACGACAAGATCAAGGCCGGGGTTATTGGAGGGCTGGTGGTCAGTGGTGAGCAGCAAGGCGAAGCGGCCGCCGCACTGGCCCTGCGTATTCTGCAGGGTGAACAGGTAACGGACATACCGATAGCTCGAGCCAGCCCCAACAGCTACATGTTCGATTACCAGACCCTGAAACGTTTCGGCATCAATAGGGACCAATTGCCCCGGGGCAGCCGGCTGCTCAACGAACCGGCGGCTGTGAATACGGCTCAGCGCCGGCAGTTGTTCATCGCCCTGACCATGGCCATGAGTTTTGCCGGCCTGGCTTTGTGGCTGACGACCTCCCTGTTACAACGAAGACGGGCCTACAAAGCCCTGCGACAGAGCAAAGGGACTCTCAAAGCCATACTGGGCAGTATCAGTGACCCCATGTGTATGCTGGACCAGCAGCGGAGGGTCCTCTGGGCTAATGTCCCCGCCAGAGGACTCTACGGCGAGCAGTTGGTCGGCAAAAAGTGCCATGAGATCCTTCACCAGCGCAGCGAACCGTGCCCCGGACCCTGTCCGGCGCTGCGAGCCTTTGCCGGTGGCCAAGTCCATGAGAAGCAGACCTGCATTACCGACCCGCAGGGCCGCATACATCATCTTCACTGTACGGCAAACGTCGCTCTGCGCGACGAAAAGGGAGCGCCGGCAACAGTACTGAAAATCTACCGTGACATCACCGCCATGAAGCAGGCTCAGAAGGATCTGCACCTGGCCAAATATTCCATCGACAGCTCGATCACCCCTTTCGCCATGGCAAACCTTGAAGGGCATCTATCCTATGCCAACCGCGCTTTTCTCGACCTGTGGGGCTACGATCATCTAGAGGACATTCAGGGCCGCGACCTCAGCTTTTTTCACCAAAACCCAAAGGAGGTACAGGCGGTGATTCAGCAGCTTGGAAGCAAGGGTTCCTGGCAAGGTGAAATCAGCTCCCGCCGTCGGGACGGTTCCATGTTCACTGCCGAAGTTCTAGCCCATGTCGCCACCGATCCGAATGGAACCCCCCTGTGCCTGACTGGCTCATTCGTCGATATCACCGACAAACTTCACAGTGAACGGGAAGTGCAGCGCCAAGCGTATTTTGATGAGTTGACCGGGTTACCCAACCGAGCACTGCTGGCTGATCACATGGAACTCGCCTTTAGCCAGGCCCGACGCTGCGAGGAATATGCAGCAGTGCTGCTATTGGACCTGGATAATTTCAAACAGACCAACGATACCCTCGGCCATGCTAAAGGCGACCTGTTATTGCAACAAGTCGCTCGGCGTCTGCAATCGACCCTGCGTAAATGTGATACCTTGGCCCGCTGGGGCGACGACGAGTTCGTCCTGCTGGTAACCGGCATGCAAAGCGAGTTGGCCACAGCCAAAGTAGCGAACAAGATATTGGATCTTTTGACCGAGCAACCCTTTGAGCTTAATGAAAACGAGATCTTCACCTCGGCCAGCGCCGGAATCGCGCTCTTTCCGCGCGACGGAGAAGACGGCGAAACCCTTCTTAAGCACGCCGATATTGCCATGTACGAAGCAAAAAAGGACGGACGTAATGATTTCCATTTTTTCTCTAAACAGATGCAGCAAAAAGCCATGGCCCGTCACCGACTCGAAGCCAACATGCGCCGGGCTCTGCGCCTGGATGAGTTCTATCTGGTTTATCAACCACAAGTCAATTTGTGCTCCGGCCAAATAGTCGGTGTCGAAGCCCTGGTGCGTTGGCAGAGTGACAATCTCGGTTTGATTCCTCCCTCCGAATTTATCCCTATTGCAGAAGAAACCGGTTTGATCTGCCCTCTGGGTGAATGGATTCTGCGCACGGCCTGCCAACAGGCAGTGCGCTGGCAGGGCGCGAACCGGTCACCGCTGAGACTGGCGGTCAATTTATCCGTCTGTCAGCTTCGCCAACCCAACCTGGTAGAGTTCATCGACAAAATTCTCAAGGAAACAGGCCTGTCTCCTCAGGTGCTAGAATTGGAGATAACCGAAAGCGTTTTTATGGAACAGAAAGAATCGGCGACTCTGATCCTCGGACAGTTGCAGCAGCGGGGCATTCAGATCGCAATCGACGATTTCGGTACCGGCTATTCGTCCTTGAGCTATCTTAAGAACGTCCCCATCGATCGCATCAAGATCGCCCAGGAATTTGTCTGTGACATCCCGGAGGACCCTGATGATGTCGCCATCGTTCAAGCCATTATTGCTATGACCTCTCGCCTAGGACTCAAGCATATTGCCGAAGGTGTTGAAACCATTGACCAACTGGAATTTTTGCGGCAACATGGTTGTCACGACATGCAAGGTTATTACTTCGCTAAGCCGATGCGTGCAGAGAAATTGACGGATCTTCTGACCAAGGCGGCAACGGGAAACCTGAGCACCCTCATTGAGGGAAGCTACGCTGCTCTCTAAAAAAACTACCCCGTAACTAGTGTCCATCCGGAAACTATGGATGGACACAGCGCAGTTTTCATATTGGAAACAAGCAATTTTTCTCAAGGTCAAGGAAATCAAGCGCTTGCACGGAGGCGTAGCTGTTTACGCCGCACACGCAAGGGCGCGGATTGACGCCGAGATTGGGGAAAAGAGCCGTTTTGCCGCCGCTAGTAGCATCATCGGCACCAGCTCTCTGACAGAGTTGGTAGACGCTCTCAAACCGCCCCGCAAGGTTCTGCTGATGGTTAAAGCCGGTGCGGCAGTCGATGCCTTGCTTGATCAAATCACTCCCCTGCTGTCAGCAGGGGATATTGTTATCGACGGCGGCAACTCCCATTATCAGGATACGACTCGGCGCTGCAGCCAGTTCAAAGAGCAGGATCTGCGTTTTGTCGGTTGTGGCATCTCCGGTGGTGAGGAAGGGGCACGAAATGGACCGGCATTGATGCCGGGTGGACATCGTAGCGCCTGGCCCGAACTGCAACCGATCTTTGAAGCCATTGCCGCGCAGGTAAAGGGCGAACCCTGTTGTCGTTGGATGGGAGAAGGCGGCGCCGGCCACTATGTCAAGATGGTCCATAACGGCATCGAGTACGGCGACATGCAGCTCATTACCGAGGCCTACCAGCTGCTACACGACGGTCTTGGCCTGCCGGTAGCACAGTTACAAACAATTTTTCTGGACTGGAACCGAGGGCCTCTCGATTCTTACCTGATCGAAATTACCGGGCAGATACTCGGGGTCAAGGATAAGGACGGCCAGCCCCTGCTCGACAAGATTCTGGATGCCGCCGGCCAAAAGGGCACTGGCAACTGGACCGTGGCCAGCGCACTGGAACTCGGCGTACCATTGACCCTCATCGCTGCGGCGGTCTTTGCCCGTGCCCTCTCGGCACGTCACCAAGAACGGCAAGTTGCGGCGCAACAACTGGGGGCTTCCGGGGGACGCCTCGAGGCGTCTGAGCAGGACGTTATTACCGCTGTTCACGATGCTCTCTACGCTGCTAAAATCATCTCCTATGCCCAAGGTTTCATGCTCTTGCAAGCTGCCGCAGAAACTTACAACTGGGATCTTAACTATCGTGATATCGCTCTGACCTGGCGAGGCGGCTGCATTATTCGCAGTCTGTTTCTTGACGATATCGCCCGTGCTTATGACCAACAGCCAAAACTCGCCAACCTGCTACTGGACAGTTTTTTCAGAGACGCCCTTAACCAAAGTGAAGCCCAGTGGCGCCAGACGATTGTTCTCGGCAGCCGCTATGCTATCCCTCTGCCCGCCATGACCGCAGGACTCGCCTTTTACGACGGCTATCGCTGTCCACGGTTGCCAGCTAACCTGCTGCAGGCCCAACGGGATTTATTCGGTGCGCATCAGTACGAACGTCTCGATTCGCCACGGGGAACGTTCTTTCACAGCGACTGGTAAGGGGCTTATACCCCTCTACGCGCAGTAATGGATGGAGTTATGAAAGAGCCATGTACCATCGTTATCTTCGGCGCCACAGGCGACCTGTCGCGCAACAAACTGTTGCCAGCCCTTTACCATCTGGAAGCGGCTGGACGCCTGCCCGAGGGGACTCGAATAGTCGCATCCGGTCGTCGTCCCTGGCAGCCGTTGCAATGGCAACAGGAAGCACGCCAGGCTATTGCCGACAAAGCTCGAGGCGGCCTTGACGAAACGACCTTCGGCCGCTTTATTGCGCGCAGTGAATATTTTTGCGGCGACCTTGGCGAGGGCGACCTCTATCAAGGTCTCGCTAACTTGCTGGACGATCGGCAACGTTTTTCTGCCAACATCATATTTTACATGGCCGTCAGTCCAAACGCTTATGGTCCGATTATCGAACATTTAAGCGACACCGGCCTATTGCAGGAGGAAGACGGCTGGCGAAGAATCGTGTTTGAAAAACCCTTCGGTTATGACCTGCAAAGCGCCACCGAGCTGCAACATCGACTGAGCCGTTTTCTGGACGAAGAACAGGTCTATCGCATCGACCACTATCTCGGCAAAGGGACGGTGCAGAACATCTTGGTGTTCCGCTTTGGCAACGTGCTCATGGAACCACTGTGGAACCGCAATTACATCGATCATGTACAGATCACCCATGCGGAACCACAGGGAGTCGGCAGCCGAGCCGGCTTTTACGATAGCGCTGGCGCAGTACGCGACATGATTCAGAGCCACCTGTTACAACTCCTGACCTTTGTCGCCATGGAGGCCCCCATTTCTATGGACGCCGAAGCCCTGCACGACGAAAAGCTCAAGGTGCTGCGCTCCATTCGTCCCATGGCCACAAAGGATCTGGACCGTTGTGCGGTCCGGGCTCGCTATAGCAGCGGCACGGTTGCAGGTCAGCCAGTTCCAGCCTATCTGCAAGAACCGGAAGTTTCGCCGGACAGCCGTACTGAAACCTATGCTGCCTTAAAGCTCTATATCGACAACTGGCGCTGGTCCGGTGTGCCCTTTTACCTGCGTACCGGTAAACGTCTGGCAGAAAAGCAATCGATGGTATCCATCTGCTTCAAGCATCCGCCGCAACAATTTTTTCGCGCCAGCCACATCCAGTGCGAGGCATCCAACTGGCTGCTGATGGGTATTCAGCCCAACGAATGCCTGCGGGTGGAGATGAGCGTCACACCGCCGGGCCTAGAGATGGCCCCCCGCCGCACCGGAATCGACGCCAGTTATCGCCGCGCAGACGAGGTAGCTAACGACGCCTATGAGGAATTGCTGCTCGACATTATGCAAGGGTATCGCTCGCTGTTTTTGAGTTACCGGGAGGTAAAGAGCGCCTGGCAAGTGGTCGACCCGCTGCTGCAAGGCTGGGCGGCGCAAAAAGACGAAATGCCCGAATATGAAGCC
>JABXKU010000057.1 GCA_013619105.1 Desulfuromonadales bacterium
CAATTGCTGGGGTTACTACCAGGAAGCCTGCCAGTATCAACCCGGCAAATATGTAACTCTTCATTTATATACCCTCCAGAATCCGCCATAAGAGCGCAACGGTTCTTGCTATGGTTAAAAGGTAAGTTACCGTAGTCTCGAACTTTTGACCCTAAACCAACATTGGCGGGCCACGATGAATAAAACCATTAATTTACTCGCAAATAAAATAGCAGATTTGCAGATTAAAACTAGCGGTATTTAATCGCCTCTATGATGTAACCGATCGAAGAACCAAAACGTAGCTCTTCCACCAAATCTGTGGGTGAAAAGTTCAATGCCTGGGGCACGTCTTTCCGTGCAATATTTTTTCTTCGGTTCCCTTGATCATTCTACCTGTGCCGATGTGGCTGTCGGGACTCACCACAGAAGGGGATGACTCTCAAGATCGCCCTCACCGAGCACTTCATCAAAGATCCCAAGCAGGTAATCAAGGTGGGGCAGCAGGAGTAGGTGCGAGGGATGGCTATCGACCTGCCGCTCAAGGGGATCGGTTTGACCATGCGCAGCGGTAAATTGGAAAAGGGGCCGGAGAAGTGGGTTTTCGGGTTAAGAAGGGGAAGAAAGGTTGAGGAGACGTATGTCAGTCACCGTATTTCCACTGTAAACGATCAATCTTTATAAACCTTCTTGAGTAGCTCCTTCTTGCTGTTCACATCATACTTATCAAAGATCCGCTTCATATAGGTTTTAACTGTCGATTCGGACAGACAAAGATCAGCTGCGGCAACTTTGTATGTATTGCCTGAGATGACACTGCAAAAAACTTCCCATTCACGACTAGACAAAAGAGCCTCCGCAAGAGCCATGCCCTTTGGCAACTCTAGATCAGACGTCTGATTGCCACTTTCTACAACTGGCGCCAACACTGCTTGCGGTTCTATCGTTGGCAGTAGACCTTCTGCAATAGAAGGCGTCAGGTGTCGCCGACCTAAAAAATACAGGGCAAAAACCGAACAGGTTAAAATCAGACATCCCGCCATAACCAATACGGACGACGGTTCTCCGATCCACAGCGCAAGCTGATGCCCGCAAAGAATACCCAAACAAACTGTTCCATTACCGATGCCAAAGGCTTCCAGCACATTATCAAAGGAGAGTAAGTAACCCAGGATAAAAACATCCATACAGCCGGCAGCGGCTTGCATAGCATACATGCTTGCTGTAACGGCCCAAGGTGACAGATCCAAAAAACAGGCCAACGAAGTCATCGCTAGCAAAATTCCCAGGACCAGCAAATACTCCCTGTTTTTCCTAAACAGGATAACCCCGCAACCGACCGCTACGATGTAAAAAAACAGCTCTCCCCCCTGCCCGATCCCCATCTGACTAAAGGCAGGGGCAATCCCTCCATACATGATGCCACTGACCAGATGATAAACAAAAACGAAGGGCAGATAACGAAACAGGTCATGGTTTTTTGTGTCTACGACAGGGAGTCGTTGCACTGACAACAAAGGAATCATTAACAGCAGCGAGAGAAGGGTAAACGTTACCGGGATGGGAAAGGGGACGAACAGACCGAGCAGCAACATTAAGTTGCCGAGAATCAGCCCCAAGCAAGCATGTACCAGCGGTCGTCCTCCCTGCCGCAGCAAAGAGCAAGCACGAATCGACAAGCAGGCAGAAGCGGCCCCGACCATCGGCAACAATACTGGAGCAGCGCCTGGAACCAAGGGGTAAATAGCGGTAATGCCGAGGGTAAAGAGTGTAGCGGCAAAGGACAGTTTCGCAAACCGGACAGAGGAACCAAAGCGCCCAAGAATGAGCAGCGAAACGGCATGAGGAAGTAAAAAAGCGAATAGCGGATTACTGACTGACACGCCAGTGACCGGTAGTCCTCCCATGGGGAACAGAAGCAACCAACCGACAAATGCAGCAAAGGCCAAAGGTGGCAGAGAAAACATAGCACCCTCCATGTAAAACAAATCCTAAAAAACAGTAGTTTACTGCTAATGAAGGTAAAAGACTACAATAAGTTGACTTTACTTTCACCACCTAAGTACTTAAGATGCGTAGTAATTTTATTTAATACTATCAAGGTTAACCACCCTACTCGTATGGAGTCCGTCTCATGCCCTACTTCTTGAAGGGGCCGAAGCTGTTTCTGCTTTCGGTCACAGTACTGATGTGTATCCTGTCCGCCCCCGCTGCATTTGCTAACAACAATTGGAGCGTATGGAACGACACATCGGTTATTTTTACCGACCTGAACGGCCCAGGCCAGTCTAGCTCATCACTTACTGAAGGTATCCGCCATAACAGTGTTCTTGACATCAAGAGCCGGGGCAAAATTTCCAGCTACGACTATTCATTGGCTCTCGGGTTCAAAGCAACCAATGATGAACGGCGCGACACCGAGCGGATATCCCTGACCAACTTTAGAGGGCGCCTTTCAAACCAGGTCCACACTCTAAATCTTGGCGACACCTACGAGTCCTTCTCCAAGTATGCCCTCAATACAGCCATCAAGGGGGCTTCATATCGCTATAGAAACGATGAAAACAACCTGCCAGAAGTCACCCTGCTCGGCGGCGTAGCCTATTCACGCTGGGACAATTTCTGGGATAACGACACCACCGAACGTAAACTCTACGCCGCCCGCGTGAAACAAAACCTGACCCAGAATCTGTGGTTGGCAGCATCGGCGGTCTCCATTAAAGATGACGACAGCTACTTCAGTTCCCCTTTGTATGATGGCAACACCTTAAGTTTCGACCTGGGATACCAACCGTTGCCGGGTCTGACAATGATCGCCGAAGGCTCTTTTTCTCATATTGATGAAGACAACGCGACCTCAGGTCTCATCAAACACAACGGCGAAGCCTACCGCATCGAAGTGATTGGTGACCAAAATCCTAGCCGGGTAGTGCTTGAATACGAACGGGTTTCCCCCGACTATCTCACCATTGCCGGTTCGGCCACCGCAGACCGGGAAAAAGCCAAAGCTAGCTGGCGCTATAAGTACACCAAGCGTTTAACGGTCACATCGGCCTTTCTCTGGTATCGCGACAACCTGGACAATCAGCTTGCCGTACGGACTCACCATTACAAACCGGAGATAAGGTTTAGCCTACAGCAGATGTTTAACCGTCGCTACGCCATCGGTAGCCTGGGCTACAAAATGGACCGTAGCATCAGCTCAAGTGTCAGCACTCAAAACCATTTTATCTCGGCAAGCTACCGTGACCGTTTTGGCATTTTTGACAGTACTACCAACCTCGGTGTAACCTTTTACGACACCAAAACAACCCGTGACAGCGATGAATTTATCGCCAACACCTCGCTCAGCACCCGAATCACCCAAGGCAGCATTGTCTGGAAACCAGCTATTTACCTTGGAACCTGGCGCAATGACAACGAATTAACCGATGAAACCGATCATATCTATGAATATTCAGTGGGCCTCGGATGTGATATTCCTAGCAAGAAGATTACTGCTAAATTAAAGGTCGGCCAACACAAACTAATCAAGGACTCCGCTGAAGACGCGGAACGCCTCTACTCCAGCCTGGATATCTATTATCGGCCTAAGCTGTTCGCCCAACTTAAAAATAGCACCCTTTATCTGCGCGCACTGGTTAACGACTATGAATACACCACCGGCAGCAGAAATTTCCGTGAAAACCGTGTTATTGCCGGGTTCACCATCCGCTACTAAAGGTTTTGAGGAGAGATATGACCATGAATCAGATATCCCGTGTCAACCGCTATTTGCCGCTACCCAAAATCATCCTGCTACTGCTGGTACTGTTGATGACTCCCACTCTAAATGCCGAGGCCAAATGGTGGATTTTTGGCAAATCGGACACCGGAGTCAGCACCCGTTATATTTATATTAACGACTTGTCCTATGACGAACTGGGTGAAAAAGTCACCCTTTACCAGGAAAGCCTGCCGCAAGGGAAAGTTCTGATCCGTGGTAAGGGCTCAGCGGGTAAAAACAAAATCGGTGCGGTGCAAATCAGTCTCGACGGAAAACAGAGCTGGCAAAAAGCCAAACTAACCAACAACGGCAGTTTTATTTATAGCTTCACGCCGGAGATTGGCCAAACCTACGAACTCTACGTCAAAGTGCTCGACACCACCGGTAAGAGCAACGATGTCGACGCCTCACGTAAGGAATTAGCGATCTCTGGCGAAAACATTCAGGACCAAATTTACAAGACCCTCGACCAGCTGATCAAAGCCTACATGGAGGAGGATTCCTTCGCCTTTATGCGCCAGGTCAGTGATGATTTTGTCAGCGGTACGGCGTTGCTCGATTCGGCAATCCGCCAGGACTTCACCGCCTTCGATAATATTCAACTGCATTACACCCTGAACAATGTCACCCAGGCCAGTGGCGGCAACCTGTTCGTTGCTATCACCTTCAGCCGCATGGTGACATCCAGCCGCACCGGCGACACCTTTAGTGATAACTCCAGCACCGAATTCACCTTCAAGGTCGAGAACGGCATACCCAAAATCTACAGCATGAAAAACCCGCTGGTCTTCGGCTTAAGCGATGCAGACAATATCGCCACCGGAACGATCAACAGCGGATCAAACGACGAAGTTCTTACCCTAAGCACATCCGGCACCGCAGCACTTACGCCCCTCAGTTCGATTTCAGCTGCCTCGACTAGCACATCATCAACGACGACGACCAAGACGATAACAATAACTGATAATTCCGGCTCCCACGGAGGCTTTTTTCTGGCAACAGGTGCAAGTGCCGGCGGGGGGACTGGGGACGTATATCTGGAAATCAACTCACTCTTTTCAAATACAGCTGCAACTTTTAATTATTTAGGCGCAGTCGCAATTGAAGATATCACCAGTGTTCCCATTGTTCCACACAGGGACTTTGCAGCGTTCTTTTCTGTAGGAGGCACATATTCAGTCCTTCTCACTGATGGCACGTGGGGAATTATACAGATTATGAATTGGACTGATGCAGACCCTAATTTCTCAGTCGAACTGAAGTACAGATATCAACCAAACGGCTCAACCGATTTTTAGTACCCGCTAGTCTGCTCTAAACCAAGCCTGCCTTGCTCTTGAAGCGGGGCAGGCTTTTTTATTCAAGCGTTATTACCCGGAGCTCGAGTAAAAAAAGAGGCCGTAGGAATCGTCTTGTATGCCCTGTGCTACTACTTTTCAGTCTAATTTTCAGCACGACCAGAAATTTCCTCTGCCCAGTGTTTCTACGGAGGATCCGTCGACCGGCTGAACATTTTTGTCCCGGATCACTTCAATTCGAAAGAACAATCAGAGGAACATTACCCGGAATTATCAGTGGAGAGTTTTTTTGAGGTCCATGAGACAAGTATCACTACCAGGTTTTTGACATAGCAAACTGCTCAAGGATCACAATCAAAGGAGATCGCATTGGCTAAAAGGGTCTTGTTTACAATCTATTTTCTATCATTGATCTTTTCCTCAGTCTTTTGTACCGCGGCATGGGCGGATTACAACCCTTTTAGCGAGGGACAAACCGGCCAGGAACTGGTTCAAACAGCCAATCAAAACGGCTTTGCTATTGAATTCAGATCGTTTCCGGCCAGAAATGCCGCTGACTTTGATCGAGTGATAAATATCAAGGTCCGAGGAAGACAAGTCTATGCCGATTGGGTAAATGCCTATCGCATAGGACGTTACACAGGACAGAAACTATCGATAATTCAAAAGCAGTTTGAGAATTCGCATATAAAGCTTGAAATTGAATATATTGTCACCAAAAACATTGACCAGTATGGCTTGATAGTCCGGCAGAATCTCCGGCCCGCAACCGTTGTTGCTGCCCAATGCCCGCCCTATAAAAAGATCCTGTCTCAATCCTTCTCGTTTAAAAGACCAACATTAAACAACTCGCGTTCAAACAGTTCTTCGGTAACCAGCTATACGGGACGGGGAAATTATTCTCCCCCCAATTTTTACCACAACAATAACGGAGAGGTGGTTCTCAAATTAACCGTCTTGACCATAGAGCCGGTCGAGATGATAGATTTGGCCGGACTAACCTTTCAGGAGGCCAAAACAAGGCTAGCCAACCTGGGCATGCCCATCGGGTATATCCAGGACACCTATGAAAAAACATATCAAGCCAATTTATATGGCAAAATTTTTAAGCAGTCGATCCCGGCAGGGACCCTTATAACCGAACCAAAAATGATGGGGGTGATGATTTACGCATTTCCGGAGACAAAAATGCCGGATCTGACAAAAGGGTGGACAATCGATCGAGCAGAACAGGAACCCTATCTGGTCATTGTCCCGAACTATATACCAACAGATGATATGGCAAAAGACCGCCTGATTATTGCCCAAGATATCAGGGCAGACACACCCCTTATTAAAAAATCTACTGTCATGGTCAACGTCTATAGATACAGAAACCCCTTCTACCGATTGGACTACATCAACGTCCATCGGGATGTTGCCATAAAATTATTGAACGAAAAAAACCTTCGATACCGCATTGTAACAAAGGATATTTTTGATCATTTCAAATCCACCTTTGACCTAGAATTTATCCAACAAAATGACATGAAGGTGGTCGAGGCTGAACAGCAAGGAACAACGGTTGTCTTGACCGTATTGCAATATACCCCGCAATCCGACGCCATGCCGGATCTGGTCGGCAAAGACTGCCGGGCTGCCATTCAAGACGCCATCATCCTTCAAAAGGCTCTCCCAGGGCTGACATATAGCACTAAATATATTCCAACTGAGCTGTTAACAAGTGATGGGCTGGTCGTAAGAATAGAACCCGAAGCATTCACACCAATAAAATCCTATGACAGCATTCAAATATTCTGTGGCAAAGCAACAATCACTGACATCGATGATATTAAAGCCATGGTGCCGGATCTTCGTGGGCAGACTGCCGATGAAGCAAGACAGGAGCTGTCGGCGCTAGGGTTCAGTAAAATTGTTGTTGTAAAAGAAAAAAAAGTGGGGGCTGTTGACGGGAGCGTTGTCGACCTGATCAATCAGATTGGCATGTCTGCGATTGGCTATAAAACGTTTAAAAGTGAAAAAATCACCATCAATATCGCTGATATCCAAGCCATTGAAATGCCGGAGATGGGTCACTACGCAGGACTTTCTCCGGACCAGGCAAAAATGTTTTTACTTCACCTGGGGTATCGTAATTTCGAGTTTGAATCTGAAGCAGACTCCTATGTCAAGTATGTATCAGAACAGCCGCCAGGAAAGGTCATCGCGACAAGCCCCCGATGGAAAACAAAGCTTCCCTATGGCAAAGATACCCTGATCACCTTAATTGTCCGCCCGGTACCCGGCCAGGCACTCCCCGGAGCTATCCATCTAAATCCACCGGACAAACCGGAGACGGTCAAGGTGCCCGGATTGAAATTAACCCTGGCCGAAACTATCCAGGTTATGGAAGACAACGACCTGGTCCCCGTGGTGACTTATGAGGTTACCAAATTTGCCCACTTTAAAGACAAGATCAAACCAGGGTCAGTTCCTGCCTGGCAAACCATCGTAAAGCGTGGCTCTAAAGTCGCCTTCACTGTATACACACTTAAAGCAGTTGTCCCGCCGGTCACCATATTTGATGAAAATACTGCGATTTCTTTAATCGAAAACAACAATCTCAAGGCCACGGTTTCTTACTTCCCGACAAATATTAAAAGTCAGGACAAAAAGGTGTCGACTCAGGACCCTTCAAGTGGGGTCCTCATGGAACCCGGAGCCACTGTAAAACTTAAAGTTTTTAAATTTTCTGGCCTCAGCAGCATGCCCAATATCTTATTTCGAAAGTACGGCCAATCGGTCGCCACTCTTTTAAGTGATTATTTTAGCTTGCAGCATAAGGTCGTGGAAATCCCAACCGAATTTGAGGAAGATGATGGGAAAATCATTAAGACTATTCCGCCAGCTGATGCAAAAATTAAGGAAGGGAGCGTTGTTGAGCTTCATGTCTACAAATTATCAAGTAACGCCAAGCGCATTGTTCCCAATGTCAGCTATCTGCCCCTGGGAGTAGCCATAAAAGAACTTGAACAAAAAACGTTTAAAATACAGCAGACAATTATTGCCACCGACACAGTGACATTAGAAGGCCGAGTGGCTTCCCAAAGTCCGGCGGCAGGCACTCGACTTACCCCGGGATCAACCATTACACTTTCAGTGTACAACCATTCCGGGGTCTCCCTGGTGCCAAATTTTCACAACCAGCCAACTGATCCCTGGGTCATGAAAGCCATCGAAAACAAAGGATTGAAATACGAAATCATCGAGGCCAAAAAGGATGGATGGGAAACAGTTCCTCTGGGTCATATCTATCGAACTGAACCCGCCGTCAATGAAAAAATTAAACGCGGCGGAACCATTAAGCTCTTCATTTATAAAATAGCCGGAAAAGTACCCACTCTTATCGGTTTGAAAGAACAGCAAGCCGAGTCACTTCTTACAGCAGCAGGCTATGTTGTCCTCAAGGAATACCAAGTAGGGGGGGCACCAGGGACGGTGAATAAGCAGTTGCCTGCGCCGTTCGCTATTCCGAAACGTGTCGAGGTAACACTCACCATTGAAAAAGAAGGAATCCGTGTTCCAAGTGTTGTTTCAAGTGATTTGGAAACCGCAGAAAAGGTTTTAAAAGCAAAGGGATTTCAAATCAAGACCGTTTATGTCAGACAAAGTTCAGCACTCGCCGGGACAGTGGTCGAGCAAAAACCGCTACAAGGCAGAAAGGTTGTGCCCGGAACCATTATAACGCTTTCTGTGGCCGAGTATCCAAATGGGGTAGAAGTGCCCAATCTTATCGATCAGCGGCCTCTTAAAGAAGTGATCGACTTGCTAGAAAAGAAAAAACTTAAACATGAACTTATTCCGGGAAAAGATGTTGGCTTCAGAACATCTAATTGGGGCAGAATTTATGACATTCAACCCGCCCCTGGTTCGAAGGTAAAAGAAGGGACCATCCTTAAGTTATTCACCTATACGACCAAAAAAAGAATTCCAGATGTCATAGGCAAAACAGGGGCAGAAGCCACCAAGGTTTTGGAAGATTTCGGATTCGCAGTAAGAAAGTATTCTGTCGTTGATGCCGCCACGTCAGGCACTATTTTTTCGCAATCTCAAAAGGCCGGCAATCCTCCCCTGCATGCCGCCATTACGCTTTTTATTAGCAAGGGTGCGATCGTAAAACCAAATATCAGCATGAATGTTAAATTATCTCAGCCAGGCCCAGAAATCATTTCAGCTATTACCGCGCTTTACGATAAATTTAAAGCGGCCTATGAATCCAAGGATGAATATGCAGTATCCGCATTGGTTTCAGGAGACTGGGGTTCAAGTGATGGAAACAGCATTTCCGATTTAGAAGACAATTTGCACAATATGTTTAGCGTCTTCGACGATATCGAATACAGTCTGTCCGGACTCAGTATCAGCGAAATCGGGGAGAATCTCTACAACGTCAGTTATAGCGTCACCATCCGTGGCACAATATTCGACAATGATCTGACCCACGAAGAAGTCTCCGCGGTTACCGAACAGGTCATTATCGACAGTAGCGGACAAGCCAAAATCCACAAAACCCTGGGCGGGAACTACTGGTCGAGCCAATGATCGGACGAACCTAAAACAAATCCATCTCGAGAGTGGCTGGGGGCCTGGGGGGGGGCTTGCATTAGTGCATTAAGAGGCCTACCCACCACACCTGAAGACCCTCCCTTGGATTTGGACAGCTCTTTACCCTCTCTGGCTGCCCGGCTTACTGAAGGTCCGCAAAGTGAGCTCAAAAGTGCACCACATGAGTCAAGCAAAGACTTGACCCCCTTTTGAATGGACTACCGAAGATGAGACTATCGTGGGGAAATAAACTGGAGCGTTTTGCACGGGTGATACGGGGAAGGTGATTTTTTGAATTGGCTAAGCCTTGATGCATCCGCAAAAACTTATAGGATGGCTAACCCAAGATTTCGACCTACAAGGCCTGGTGTTTTTTCAGGGGTGTTTCAGGCATACATCTAGCGTGTCGAGGTCCTGAAAAAATGCCGTAAACCCGTAGGGCGGACTCTTTACAACGACGTCATTATTCGCTTTGGTCCTCAATGGAGCACAAGCCCATCAAGCGCAAAGCCAGAGCGTTTTCAACGGTAGTCGTATAACGCCACGAGTAAAGCTTCTGGCTAAACTTGCCGGTATCCAGGTATGTACATTTTTGCCAGAGTTCAGGGTGCCTGGCTCTGAGGGTGTCTCTCTGGAGGAATGTAAGAGATATTAACTTTTTCACCTTGTTCTCCACGGCCTAACGTTAATTTGGAATGGATCTATAATAAAGTAATTTGAGCGATAGAATATACGATAAATGGGTTGAAAGCTGAAATAGGCAACTAAAACTTCGCCGGTCCCGGCCGGCAGCCGGGTTACTTTCTTTGCTGGACCCAAAGAAAGTAACCAAAGAAAGAGCCTGGCTGTCGCCGAGCTTCTGTCGCGCAAGTCCTCGAATTAATTCCACAATATTGCGATATCGTAGCCAGCTGCTTCGATACCGGCTCTCCTGTCATTGGAGCAGCTTGCAGGCGGCCGTCAACAGAGGGTAACGCAACAACGTTGCAGATGCGTTGTTGGTTTTAAAACCCAACAGCCCCTTCGATCACCGTCAGCAAGAAAAACTGCCGGAGCGTTTTAGCAACTTGCTGTCGGAAGGGAGGGCGCGGCAAAGAAACCGCCATTGCTGTAAGACAGCCCAATGCTCGTTAGTCTTCTCCTCCCCTACGCGCAAGCAATGCCCCACGCAGTGGCAGCCATTTTTTGCCTACTTTTTGTTGGCTTGGACAAAAAGTAGGGCGTCTGACGGGACGCGACCCGTCGGTCTTAAAATCCAACCTATCAAAACTATTCCTCCGAAGAACTCTGCTGCAATTCCAACGTTGCTATCAACCCAAATTTCGGCTGGAACACCTGCGGCAAATCGAGGTCTTTGGTGGTACTGATCCACAACGTGGGGATACCGGGATCTGCTTCGGGACTCTTACCCTGCAGATCGGTCAGATAAATCAAACAGCCGGCATCGGGCACATTGTTTACCGCCCACTCAAAAGGCGGGCACAAGTCGGTACCACCATGACCCGTGACTTTCAACTCCACAGGGTATTCATCCGGCGTAATCGTCTCTGTAGCGGATATCTCACAATCGCAATAAACGACACTAACGGTAGCAGGATAGCTCAGCAAGATGTCGTTCAGCTCTGCCTGAAACTGGTTTAACTCTTTTTGCGTGATGGAACCGGAGGTATCGATGGCCAGGACGAGAGGCTTCATTCCGTTAGAGCGAAAACTGGGCAGGTAGATCCCATCGGCGATGTGGCGTCGATTGGGTTGGTTCCACGAATAGTCGTTGCGGGCCGTATGATCGATGAAGGACCGGAGCATTTCGCGCCAGTCAAGAATGGGGTGAACCAGTTCATTTACCAGCCGTGCAAGGGAGCCAGGTAACTTTCCTTGCGCTTTGGCCGCTTGCGCGGCTTGTTGAATGGCAACGGTTACTTCAGCTTCTTCCCGTTCCCTGTCCGCTTTGGACAGCGGCTTGCCGTACTCGTCCTTGGCATCTTCAAAGCCGCCGCACCCCCCCGGATCTCCTTCCTCAAGGTCATCATTTCTTTCGACGTCACAATCATCATCGCCGGACCCATCAGGTAATCGACTGTAAATTTGTTCTGCAGCCAAGTTACTGAAGTCTTTATGATACAAGGCCTTGGGCAACATACTGAGACCGGCCTCTTTGAGGATGCCATTGATGGCATAATCGCCAGCCTTATTGAATCGCCCCAGATTACGAGCGCTACGTCTAAGGGGATGGAAGTGCGCGACATGCATGACCAGATGGGCGAGGACAAAGACAATCTGATCGATCTGCAACCCGTTAATAAAGTCGGGATTATAGCGAATTTGCTTTCCGTCTGTGCAGGCGGTTTTTATCTCTTTATCCTCACGCAACCGCATACGCAGCAGCAGAGTCGCGAAAAACGGGTGGTCTAGCACCGTCCTTGCAATCGCTTTTGCCAGCTTTGAGGATTTTTTCATCGCATTGCCTTCCCAGGGGGGCTAGTTCAAGAGTGTGGAGTGTTCCTGCTGCAAATATTGTCGAGATGATTGCAGAGGGCTGCCATCCTTAGTCGATCAAAGCAGCAGGTCGCCATTTTCTTTGGCCCATTTGGTGAATTCCTTGCTGGTCGCCAGCTTGGGTTCGGCTTGCAGTGCATCCCGCAGCCAAACGACCTGAAATTCGGAGGGCAACCGCTTCATGTAGCGAAAGGCCTGACCAGCGTTGTCTGTAGTTATCTTACGACTCATGGCTCCACAAAGCGCGTAGAGCACCGACGGCTCGTCGGGAACGTTCGATTTATCCGGATCGATCATGATCGATTCGATGTCGGGCAGGTCACGATATATTTGCAAAAAGGAGGTGAATTCAGCGGCTGCGCCGAACCCCAGAGCTCCGGCGAAAAAGGGCAGTTCTGCCTCAAACGGCAACTTGCCCATAAACCGGCCGATACTGGCCCAAACCCGTGGGCAGGGAAAGGAATTGCCCTGCGCCTTGGGATCAAAGTGATGCAGCAGATCGGGCCGCAAGCGCAAGAAGCCGATAATTTCCGAGGGAACGTTGTTTTTCATCGCCCAGGCGCACCACTCATCCAAATCGGTGGCGAGCTCCAGGTGAGTCGCAAAACGGGAACCCAAAGCCTTGCTGATCTTGCGGCTAAAGGTACCGTCGGTGACCCGGTTGCCCGCCGCCAGAATTCTCCACCCATCCGGCAAAGAATATTCGCCAAGTTTGCGGTCTAGGACAAGCTGCAAAAGCGAGCTCTGCACCGAATCGGGAGCCTGAGAAAGTTCGTCAAGAAACAGTAAACCTTCCCCTTCCGAGGGCAGAAAGTTGGGTGGATTCCAGCGGGTGGTGCCGTTTTCTACCGACGGCACACCGCGCAGATCCACCGGATCCAGCAGCACCGCGCGAATATCAATCAACGGCAGGTTCATATCAGCGGCGACCTGGGCCACGATTTGGGATTTGCCGATGCCGGGCGGTCCCCAGAGGAACATGGGCACATTGACGTTAAGCCCGCTCTTGAGAATCGCAATAGCCAGCGATGGTTTAACGCTTACCGAAGTGTCCATACATTCTCCCTATGAGCTAATCCGAAAGGCTGAGTCGTTTTTTCTCAACGAGCTTCTTGCTGTTTAAAGATACTAAATAGGGGGTTGGAACAACCTTGATCAATGTCAATTCCGGGGATTATAACACGGCCTTGCATTGCTTTCGTTATCCGGCCAAGCCCCTCTTCCAAAGATGCCGGAGCAACGTTTCGACCTGCATGACCTTCTCATTTCAAACCCTAGGCCCTGTCTTTTGGGTACGTCTTCCCCATTAGCTGTTCACCTGTTGGCTGCCCCCGCTGGAATTTATCGTTTGCCGCCTTTTCTCATCAAGAGGGCAGTTTTGACGATTTTCTCACGACAGCTGAAAGTCACCCCAAGCCTGATATAGTGTGAAATACAGTTAATTCATCCTGGTCAATCTGGCACACTACCCTGGGTCATCAAGAAACCGCCTAAAAACGACAGACAGACAGGCGTAACATACACCAGCACCTTTGCTCGAAAGGACGACGATCTAACCATGGGAATTTTTTCGCTGCGAGGCAAATCCCTGCTCCTTCTTGTTCTGGCGTTGATTGCCCTGATCACCTTCCTGTTCGTCACCTCCCACATCATCCTGCTCGGCAGCTACCTCCAGTTAGAAGAAAAACTGGCCCAGCGCAACATCGAACGAGTGCAAAACTCCCTGACCAACGAACTCGACAGCCTCGACAGCGTGGCCAAGGACTGGGCTGTCTGGGACGATACCTACGTTTACATTCAGGACCATAACGAAGAATACCAAAAGTCCAATCTTGTTCCCGACACCTTCACCCAGCTTAGAATCAATCTCATGGCGTTCGTCCAGGGTAATGGCCAGATCGTTTACGCCGGGCACTTCGACCGCGACAGCGCCGAGGCACGCAACTTCCCCGGCCTCTTCCATAACCGGATTTCCGACCTACTGAGGTTGCGCGACGCGGAAGAGGCGGTTAAAGGCATCTGCTTGTTGCCGGACGGTCCGCTGTTATTTGCCGCCCGGCCGATTCTGACCAGCGAGGGGCAAGGGCCCTCCCGGGGGACGATTTTCATCGGCCGCACCCTCGACCGCGACGAAATCGACCGCCTCTCCACCATCACGCACCTCTCTTTTGATCTGTTTCAATTTGCCGATCCGCACCTGCCGGAGAACGTGGCCAATGCACGTGATCTCCTGCCTACAGAGGGGGCCTCCCTTGTCCAGCCCTTAAACGAGGCATCGATCGTCGGCTACAGCCTGCTGCCGGATGTTTTCGGCCAACCCGCCCTGCTGCTGCAGGTCAACATGTCCAGGGATATCTACCAGCAGGGGGAAAAATCGATCCTCTATTTTCTAGCCTGGGTGACCCTTATCGGGCTGGGGGGCATCGCTCTGACCCACTGGTTGGTGGGCAAACTGGTTCTCTCCCGCAAGCGGCAAGAGTCCAGCGAGCAACGCATGGAATTTCTCGCGACCCATCATCCAATTACCGGTCTGCCCAACCGTACCCTGCTCCTCGACCTGCTTCGCCAGTCGCTGGCCTACGCCCAGCGCAACCAATTGACGGTGGCAATTTTACAAATTGACCTCGATCACTTTAAGGTGGTCAACGACAGCCTCGGGCACGCCGTTGGCGATCAAATGCTCAAGGCCGTCACCTCCCGTCTGCAAAAATGCTGTCGGGCCGGGGACACCCTGGCCCATCTGGGCGGGGACGATTTTGTCCTCCTCTTGCCCGATCTCAGCGACGCGCAAAGGGCGGCCACTATCGCCCAGAAACTCCAGTCTGCAATGAAGGCCCCCTTCTCCCTGCCAGGGCAGGAACTGTTCGCTACGATCAGTATCGGCATCACCATCGCCCCGCTGGATGCCAAGGATGCCGATACCCTGCTGAAAAATGCCGACATCGCCGTCTACCAGGCCAAGGCCCAGGGGCGCAACACCTACCAGTTCTTCGCGGCGGAGATGAATACGCGTACCCTGGCCCGACTGGCGCTGGAAACGGACCTACGCCGAGCATTAGAACGGCAGGAATTTCTCGTTTACTACCAGCCCCGGATCGATGTGGCCAGCAACCGGATCACCGGCATGGAGGCTCTGGTGCGTTGGCAGCACCCCGAGCGGGGGCTGGTGCCGCCGCTGGACTTCATTCCACTGGCGGAGGAAACCGGCCTGATCCTCCCTCTCGGTGAGTGGGTGCTGCGCACCGCCTGCGCCCAAAACCAGGCCTGGCAGCAGGCTGGCCTCCCTGCCCTACGGGTCTCGGTTAATCTTTCGGCCCGACAGCTCCAGCAGGCCGACCTGATCGAGCGCATCGAACAAGTGCTAGCAGAGACCGGACTCAACACCCATCACCTGGAACTGGAGATCACCGAAAGCATCCTGATGGAAGACGTCCAGTCGACGCTTCGAATCCTGACAGCCATCCGCAAGAGAGGGATCACCCTGGCCATGGACGACTTCGGCACCGGCTATTCCTCCCTCTCATACCTGAAGCTTTTCCCCATCGATTATCTCAAGATCGACCGCTCCTTTATCCGCGACCTGCCTCGAAACCAGAACGATGCCGCGCTGGTACGAACGATCATCGCCCTTACCGAAAATCTCAACCTGATATCCGTGGCCGAAGGCGTGGAAACGACGGAACAACTTGCCTTTCTACGGCGCTACGGGTGCCAAGAAATCCAGGGGTACTATTTTTCTCCGCCAGTACCAGCGGAAGAATTCGTCAAGCTGCTCCAACCCGGCACTGACCGGTTGATGGTCGCCCCCAAACCTGCCGCTCCTCTGGCTGACTAGCCAGGACCGACCCGCCCTGAGAGTACACATGAGTTTAATTTTGATCACGAACTAACGCCGGACCCATCTGCACGCCATCTACTTCGATCAGCCCCTGCCCTTTTATTATTTCGATACAAAAGAGAATGGGATCAAGCAATAACTTGATCCCATTGAAGTTCAGCAAAATCGAATAAGCTGACGATCATTATTCCTCTAAGCTTGCGATAAAGGCATCCGCCTGAGCAATGGCCCGCTCCATGTCGCGGACCAAGTTGTCGACATTAGCCTGAACGCTGCCCACCTCACTGTTCAATCCGGCAATCGCCCTGGCATTCAGATTATGTTTTAGAAACAACACCTGGTCCCGCAGGGGGATCAAGGCCGGCTCCAGCCGAGATTCGGCCCGTTTCATGGCCAGCATCAGCCCCTGATACTTGCTTTGGGCGGTATCGTATTTGCGACGGCTCGACCTTCGCAAAGTCTCGCTGTTGTATTGATCGATCTCAGCCCGCCATTCCTTGAACAGCGCCTGAGAAACGTCCTCCACGGCAACGATGCGCTTGTGCACCTCGTCGGCCTCTGCTTCGACTCTTTGCAAGGTGTCGTTGAGGCGGTTATATTCTTTTTCCAGATTGCCACCCTGAAAATTTACGACGCTCTTGAACTGCTCAAGAGCCGTCAGAAACTCCTCCTTCGCGTCTTTCTGGCTGTCGCGCGCTTCCTCAACGCGGTCTACCATAATCTCGCGTTTGTGCACGCCCACCGATTCCATGGCCTGGTAATATATGTTGCTGCAAGCCGGAAGGACAAAAACAAAAGCTAGCGCCAGAAACCACTTAATTTTCATTGCCAGTTTTCCTTGTAAGGTCCCTTTTGACCTGTGACGCCCTGGTCGGTAGCAACCTAAAGCCTCTTAGGTTTCCCTACCGTTTAACCATGCGATAGATGATCAGAAGCAGGATGGCCCCGCCGGTCGCCAACAGAAAAGATCCAACATTCAATCCGGAAACCGAACCGAGACCGACCAGGTTGCCGACAAAGCCACCGAGGAAAGCGCCGCCGATACCCAGCAAAACGGTAATGACTAAGCCCCCCGGATCCTTACCGGGCATGATGAGTTTTGCCACAACCCCCACGATCAATCCCATCACAATCCAAGTCAGAATACCCATAGTCAATCTCCTTTTGCGTCGATTGGTTACTTGCTTTCCCCATTGTGATCGAGAATAGCGGGATTTCAAACGAGTTGATCAAATAGAGCGAATACGTATCAGTTTAGCAAAATCCTATGATCAAGTAGGGAAACTGCTCTTTTTCTACCTAGTGTCCATCCGGAAACTATGGATGGACACAGTGCCGTTTTCATATGGGAAACGAGAAGTTTTTCCCAAGGTCAAGGAAATCAAGCGCTTGCACGGAGGCGTAGCTGTTTACGCCGCACACGCAAGGGCGCGGATTGACGCCGAGATTGGGGAAAAGAGCCGTTGAAATCGGTGGTTTTGCCTCCCGCCTCCTGGACAATCAACAAGCCCGCCGCCACGTCCCAGGGGTTCAGCTCATATTCCCAGTAGCCATCGAAGCGTCCCGCCGCTACGTAACAAAGATCCAGAGCCGCCGAGCCGTCCCGGCGCACACCGTGGCTGTTACGGTAAAAGGTTTCAAAAAGGGTCAAGGAATGTTGCCAACGCTCACCAAGCTGATAGGGAAAACCGGTAGCCAGCAGGGTCTTGGACAGTTCGCTGGTAGAAGAAACCGTGATCGGCTTTCCGTTGAGATGAGCTCCTCCTCCCTTAAGGGCGGAAAAGAGCTCCCCCTGAACCGGATTAAGCACCACCGCCGCCACCGTCTCCTGACGATATTGCACGGCGATGGAGACGCCGAAAAAGGGGTAGCCGTGGACGAAATTGGTGGTGCCGTCGATAGGGTCGATTACCCAGCAATAATCGCTTTGAATCTCATTCTTCCCCGATTCTTCGGCCAGCACGGCATGGTCGGGGTAGGCCCGCTGGATACCGTCAAGAATGATCTCCTCCGCTCGGCGATCGACGTCGGTGACCATATCGGCACGGCCTTTATAATCCACCTGCCGCAATTGCGATACCGACTGCCGGATATGGTCTCCGGCCTTTTCGGCCAAAATCTTTGCCGTTTCGAGAAGTTCTTTCATCTCACCTTCCTGTAAATATCAGCGGTTTGCATGGGTAGCTCTTAGTACAAAAAAGGCCGCATCGAAATGCGGCCTTTTTTGTGTTATCGGGGTCACTATTTCGCGAGCTTAAGCGCTTCGATCTGTCCTTGGCGGGCATAGTCAGCCGCTTCGGCCAGAATACGTGCCGCTTCCTGCGGGGCGTGGAAGCCCATGGAGTTTTCAGCAGCAATATAGTCGAGCCGCCACTGGGCCTTGCGTTGCAGTTCAAGGGCAGGTTTGAGCTGCTCACTAGTTGCCCCGGCGCTCTTGGCCTCCTGAACCGCGTCAAGCAGATCCATCAGTGCCGCTCCACCCCGTTGCAGCAGATCGAAGTTCTTCTGTTGGATCGAATCAACCCGGGCGAGTATTTCCTTTTCGTTGGTATGGTGGCAAGTCTGGCAGGCACGGTTGACATTCAACAACGGGCTGCGCACCCAGTGGTCAGAAACCTTGGATGCTCCATCGCGCTGGTACGGCATATGGCAGTCGGAGCACGAGACACCACTGCGAGCGTGAATGCCCTGACTCCACAACTCAAATTCCGGATGTTGTGCCTTAAGGATTTCAGCACCGGATTCCTTGTGCTTATAGTCGTAGAAACGTGACCCGCTGCTCAAGGTGGTTTCGTTCCATTGCTTTTCGAGATCTTCCATTTTTAGACCGTTGCTCCATGGAAAGGTCAACGGAAAGTCGGAAGAGCAATAGTATTCCACGTGACACTGGCCGCAGGCAAAGGAGCGTAATTCGTTACGAGTGGCGTCGACATTCGGGTCATAGGGCTTTGAACGGGAACCCTGTCGCCACATATCGATGGAAGGGATGGCCGGAACCGGTGCATCGGATGCGGCAAGACGCTGCATTCCATCAATAAAGGCCGGGCGGGTTACGCGGACCTGCATCGTGTCGGGATCATGACAATCAACGCAAGAGACCGGGTTTGCGTGCCCCATCCCGTGGATCATTTCGTTGAGTTCCTGATACGACATAGCGTGGGTTTTATTCATACCCGCCAAGGCATCGCCATCGCCAAGTTCACGGTACACCGGCATGATCGAGACATGGCAGTGCATGCAAGAGCCCGACTGCGGCTTGGTTTGTCGCTCGGTCTGTTCCTGATCGGAAAGCATATAGGCGTGACCGCGACGATCGCGGTAATCAATAGAGAAAGCGTAGCCTAGGAACATGCGTTTAAGCCATGGATCCCGCTCGATTTTTTCTTCGGGCAACGCTTCGCTGCCACCGTGACCTCCGAAACGGGTGCGGGTGGCGATTGCAGTGCGTTTGTAGCCATCGTACTGCTTCGGCCAGTTTTGCCCCCATACTGCGGGATCGGTCGTATCTTCAGTGACTTCAGCCAACCGCACATACGTCGATCGGCCTTCGCTCTTGCGCTCGAAAACATTGGTCAGCAATGCAGTTACCGCCACAGCAGCAATCGCGACGACCACTATCAGGCCAATGAAAATTCCGGCGCCTCGGATTTTTTTATTCTGGTTACTCATAGCCTTTCCTCTCCCCTTCTTCTCCCCGATCCGCTCCACCGATGCTCGTCGGTAATGCACCGTGACCGACTGAAGCATGGCAATGTACGCAGCTGACTGCACCGGGATTGGTTATATCCTGCCGGAACATTTCATGAACCGTGTCGCTATGACACTCAACACAGTTGCGCTGAAGAATTTGACGGTTCTTTCCCTTGATCATGATGGGCTCTTGAAAATCCTGCAAGGTGAAGCCTTTGGAATGGTGCCAGCCGTTTTCCGCCTTGGCGATGTACTTGCCGATAAAATCGTGTGGGAGGTGGCAGGCGACACAAGTGGCAGCCGCATGATGGCTGGATTTCTGCCACGAATCGTATTGAGGCGTCATAATGTGGCAGTTGACACAGGCCTTGGGATCGGCGCTGAGATAGGAAAAGCCCTTGGCATATTTAAAGGTATAGGCTCCGGTTCCGGCAAGAAGGCCGAGCAGCACCGCGAGTACGACCGTTTTTTTGTCCAATGCCATCACTCCCCCGATTCCCACACAATCATCGCATCAATCAACACCCTGCTATAAAACACCACTCTATAAAGAAGATGCAAGATTATATGGTGCTCAGGATCGATTTTTTCACGGTCAATTAAAACCACAGCCAAACAAGCCCTTAAAATCGCCTACCTCGGAACATGTGATAATTTTGAAAAACAACCCTTTATAAGCGGGAACAGCGGGTTGATAAAGCATGGTATCAGAAACAGGAAGGGTCTGATTGTCACGCGTCCCCCCTACATTTACTTCCCTTTGGTCTGTCTCTCTGCTGCTCTCTGGGGTCGGACCAAGCTAATCTGTTGATATTTATGAAAAAGAGTCCTCTGAGGGGTCAATATTTGGCGCTATAGCCCGATTTTCGGGGTCAAAATTGGCCCTATACTCTTCTTGCGACTCCCGAAGCACATAAGCATCGCCGGTCGAGATCACGCCTCTTCCATTTCCCCGTACGCCCAAGCTTTCCTGAACTCTCAGAACGAATTGTTCGCTGCCAACGGCGAGACTCTTTGTCCAAACCTCGTCTCTTAGGCGCCCCTCGGAGTGCAGCGCCTCCTCGATCCATTCTCGATGGCACCTCGCCAAGGCTTCAGGGCTATCGACTTCGGCAACCTCAGTAAGGACATCCAGAGCGAGGAGTCGGTTGCGCCGGCGATTTCCCTGGATCTCGTGGTATCCGCCAAACGCCCACTCCGCCGGATGATCGACAACGCCGGTTCGAACCATGTTCAGATCAATATATACGAGACAACGGCGCAGATGCTCGCCGGTTTCTACTGCCGTGGCATGGTAACGATCTTCCCAGAAAGCGCCCTTCCGCTGCTTGCGTTGATTATATTCCTGAGCAGTGCGTCCCGCTACCAGTTGAATGGCGGCGGGGATGGTCTTGGCCTCCTTATTGTCTTGCACCAGCAGATGAATATGATTGGATGTAATCGTATAGTTCAGGATTTTCAAGGAAAATCGTTTGCGGGCTTCGAGCAACCAGGAAACAAATCGAGAGCGATCATGGGCGAACTTCAGCAAGAATTCTTTTTTGTGGCAACGGTGGGTTATGTGCCAAATACAGCCTGGAAGGTGATGCCGGTTGGCTCTTGCCATGTTCTCCTCCTAGCCTATTGCCGGTGTGGCCATTCGGTGAAAATGCTATAGCCTCGATTTTACCCCCGAAAATCGGCCTATAGGGGTATTTTGAGGGCCTGTTTTACAGAAAAGTCACTCTATTTCAACAGGTTGACTTGGTCCGACCCCAAGGATTCCCAACCCCAAGGATTCCCAACCGGTTGGCTCTTGCCATGTTCTCCTCTTAGCCTATTGCAGGTGGGGCCATTCGGTGAAAATGCTATAGCCTCAATTTTACACCCGAAAATCGGCCTATATGTGGATTTTGAGGGCCCGTTTTACAGAAAAGTCACACCATTTCAATAGGTTGACTTGGTCCGACCCCAAGGAACGCCACCTGATAGACATGGCCTCTATTGTCGCGCAATTTCGGGATGCTTTTATCGTCAAATATGCGAACCGTCTGCTCCCTGGTCACCTGA
>JABXKU010000142.1 GCA_013619105.1 Desulfuromonadales bacterium
ACTATTGACTTGGTAAGTTATCCTATTTGTTATAGAGACTAATTTCAGTCGTACTATTGACAGGTTTAGCGAGAGGGCCTAAACTGAAAATGTGCAAAGTTGATTTTTTGATGTTGCCGACCCCTTCAGGTACTAAAGAAGTTAGAAGGTATGGCAGGGTAGATAAAATAAAAACCTTCAAATACCCTAAGCCAGGGGCTGATATCATGGTGAACCTAACCACGGTCGCTAGGCCATAAAAAACAGAAGACAAGCCATCGGCCTTTTTCTGCTCCATTTCAGTGGTAGGGGGGAATGTTAAGTGTCGGGAGTTCCGAAGCCTGGTTTTGGGTGGCTTGAGAAATCGAAACCCACCCAAAACCCGTACCTGAACAATCGAAAGGAATGAGCCCAAAAAACATAGGAAAGATTTTAATCGAAACATAGGAGGGGCGGACGAAATAAACACTTCAACCCATAAAAAACATGGGAGCCCCGATGATGACAAGCAAAGACGATCGTTCCACCAACACAAGGACGCATCATGTTCGACCGATTGCTAATCGGAAAGAACTTGTCCATCTCCAAAAATCACCTCCCCACGACAGATCCTGCTGTCGCAGGCATGTCTCTGCGTTTCGCAATCTGCTTGAAACCCACCCTGACATTGCTGAACGAATAAGTAAGCTCCCTAAAAGAAAATCACCTGTTTATGGACGCGAGGGCAGGGCTCCCATCTGTGAAAGTCACAGAGAAATGTGTATGGCGCTCCGAGCCAAAGGGTTAACCAATTCGGATTATCCCTTCTCCACTCGGACCCTTGGACGCAGTGCTCTGAAGCGCTTCGTTTATGAGATTCGCTACGGCAATTTTCAAAAAAAGTCCTCTGACCGCCCGAAGTCAACCATAGCTGGGGCGGGCAACCTTTCAACAACACGCAAGGTGCTCGGCAGCACAGAACGGGGAAGGCGCCCCTTCGTCGTATTTATGGGGGTACGTTACACCGGCTTATACCTTGCCCAGACCCCCTCCCTGATCGGACGGAAGGTAATTCTCTCCATCCATAGAAACAACCTTCAAACGATAGCCGCATTTTCGGAAAATGGGCAGTTCTTTGATGTCTTGGAACCGTCAAGCCCTAAATGGCGAGTCCCCCATTCGTACGAATTTCGCAAACAGGTTTTAAAAAGGTGTCGTCAGGCCTATGTCCCAAAAGAAATCCTTTAACCGCGGCGCTCTACGAAGCGGCCAGAAAAGGAGGCAGCATGAAAACACGTAATTTCAAGTATTTGGGTGATGTTGGCCTGGATGTCTTCAACCTCAGACACCTGTTAAGGCCCGCAAAGCGTTTGCCACCCACCTACCTGTTTGTGGCCATCGATCATGCCAGCCGCTGGGCTTACGGGGAATTGCACCAGGGCAGGTCGGCCCTTACAGCCATTGGCTTTCTGGAAAATCTGGCTCACCAAGCCCCATTCAGAATTCATACAGTTTCCACGGTCTATGATCGATCTTTCCACGGACCTTGTGTTTACGGCAAGGAGGCCATCCAAGAAGCAAACGAAACGTTTAACCAAGCCTGCGCAAGGCTCGGCATTGCGCATCGACTGACCCGTCACAGGATGCCAGTTGATGCCAGCGGGTTGGAACGATTCCACCGTAGCATTGGGGAAGCCTTGAAAACGGCAAAAGGGATTTCCCCCAAGGATTTTGTGGCCACCTTGGTGCGCTTCCTTGAGCATTATAACGAACATAGTCCCCATCCAGTCTTGGGCCACATAACGCCCATGCAGGCTGTAAGGAGATGTCTTTCCGGTTCTACTAAGAATGGGCAAACACCTCTCTTAGCATAAGAGAGGTGACATCATGCCAAACAATCGACCGCAAAAAGGCTCGGTGATCCGGGCAGAACCGATCCGGTCATTAGAGGCCATCGAAAAAATCAAGCGACTGCTGGTCCAGCACCCCCGCGATCGGTTGCTGTTTGTCCTAGGGATCAACACCAATCTGCGCGCCTGTGATCTGTTGGGCATTCTGGTCGGTGCCGTGCGGTATCTGCAGGTAGGGCAAACGCTGGTGGTGCGGGAGCGCAAGACCGGAAAACTGCGGCGTATCACCCTTAACCGCGCCGTGGTGGAAGCGATTCGGTCCTGGCTGGCCGCGCGTCCCAATCTAAACGATGCCAGCCCCCTGTTTCCCTCGCGGAAGAGAGGTAAGCCCCTATGTGTCAGCACCCTCAACAACATGGTCAAGCGCTGGTGCCGGGAGGCCGGTCTGAGGGAAAACCATGGGTGTCATACGCTGAGGAAGACGTTCGGCTACATTCACCGGACGGTCTTCCGCACCGATGTCCCAACCCTGATGGTGCTCTTCAACCACAGCTCACAACGCCAAACCCTCGAGTATCTCGGCATTCAGGAGGTGGAGATGACGCGGGCCTACTTGAAGGAGATCTGACCCCTCACCGTGCGGGCGGCCACTGCCGCCCCACAGAAGGAGGACGTATGAAAAAACAGGATGTTGGCAAAAAGGGTCGCGGTACGGCGAGGATCACGACGTCCAGGCCGCAGGTTACCGACGGTCGCAAGGCCCTGCCGGCGATCAAGCGCCCGACACACCCACTGACTCCCCAGGAGAAAGCGACGTGGTTGTGGTACTGGTTGGGGCCCGAGTCCAAGCTCCCTGTTGAGGCGGCGGATTTTCGGATACGGCGGTCCGGGAAAACAACTTGCTACCGTCTGAATCTCAACAAACTCCCCGAAGCTGGCATTCGCCAGACGGTGAAAGATTGGGAGGCGAGGTTTGGGAAGGCTTGGGGCGACGCGACGTCAGCAGCCCACCGGCCGGAAGACTAGCGGCAATTTCCCAGGGCGCCTCTCTGCGAAAGGCCGGCCTGCGGGCTCTGCTGCACTCCTTCCTTCACGCGGGCGAGGGAAGGGCGGCGAGCCTGGCGGGCGGGCCGGCCGACCGGCGCCCTAGCCACCGGCCGTTTCGAAGCCGGGCGCAGAAGCTGGAGAAACAGAAGCCCCGAGAACCCGGAGGAAAACGATGAAAAGCCGAAAGTGGATGATCGATCGGGTGCGAATCGCAGTCTTTCTGCTCGGACCTGACGGCAAGTTGACGCGTCCCTGGTTGGCGTTCCGAATAGACCCCGAAGGGGCGGTGCATTCGTGGCGCCTGTTGTCCAGGCCGGACGAAATTAAGCTTGCCCACCTCAGGTTCAGCGGAGTGACCTGCCCGTAATTAAGGAAGACGGTCGGCAGAGATCCCGGTCGTTTTCCCTGGAGGAAAAAGATGGTAAATGAGCCCATAATCGCCTATTCGATAAGAGCGCGGCAGAGGCGAAGACTCTACCGACTGGAATTGGATTCAGATGCGCGACGTTGGTTCGCTAGATCGCACCAGCCACATACACAATAGGCCAAGGGGTACAACGCTATGTACTATTGCTGGGACAATAAAGGAGTTTATAGGTACGAATCCTTTTGGTCGATTACGCATAAATTCTCTGCTTTAAATGCTTGTCAAGCCACCGAAATTGCATCGAATTTTATCGGCAAGCGAAAGCTGGCTAATTTATGGGATGACACCACGGTTATAAAAAAACCATGGCTTGACCACGAGAAGATTAAATCAGCCCTGCATTTAAGGGAAGGGCTTTTGGAAGAGGCGTTCCTGGTAAATTTTTTATTTGAGGATGAGATAAATTGGTTCACTTGCCAGACCCTAAGGTTTTGCCCCATCTGTATTTCCAAAGGATTTCACAGCGTGGTCCACCAAATGGTTTTTTTTAAACAATGTCCCTTTCATAGAATCGACCTTAAGGAGACTTGCCCCCATTGCCATCAACCGATCTCCATGCATTTCAATCAAAGAGACTTCAAAAATCCATATTCTTGTTCACAGTGCCATCCTGTCTCTTATACA
>JABXKU010000008.1 GCA_013619105.1 Desulfuromonadales bacterium
CCTTAAAACCAAACCTGTTTATTTAATTTTAGTTGCATTCGCAAAAACTTTACAGGATGGCAAAACAAAAGTTTCGTCCTACAGGGCCTGGTGCTTTTTCGGGGAGAAGAGAGGAGAGAAGACATACCTCTGGATTGTCGAGATCCTGAAAAAACGGCGCGACGCTTCAAGGCGGATGTTTTGCGACGCATCAATTTTCTAATGACCCTACCCGCTCAACCACTTCATCAATAATCCAACGGGGGGTGGATGCACCGGCAGTGATTCCGACATTCTTTACGCCAGCAAACCATTCTGATTCAATCTGACCTGCAAGCTCAACATGATAGGTCCTGGGCTGAAGTTCCCGGCAGATCTGCGCTAAGCGCGTGGTATTGGCACTATTAAAACCGCCGACAACAAGCATCAGATCAGCCTGTTTGGAAATTTCCCTGGCTTCGTCCTGGCGTACCGAAGTCGCATCGCAAATGGTGTTAAACACCCGAACTTCTTTAGATTTATTTAGACAGACATCCGTCACCTGACGAAGAGTTTCAATGGACTGGGTGGTCTGGGCGACGATACCGATTTTGAATTGAATCGGCAAACGCAGCGCCTCCTCACTGTTGGCCACCACCGCCACCTTGGCACGGCGGGCATAGGAGATGATGCCCTGCACCTCGGGATGGTCCTTCTCCCCCACCAGTACCACCGCATAGCCTTCGGCGCAGAGCTTGGCAGCGTAATCCTGAGCTTTCTTAACGAAGGGGCAGGTCGCATCGACCGCAGTCAGATTGCGGGCGTGAATATCAGCCAACTCACCGGCGGTGATGCCGTGGGAACGAATGATCACCGTACCCGCTTCGATATCCCCGACCTTCTGCACTACCTTCACCCCTTTTTTTTCCAGTTTTTCCACCACCTGAGGCGAATGAATGATAGGTCCAAGGGAGCAGATCGGACAATTCTCCTCCGCCGCCTGGAAGGCCATCTGAGTCGCCCTGGTGACCCCGAAACAGAAACCGGCGCTGTCGGCCAGGATAATTTTTTTCATGGCTACACCTCCCTACCCTTACGCTTCACAGCCCTGCAGGCGTCGTTTGTTTACGATCACTAGCATTTCCTGCAGCACCTGCTCGATAGTCATGGTGGTGGTATCGATAGCCAAAGCGTCGTCCGCCTGTAGCAGAGGCGCATGTTGGCGATTACAGTCGGCGGCGTCCCGCTGCTCCACTTCGGCGATGGTCTGTTGCAGGTCGACCTGCAGTCCCTTAGCCCGCAGTTCTTCAAAACGACGGCGGCCGCGCTCTGCGGCACTAGCCAGAAGAAAGAATTTAACCTCGGCCTGCGGAAAGACCACAGTACCGATATCACGCCCCTCGAGAACCACGCCGCCGCGGTTGCCCATTTCCCTCTGCAGGCGCCCCATAGCATCCCGTACCGCCAGGCAAGCCGACACCCGCGATGCCATCAGGCTCATTTCCGGCGTGCGAATCGCTTCGCTGACATCTTCACCATTAAGCAACACACGCTCGACTGCGCCGTTGCGAACAAACTCGATAGTCAACCGCGCACAGAGTTCGGCCAGTGCCTGGGTATCCGCTGGGTCGATTGCGCCCCGATGAGCGGCCAGGCCAACGGAACGATACATGGCGCCCGTGTCGATATTGATATAATTGAGGGCCGCGGCCAGCAAACGACTAAGAGTACTTTTACCTGAGCCAGACGGCCCGTCTATCGCAACGATCAGTTCTCGTTTCAAAAGGTTCTCCCTGGCAAATTTTAGCAGGACAGCTGCTGCAGCAGTTGCCAAAACCCTGGAAAGGACGTCTCGGTACAACCGGTGTCGTCCACGGTGATGGGTGCTGAAGATTGCAAGGCGGCAACCGCCATGCTCATGGCGATACGATGATCACCGCAGGAAGCCACCGTGCCACCACCAAACTTATCGATACCGCAGATGCTCATCCCGTCTTCTCGAGGTTCAACTCGACCACCGACAGCATTTAAAGCGTCGCACATGGCCGCAATACGGTCGGTTTCCTTAACCCGCAGTTCATGGGCATCTCGAATGACTGTCGTACCCTCGGCAAAACAGGCGGCAACACTGATGACTGGAAATTCATCGATGGCCCGGGGCACCAGAGCCCCGCCGATCTCGATACCTTGCAGCTCACTGCTACGCACCAGCAGATCCGCCACCGGCTCGCCCGAACGCTCCCGCGGATCGACCAATTCGATAGAACCGCCCATCTGGCGCAAAATATCGATAATACCGCTGCGGGTCGGATTGACGCCGACGTTGCGGATCAGCAGTTCGGAGCCAGGCGTAATCAGAGCCGCCACCATGAAAAAGGCCGCCGAAGAAATGTCTCCCGGAACAAAGACCTCTTGACCGATCAGGTCGGGACCACCGTCGATAGTCACCCCCCCAGCAAAGGGCCGTACATCGGCACCGAAATAACTCAGCATTCGTTCGCTGTGGTCACGGGACAAATGAGGCTCACGCACTGTGGTTTCACCCTCGGCATAGAGCCCGGCCAACATCAGAGCCGACTTGACCTGGGCGCTGGCAATAGGCGAATCATAGGACGAGGCCTGCAGCGGTCCACCTTGAATGGCCAAAGGCGCCCGCTCTCCATCGCAACGCCCCCAGATCCGTGCCCCCATGGACCCGAGGGGACCGACAACTCGTTTCATGGGGCGACGACGCAGATACTGATCGCCACTCAAGACGCTAAAAAAGGATTGGCCCGACAGAAGCCCGAGCATCAGCCGCATGGTGGTGCCGGAATTGCCGCAATCAATGACGTCGGCTGGCTCCTGCAGACCGTGTAAACCACGACCCTCAATACGCAACTGACCAGCGCCAAGCTCCTCGATATCGATCCCCATAGTGCGAAAGGCCCGCAGGGTGGCCAAGCTGTCCTCTCCTTCGAGGAAGCCGTGAACCAGCGTGGTACCCCTGGCCAGGGAACCGAGCATGATGGAGCGATGGGAGATGGACTTATCGCCGGGAACGGTTATTTCGCCGCGCAATGGGCCAGAAGAAGCGATGGTCTGCTGTTTCATGAATAGAATTCCGAAGCGCTATCAGAGAAGGGCATCGCGCCGTTCTTTGGAACGCAGAAAAAAGTTAAAAAGACTGTCGTCATTACCTGCGGCAATATCCTGCTTAAGCTCTGCCAGCATCGACTCAAAACCACCGATCATCTCCAGCAGGGCCTCACGATTGGTTAAGGCTATATCCCGCCACATGGCCGGATCGGAAGAAGCAATGCGAGTAAAATCACGAAACCCCCCGGCGGAATATTTAAGGAGGTCCTCGCCGTAGCGGTCATCGCTGGCCACAGCGTTGACCAGTGCATAGGCCACCATGTGGGGCAGATGGCTGATGGCGGCCAGAATACGGTCGTGCTTGGCCACATCCATGATCACCACCTCGCTGCCGGCCGCCTGCCACATGCGCCGCACCAGCTCCAACGCCGCCTCATCGGTCCTCTCAGTGGGGGTCAAAATACAACGCCGATCACGGTAAAGAGTGGCAAAAGCAGCAGCCGATCCGCTCTTTTCAGTCCCTGCGATAGGGTGGCCAGGCACAAAATGAACTCCATCCGGCACCATCGGTTCGATTTCAGCTACGATGCGTTCCTTGACGCTGCCACCGTCGGTTAAAATCGCTCCCGGCTTCATGCGCGGCAGCACCCGAGCCGCCATAACCGGCAGGGTCACTACCGGTGTGGACAGGAACACCAGATCAGCGTCGGCTACCGCCGCCTCGGCATCCTGACTGAAGCGATCGATCACGCCAAGCCCCAGGGCTTCTTCCAGATTGGCCAAACCCCGGCCGACCCCGGTCACCTCGCCCACCGCTCCGGCCGCCTTGAGGGCCAAGGCTAACGAACCGCCGATGAGGCCAGTGCCGATCACGGTCATTTTTGGTATCAGTAGATCCTGCATTCTATAAGGTATCCATTCAAGACGCACTCGCAAAAGCTTACAAGATGGCCAAGCAAAAAACTTGTTCTACAAGGCTTAATGCTTTTTCAGAAGTTCCAGGCATACATCTAGCACTTCAGGGGCCCGGCAAAAACACCGTAACGCCGTAGGGCAGACATTTTGCGACGCCATCTCTCAAAGGGAGAACAAAACCGCCTCAACGAGAGCGGGAATACGAGCCGAGCACCCGAAGTTCCTGGCAACAGCCCCGTAACTCCTCAATGGCCTCCGCCACCTCGGGGTCCTGAACATGCCCATCCATATCGAGAAAAAAGACATATTCCCAAGCCTTCTTTTTCATTGGCCGGCTCTCGATCTTGCTCAAATTAATGCCCCGATTGCTGAAAGGCTTGAGCATGCTATAAAGAATACCCGGCTCATCCTTCACGCTGAACATGACCGACGTTTTATCCTGGGCGCTCGGTGCCGGAATGTTGCGGCCAATGACCAAAAAGCGGGTAAAGTTATTGGGATTGTCTTCAATCTTCTGCTTAACCGTCTTCAACCCGTACAAGGTGGCAGCCACTTCGCCGGAGATGGCGGCAACGCTCTCATCTTCGGCAGCCATCTGCGCCGCAAGAGCCGTGCTGGCCACATCAACCAGGGGCGTATTGGGCATATTTTCCTCTAGCCACTGGCGACACTGGGCCAGGGCCTGGGGGTGCGAGACGATCCTACGCACATCCGCCATGCTCCCGGTCTGCGACAGCAGGTTGTGCTCGATCTCTAGCAAAATTTCAGCATTGATCTTCAATTCGGAGCGAATAAACATATCGAGAGTATGGGAAACGACCCCCTCGGTGGAATTTTCCACCGGCACCACCCCATAAGGTGCACGGCCTCGACAGACTTCCTCGAAAACCGCGGGAATGCTCTTTTGCGCCACCAATTGAGCCGAAAGACCGAACTGGCGCAGAGCCGCCTGATGGGTAAAGGTTGCTGGTGGGCCGAGATAAGCAATCTTCATTGGCTGCTCAAGAGCCAGAGAGGCCGAGATGATTTCGCGAAAGACCCGCCGCACGCCATCGGCCGGGAAAGAAACGGTCTTACTGGTCAAACGCTCGAAGATGGCCTGTTCCCGCCCCGGCACATAAAATTCCTGACTACTGTTGACCTTGGTACGCCCCACCTCTTTAACCACTTCAGCCCGGCGATTAAGCAGTTCAAGAATCTGATCGTCAATATGATCGATCCGTTCCCGCAGCTCGTTGAGATTTCCCTTTGCCATAACAACCCCTTCTTAATGGATTCAAGCTGTACAATTTAGCGAATCCCCACACAAAAATCAACGATGTTGGCGTGCTAATAGTGCTGTCTTTGCCCTTGACCGGTCAGGAACCAGAAGCTAAACTGCCGCAACTCAGACCATTACAGACCTACAAGGAGCGGCAATGAGCATATCCATCAAGATCGCCAAATATATCGAGCGTGCCAGCTGGATCCGCAAAATGTTCGAAGAGGGAGCACGACTGCGCGCTGAACGAGGCGCCGAGAACATTTTCGATTTCACTATCGGCAATCCCTCCACTGAGCCACCCGCAAGACTGCAGCAGGAGCTGCTCAGGCTGGCCCAACAGCCAGTTCCCGGTATGCATCGCTACATGAGTAACGCTGGCTACCCGGAGACCCGACAGGCGGTGGCCAAACATATCTCTAAAGGCACAACACAAGCGATCGAAGCGGATCACGTGATTATGACCTGCGGCGCTGGCGGCGGTCTCAATGTCGTACTGAAAACCATTCTTAACCCCGGCGAAGAGGTGATCATCCTCACCCCCTACTTCGTCGAGTATATGTTTTATATCGACAACCACGGTGGCACAGCCGAGACCGTGGCCACCGACCCAGATACCTTTCAGCTCAATGTAGCCGCCATCGAAGCCGCCATCGGTCCCAACACCCGGGCTATCATCATTAATTCACCCAATAACCCCACGGGGGTTATCTACCCTGGCGAAACCCTGCAAGCCCTTGGAGAGATGCTGGCCCGCAAGGAGCAAGAACTGGGACGCACCTTGTTTGTCATTTCTGACGAACCCTACGCGCGCTTGGCTTATGAAGGCCAGAGCGTTCCCTGCGTCCTTTCCCACATCAAAAACTCGGTGATTGTCACCTCTCACTCCAAGGACCTGGCCTTGCCCGGCGAACGGATCGGTTACCTAGCCGCCAACCCCGCCATGGACGGAGTCAAGCAATTCATGGAAGGAGCCATCTTCTGCAATCGGGTTCTCGGCTTCGTCAATGCTCCGGCGCTGATGCAACGGCTGGTGACCAACCTGCAGGAAGAAAGCGTCGACATTACGGCCTATCAGGAAAAACGCGACCTGCTTTACCAGCATCTGACCGGACTTGGCTTTAAGATGGTCAAACCGCAGGGTGGTTTCTACTTCTTTCCCGAATCTCCCATAGAAGACGATGTGGCCTTCGCTGAGCTGGCTCAAAAACACAATATTCTGGTGGTACCAGGACGGGGCTTCGGTGCTCCGGGCTACTTCCGCATCGCCTATTGTGTCGAATCGGAGATGATTCAACGCAGCTTGCCCGCATGGGACAAATTGGCCCGAGAAGCAGGGCTTGGCTAGGCTAGTTTTCATCCATAGTTTCCGGATGGACACTAACTAAACAGCCCGCGCCAAACTCCATTATTTACACCAAAGCCCGGTGCGTCTCTGCACCGGGCTTTTATATTGGCCATCCTTCGGTTCTTTAAACCAAAAGCAAAGCCTATCTCATCGCCAATTGATGGAGCAGCCCATGGACAGAGGCTGCACTATCGGCGGCTTCTCCCCCGCCACCAAGGCGACCATCGCCTCGCGCAAATCCTGGCGCAGAACAGCTTGGTCATCCTGCCAGTTATCGTCGATACGTCCGTGATAAAAAAGTTTCCCCTGCCCATCAAAAAGATAGGGGTCGGGTGTGCACTGGGCTCGAAAAGTCCGCGCCACCTGCTGGCTGTCATCCACCAAGTAGGGAAAGGAAGCATCAAGCTCGGCGACCAGTTCGATCATGCGTTGCGGAGCATCCTCAAGATATATTTAGAAAAGTACCGCTTTAGCTATTCGGCAGCTCAGGTTCTTCCACTCATCCCTTTTCAAACACCACCTTGTTACCCTGGTCATCAACGGCCACATAGGTAAACTTGGCTTCAGTGACCTTGAAGCTGGGGCAGACCTCGGCCGCCCCCCGCAACACTGCTTCAACCCAGACGTCAATATTTAGGGTCAAAGATGTATTACCGACCCGTACCACCGAACCATAACAAGACACGATATCGCCCACCTGTACCGGACGAATGAAATTCATCGACTCCACCGCCACCGTCACCGTGCGAGTTCGAGTGATCTGTTTGGCCAAGATACCGCCAGCAATGTCCATCTGGGCCATAATCCAGCCACCGAAAATATCACCATTAACATTGGTGTCGGCCGGCATAGCCAGGGTGCGGAGGATAAGCTTACCTTCTGGCAATGGACAGGCTGAATTATTATTCTCTACAGAGCATTCCATAAGATTTCCAACCTTTTTAAAAAGCAATTTTCAGAACAAGGACATGCCAACGGGGCGAAGAAGTTGACCGAACTGGATATCAGAGGGGTTCAAAGTAGCAGTAGCAACAGGAGTACCCGGATGGAGCTACAATAAGCAAACTTCACCTGCACACTTCGTTTCTACCATTTCCAGCCTTGCAGGTAAACTGGCACCAGTATTCAGCGCAGGGTGAACCGGCAGCGAAGACGGCGTTTATAATGTTCTACTCTTTTGACTTCTCCTTAGCCTTTTATAAACTTATATAATAGAAAACCAAAGTACCTGACCTGATAAACAATTCGGCACCCAACCGAAGATCTAAATACAGAGACCAACCGCGCAAACACCATATTCAAACCGGGTAAGGCAAAGGGGGCAGGACGATGAAATTGGCCAACAATACGGTTTTAGGGCTGATGGGGCTGGCACTGCTACTGGCCGGCTGTGCCAACGACATGAGCGATATCGAAGTCAAGGAGGGGGGCTACGTCGGTTCAGCGGTTTGCGCCCGCTGCCATGACCGGATCGCCGCCACTTGGCAGACCACCCCCCATTCCATGGTTATGAAACGGATCTCAGGACCGCAGGACCCCAGGATCCTCGGCGACTGGCAGACGCCGCCCAACTTTACCGCCACCGATCCTAGCGGCACGACGGTACAGGCTACCGACCTTGGCGATATGAGCAAGGACCAGATCATGCTGACCCACGGCGTTCTCTGGAAGCAGCGCTATATCAACGCCGACTGGGAAGTGCAGAAGTTTCAGTGGAACATTGCAGAAAACTTCTGGGGCCCTTACCATTTCAGTGACGCCAAAGGACCCAACTGGCAAAAGAAATGCTCTTATTGCCACGTCACCGGATTTAACCAGCAGGACTACTCCTGGGCCGAACTCAGTATCGGCTGTGAAGCTTGTCACGGTCCCGGCGAGAAACACGTTAAAGCAAAAGGACTAGCCCGAGCCAATACTATCACCAATCCGGCCAAACTCCCCTGGCATCTAGCCTCGGATATCTGCGGTCAGTGCCACACTCGCGGCAAGTCCCCTGACGGCAAAGCCCCCTTCCCTGTCGGCTACTCCGTCGGCAAGAGGCTAGTACCGAGCATGTTTACCGTGACCAGCTACGACAACAAAAAAGCCTGGTGGCCTTCCGGCGCCGTCAAGCAACATCGTCAGCAGTATCCTGAATGGCAGACCTCTAGCCATTACCGGGCCGGAGTGAGCTGCCTCGACTGCCACACCAGTCACAGCAGCAGCAACCGCTTCAGCACCCGAGGCACCGGTAACAACCTCTGCCTAGGCTGTCATCCCAACATCAGTACCGATCCGGTCAGTGGCCATGCCCCGATCAAGGATGCACCACAGCACAGCGACTGCATCGCCTGCCATATGCCCAACACCGGCAAGAGCGCCACGGTCGGCGACGAGCGGACCCACACCTTCCGCTTCATTTCACCGAACCAGACGCTAGAATTAGGTGGCGGGGACCTTAAAAAGCAGCCAAATTCGTGCAACAGCTGCCATTATCATCAGAAGCATACGCCTCAGCAGTTGCAAGAACGCCTCGATCTGGCCAAACACAGACTGAGTCAATAACCTCTTAGCCCGTGGTGAACCCATGACACGCAGAGCGAAATGGTTGATTATAGCCGGGCTACTAGCACTGGCGACCGTGGCTCTTCTGGCCGGATTGTTCGGCTATACGTCGACGGCGAGGTTCTGCGCCTCCTGCCATATCATGGAGACCCGCTATGTCTCCTGGCAGAACTCAGACCACGCTGCTTACACCAACTGCCTCTCCTGCCATTCAGAACCGGGACTGAGCGGCGAGATCAAGGCCCATCTGGCCGGTGCCCGCTATGTCTACGCTTACCTTAGCGGCCGCCAGAGTGGGCCGATCCTCCTCGCCGACGTCCCCAACGAAAACTGTTTCAAATGCCACGATGCAAAAGACTTTGGCGAAAACAGTCAGGACCTCGGCCCGGTCCATTCCTCCTATCACCGCCTGCATGTGGGAAAAAAGATTGCCTGCGTCTCCTGCCACGGCGGCCTGGCCCACGCCACCATGCTGCCCATCAAGTCCCGTTCGGCCATGAGCCTTTGTCAGAATTGTCACCAACCCCACAGCAGTGCGGTACGCTCCTGCAACAGCTGCCATCCCTTTGGCCCGGCCAGCTCAACCCTTGGAAGATAGACCGAGAGATCAGTTTCACATTGACCCATCTCCGTTGATCTTCTAAGATGACATTGAATATCATTTAAATTCGGAGACTTAACCATGAAAATTGTAATTGATGAAAAACGTTGCAACGGTAACGGCCTCTGTGTAAAGGCCTGCCCCGTTGGCGCCATCACCCTGAAAAACGGCAAAGCGGTTATCGACCTCGAAAAATGTGATCTCGATGGCATCTGTATTCCCGCCTGCCCTAACGAAGCCATTGCACTTGAAGATGATTGATTTCTTCTGCATTTTCTAGCACCAAACTCACCTTATTCGCGACTACCTAGCAATAAAGAAGGGGACGGCCCACTGGCCGTCCCCTTCTTATATACGATTCTGAACCGATTAGTTTGGCCACGAACCAATTTTTCGTAGATGTTTCGTTTATCCCTTCTGTTTCACACCGGCCTCGATGGCCACATATTCTGCCAGAGTCAGCTGACCGTCATGGTCAGCATCAGCCTTCACAAAGCAGCCCATCAAAGCTTCGCAAGAAGACGCCTCTTCCGTAGAAATAGAACCATTCTGATCAACATCAAGTTTTTCAAAGGCAGGCAACTTGCTCTCGACAGCCATAACAACTGTGGATGTTAAAGCTAAAGCGCAGACAGACAATAGAATCACGAAGGTCTTTTTCATGGTCGTTCTCCTTTGGTAAAAGAGGTAGCCTAGACCGTCCAATTACGGTCGCAAACTAACCATATCAACCTTCATGCCACAATTTTTTTATGACTATTTTTCAGCTAGTTGAGCAGTTCAACAGCCTATAAAGAGTATTTATCTCCCAAATCCTGTCACCTGCAGGAAACACAAAACGAGGAAGAGATGAGCAAGTGTTTAATTTTTATGAAATAATTAACGTCGTCGAATGCAGACACCTGCAATCGACTCCTCGCTCCCCCTTAATCAAAACATCTCACTCAGCCATTGGCTTCTTAGTCTTGCTAGATTTTGATCTGGAATTGTGATCACGCTTGAGAAAAAGTGCTGCCAGCAACCCAGAGATAAACCCGCCAACCGCCGCCACAAACAGCAGCACAACAGCGGGAATCTCTGCAGTCATCCAAAGAAATCGCGCTTGAACAGGAGCTGTATTCTGAATAACAACCAACACCACCCCCAAACCGATCAGCAGCAGAACTGCTAATTTCACTCTCTGCATCTTCTCTCCCTCCCCCGCAGTTATGTGTTAAACCTCAAACACAGCATATCAGATAACGTTTTTTTCAAAAGCCCGCCATTTTATTACCCAGCGAGATTCTGTAGCGCGCAAAACAATACGAACAAGACCTGTAAATACTCTTAGCTTACGCAAGGCAACTACTTGGTATTTAAAATCTTTATCATGACACTTAAACCTACTTTTCTGGCCTCTACTAACGGTCTATGACATAGGCGGATCACACCAGAGGCTGTCGAAAAAACACCCTCGCTGCGACCGTTGCCCACCCCAACCAACCGCACAAGGCCCCTTTCCTCTCAACTCGTATGACCATTTGCCAGCCACAGAAACACCTCCGCCAAAATGTTTTCCCTGCAGACAAGGCCTGTCGCTAAATCCCTGTTATCCTGAAAAGAGAGCCACCTCGACACACCATTACCCGACGACAGGAGATCGATCATGAGCGAACGCCACGAACTTAAAAACAAACTCCGCGGCGAATCTCTGGTGCGCAAAGGCCTGATGAAGTCCCATGCCCACAATAAACCCATTCGCCTGACTCCCGATCTGCATGTGATCAAGATCGGCGGCCATGGTGCTATGGATTACGGACGCGAGGTGGTGGTACCACTGGTAGAAGAGATCGGGGAAATCTCGAAAGATCACAAACTTCTGATTGTTACCGGCGGTGGAGTGCGAGTACGGCATATCCTCAACATCGGCATCGACCTCGGTATGCCCACCGGCGTGCTGGCCGAACTGGCCGGCAAAATAAGCGAGCAGAATGCCGAAATGCTGGCCCTGCTCCTTTCACCTTGGGGCGGCACCCGGATCAAAAGCGAAGTCCTTCTAGAATTGCCTATGATGCTTAAACTCGGTTTTGTACCCGTTACCCACGGAACACCCCCTTACGGGCTGTTCGAACACCCGCCCGGCACTGGCGTGATTCCACCGCACCGATACCGGTGCCTTTCTTATGGCCGAAGTGCTCGGCGCTCAAAGCTGCATTCTAGTAAAAAACGTCGACGGATTGTTTACGGAAAATCCCTTTGTCAATCCGGAGGCTAAACTGATTTCCGAAATCACAGTGGATGAGCTGCTGGCTCTGGACATGGAAGATATAGTCATGGAGCGCCAGCTGCTCTACCTACTCAAGGACGCTGCCAACATCAAAGAGGTGCGCATCGTCAACGGTCACCAACGGGGTAATATTATCAAGGCCATGAACGGCGAAGCCGTCGGTACCGTCATTCGGGCTTGATACTTTTGAAGAAAAGGATGAGGCGTAAAGGGAATTGCAAGAAGAGGGAATCTGGCCATCTACCCTGCTACAAGATTCAACGGTTTACGATGAAGATTCCCGCACAGCTTGAAGTCTGCCGATAAACGATCTTCAGTCCGATCTGCGGGCAGGCATGAACCGTCTCTTCGGCCACCATATAATGCTCGTTTTCGTCCCACCTATCCGCCCAGCGCCGGGCCGCCGAGGATCGAATAACCGCTATCAGAATCCGCCCACCCTTGGCTCTATAATCAGTCTGGATAAAACCATTAATCAGCCTGGTCGGCAGTACGACTCTGGTGTTCTCGATTACACATCTCTATCCGAACCGGCCCCTGATTTCCCCTTTAAAACAAAAAAGCTCAAGGGGCCAAAGCATGGCACCCTTGAGCTTATATCATTTTAATTTTTCACCGTCAATCAAACGCCGGTCGCCCATCATCACGGGCAAAACATCCGCTAGAAAATCATTTTTTCATAAGATACCCAGACCACTTAGGCATGTGGGAATCGCAATTTCCCGAAGTGAGCTGCTTTTGCTCGCTGCCATCTTGGTTCATCGTATAAATTTCCCAGTGACCAGTGCGCGTGCTCTGAAAAGAGATCTTTTTACCGTCGGGCGACCAGCTGGTTCGCTTGTCCTTGCCCTCTACACGGGTCAATCGGGTCTGTTCAGAGCCATCCGCTTTCATGCGGTACACTTCGTAGTCGCCGTCCCTTTTACTCTGAAAGGTGATGTAACTACCATCGGGTGAGAAATGGGGGACCTTGTCGTGAGCACTGTTGTTGGTCAGGCGGGTCAACTTGCTGCCGTCCGGGCGCATTTTGTAGATTTCTTGAGTTGCGTTTGTCTCAGAACCACCATCGGTCTGAAACAGAAGCCAACGCCCATCGGAAGAGACAGCGGGCATCTTAACCCCTCCAACCATTTCGGTCAGTTGCTTGACCGCTCCACCATCAACGCCGACGAAATATAATTGAAAATTCCCTATGGCGGTCATACTCACATAGTAAATGGATTTACCGTCCGCTGAAAATACTGGGTGACGATCATCACGGCTGTCATTCGTCAGCTGCCTTACGTTGGAACCATCCGCGTCCATGACAAAGATTTCAAAGTCACCCTCGGGATTAGTTCCCTCATCGTTGCGAGTACTTTTAAACGCTATCTGTGAACCGTTGGGCGCCCAATCCGGTTCTCGGTTGTCCGTCCCGTCTGCAGTGATCTGCACAACCTGTGAGCCATCAGGGTTCATGGTGTAGATCTCATAGTTACTGGAACAAGTACTGGCAAACAGGATTTTGGACGATGTTTGCACGCTTGCCCCGGTGGTCTTGACACAACCAGTGCTGAGCGTAACGACGAGCAACAACATTCCACCGACAACGCCCCATGCGGGAAAAACCCCGGCGAATTTCGTAGTAGCTTTTACTTGTTTAATTAATTTCATTGCGCACCTCCAGCTATAGATGTCCATATTTATTCAATAATTACATTCAAGTTCAAGCAATAAGAAAGACCTTACATATCCTCTAACGTCAGTTAAATATACACCGGGGATCAAGAAGAAATGTGCAAACAATGAGAAAAAGCGCGTCTGTAAAATAAAGGGGCCGGCGCACCTACAATACAAGCTTACTCCAAGTCGGAACCTTAAAGAAAATATCATTTTGGTTCTGCAACTACTGCGAAATCCTTAACCTTGAGCTGAACTGAGCTCCGACCTCGCCATTCGTTAATGTCTGGGGTAAAGAGCAAGTCAAACTCTCCTGCCAGTTCGTCGATTCTAGCGGCCATGCCGAAGGCAATACAGGGTTGGCTATACCCTCCCTGGCGGGCGGTGAAGCGCAGATGCTTTTCACCAAGGATCTGCACCTGTTGGGCGCGTAGATTGCGGGCCACTAACAGCGGCTGAGGGTTACCCATCCCGAAGGGGGCCAGCAGGTCGAGATCAGTGACGGTTTCCAGGGTTAATTCTTCGAGGAGGACCTCTTGATCAAACAGATGGCGAGGCTGTAGCTGATCGTCCCTCAGTTCTTTTTCTGCCACCGCCTCAAAGTCGGCGGCAAAGGTCTCAATGTGCTCAGAAGGGATCGATAGGCCGGCGGCATATTCATGACCGCCAAAGCCACTCAGCTGTTGCTGACAGTCATATAGCGCTCGATAGAGGTGAAAACCGCGGATAGAGCGTGCCGAGCCTTTGCCGATCCCGTTGTCAACAGCAATGAGCACCGTCGGCCGGTAAAAACGTTCCACCAAGCGGCTGGCGACGATACCAATCACCCCTGAATGCCACTCGGAGTCAGCGAGGACGATACTGCGTTGTGACGGATCGAATGTTTTAGTGAGTTGTTCCAGAGCCTGTTCAAGGGTCTGCTGTTCGATTGCCTGACGCTCGCGATTGCAGTCGTCGAGGTGGCGGGCGCTTTCCAAGGCCTTGTCAGGTGAGGGCTCAAGGAGCAGGGCGACCCCCTGGGCGGCGTCTTGCAATCGACCGGCGGCGTTTAAACGGGGCGCCAGACGAAAACCGACACTGCCGCAATTGACCTCTTTGACATCAGCGACCTCTCTTAACGCGGCGATGCCCGGCCGCTGCCCCTGGTTGAGTACTGCCAGACCGGCCGTAACCAGAATTCGGTTGAGGCCGGTTAACGGGGCAATGTCAGCGATGGTGCCGAGAGCTACTAGATCGAGACTGCGACGCAGATCTGGTTCAGGCCGCGCGTCAAACCAACCCTGCTGGCGCAGACGACTGCGCAAAGCAACCAGTAGCATAAAGGCCACCCCAACCCCGGCCAGTCCTTTATAGGGAAAGGTACAGTCCGATCGATGGGGGTTGATAACCGCTAGAGCCTCAGGCAGATGATCGGGGGGTTGATGGTGGTCGGTAATGATCAGGTCAAGGCCCAACTCTTTGGCCAATCGAGCTTCGTCGTGAGCCGACACCCCGCAATCGACGGACACCGCCACCTTGGCGCCGCTATCGGCGGCTCTTTGCAGAGCCTCGCCAGACAAACCATAACCGTCGACCAATCGTAGCGGAATGTAATAGTCCACGGTGGCACCAAAAGAACGTAAATTCTCAACCAACAGAGCACTGGCGGTGATACCGTCCACATCGTAATCGCCATGTACGGCAATTCTCTCGCCCTGCTCTACCGCTCGACAGAGACGCCCCACAGCCGATTCCATGTCGGCCATCAGCAGCGGATCGGGCATGGCCGCCAAACGGCTAGAAAGATACAAGCGGCCCTGATCAAGGTCGGCAATGCCTCGCTGTTGCAGCAAAGCAGCGACCAGAGGGCTGACTTGAAGTTTTTCGACCAAGTCTCTGGTCAGGTCCGCATTGACCTCGCCGCGAAAATCCCAAAGGTAGCGCAATATCGGAATCATAGAGATCCTATAAAAAAAGCGGGCCGGAATTAGAACATTCCGGCCCGCTTGGTTAAATCAGTCAGCCGACCGTGTGGACGACCGGGATTGTACGATCAAGCGTTAGCTTTGGCCTTAACCCGGGTCCGATGGTTCTGCCAGAAAATTAGCAGCGGGCTGGCAACGAAGATCGAGGAGAAGGTCCCGATCATCACCCCGATGAGCAGAGCGAAGGCAAAGTTGTGAATCACCCCGCCGCCAAAGATAAACAGGGCCAGCACCACCAGCAAAGTCGTGCCAGAAGTGAGCAATGTGCGGGATAGGGTCTCGTTGATGGAGCGATTGATGATGAATTCGAGTCCCTGCTTACCGTGCTTACCCTGGTTTTCGCGAATCCGGTCATAAACAATAATGGTGTCGTTTAGCGAATAACCGATGATGGCCAGAAAAGCAGCGATGATCGGCAGATCGATCTCTTTACCCGCCAGGGAAAAGATTCCCAAGGTGATCAACACATCGTGAACCAGGGCCAGAATAGCGCCGACGGCAAATCGAAATTCGAAACGCCAGGTAACATAAATAAGGATACCGATCATGGCATACAGAATGGCCATCAGGCCCTTTTGACGCAGGTCCTTGCCAACCTGGGGCCCAACCATTTCGGCTCGTCGAATCTCAGCCATATCGGCACCGTAGGTAGCATCCAGAGCACCACTGATGGTTTGGGACAGCCCCTCCAGCTTTGAACTGGACTCTTGGGCCCTCAGCAGGTACTCGTTGGCCTCATCGCCAAACTGCTGCACGGTCAGACCGCGTAAATTGAGATCCTTGAGTGCCACCTTGATGTCCTTGGCGGTGGTGACCTCGACAAATTTAACCTGCACCAGGCTACCGCCAGCGAAGTCGATGCCGTAGTTAGGTCCCCCTTTGGCAATTAGCGATACCAGGCCAATAAGGATCAAAACTGCGGAAAAGATTACCGCCATACGCCGCTTGCTGACGAAGTCAAGATTGATATCCGGTTTGATTAATTCCATGCCGCCCTCCCTATATGCTCAGCCGCTTGATGTCATAGCGGGTCAAGAAGAAATCGAATACCAGTCTCGAGACAAAAATCGCGGTAAACAGTGAGGCCAGAATACCCACCGAGAGAGTCACGGCAAAGCCTTTGACCGGACCGGTGCCAAACTGGAAGAGCACCACCGCAGCGATCAACGTTGTGACGTTAGCGTCGATGATGGTACGGAAGGCCTTGGCATAGCCGGCTTCCAAAGCGGCCCGAGCGGTCTTGCCAAGGCGTAATTCCTCTCGGATACGCTCAAAGATAAGCACGTTGGCATCTACTGCCATGCCGATGGTCAAAACAATGCCGCCGATCCCAGGAAGGGTCAGGGTCGCTTTGAACATACCGAGCATAGCCAAAACAAAGAACACGTTAAGGACCAGCGCTAGATTCGCTACCAAGCCAGACAATCGGTAGTAGAGGCCCATGGCCAAAAGCACCAGGAATGCGCCGATAAGAACCGAGTTCCTACCCCGATTGATAGAGTCGAGACCGAGGGACGGCCCAACGGTGCGGTCTTCCAGGATCTCAACGGGAGCAGGAAGAGAACCTGCCCGCAAGATGATAGCCAGGTCCGTGGCTTCCTGTTCGGTAAAGGAGCCGCTGACCTGGGCGCTACCGCCTGAAATACGTTCGCGAATCGACGGCGCAGAATAAACCGTATCATCGAGTACGATGGCCAAGCGCTTGCCCACGTTGGCGGCAGTGATCTGATCAAAACGCTTGGCGCCAACAGCATTAAAATCCATGGCTACATAGGGTTCATTAAAACGCGTGTCGATACGCACCTGGGCGTCGGACAGCAGATCACCGGCCATCACCGTCTTATCCTTGACCACCAGCGGGATTTCACTGATCTCGCCACTGCGAGAGTCCACCCGACGTTCGTAAAGAAGTTTGGTGCCAGGTGGCAGATTGCCCTGTACCGCCTGTTGCAGATCGGCTTTTTCGTCGACCAGCATGAATTCAAGGCGAGCGGTCTTGCCCAGCAGGGCAATGGCTCGCTCGGGATCTTTAATACCCGGCAACTGAATCAGAATCCGGCCACCGCTCTGCAATTGCAGGGTTGGTTCACTGACTCCGAACTGGTCGACCCGGTTACGCAGGGTTTCCAAGGCCTGACGTACCGCATAGTCCTTGATGCGGGTCACCTCTTTATCACTGAGACGATAACTCTTTTCAATGTAGCCGCCCTCAGTGGACAGAGTCATCGCTTCGAGGTCAGGAAAGTTTTCCGTCATCAGGCCATCGACCTGAGCGCCGGCTTGTTCGTCATAGACGGTCACTGTCAGACGCTGACCATTACGGCGATCGACCCTTTTAAAGATTACATCCTGCTCCCGCAGCAGTCCCTCAGACTGATCGACGATGGTGTCGATCCGGCTTTCTACCGCCTTATCAGCATCGACCCCCAGCACCAGATGCATGCCGCCCTGCAGGTCGAGGCCCAAATGGATCGGGTCAAATGCGTTCAGCCACCAGGAGGGCAGACTGTCTTTGAAAAAAGTCGGTGCCAGGGAAAACAGCGATAGCAGGAGGCAGCCGAGGACGATCCCGCCCCGCACCTTGATGCTTTTGGACATGGCAGTACTAGCTCCTTTAGCAGATCGGATTATTTCTCTGTGGTAACCGAAGAAACAGAATTACGGGTAAGCTTAACCTTAACCCCAGTGGCAATCTCCACGGTGAGGACGTCATCCTGAATAGAAGCCACCTTGCCGAAGATGCCACCGATGGTAACAACCGAATCGCCAACCTTAAGTGCTTCGATCATTTCCTTCTGCATTTTGGCTTTTTTCTGTTGCGGCCGAATAAGCAAAAAGTAGAAAATGGCGAACATCAGCACGAGCATAATCACACCCTGGTAAGGGTTGCTGCCCTGCTGACCACCGGCCATACCGCCAAAAGCAAAAGCTTCGGATACCATAGATAACCTCCTTGAAGTGTACGTAAATAGAACCTTTAAAGCGGGTCTAATAGACCCGTTTGCCTCAACTGTACGCCGACTTTAAACTGCGGATTCCGGTTGACGGCGTCGATAGAATTCTTTTCGGTACTCGGTAAAACTCCCGGCGGCAATGGCGTCACGTGCCCCTGCCATCAGGCCGAGATAATAGTGCAGATTATGCCGGGTGTTGAGCATCGCGGCCAAAATCTCGTTGTTCTGGTAAAGGTGCCGCAAATAGGCCCGGCTGTAGTGGCGGCAAACATAACAGTCACAGTCCGGATCGATAGGAAGCGGATCCTCGGCATAGCGTGCCTGCTTAATGACTACCTTGCCGAAATGAGTAAAGAGTACCCCGTTACGAGCATTGCGAGTTGGCATCACGCAGTCGAACATGTCGACACCCCGCGCAACACCTTCGATAAGGTTTTCCGGCGTGCCGACCCCCATTACGTAGCGAGGCTTGTCAGTGGGCAATAGGGGCAGAGCCGCTTCCATCATATCATACATAGCGGCGGCTTCTTCACCGACAGACAGGCCCCCCAGGGCGTAACCATCAAAACCGATTTCCTGCAACTCTTCGACGCTTTGCGCCCGCAGATCGGCATGCATCCCCCCTTGCACGATACCAAAGAGAGCGGCCCCGTCGTCGCTGCGACGGGCTTCTTTGCAACGGCGGGCCCAGCGTCCCGACATCGCGGTAGAAGCAGCGACGTAATCACGGCTCGACGGATAGGGAATGCATTCGTCGAAGGCCATGATAATATCTGCGCCGAGAGCTTCCTGTATAGCTATGGAAAGTTCCGGGGTCAGCATATGGCTGGAACCGTCGATATGGGACTGAAAGCGCACCCCTTGTTCCGTAATCTTGCGCAGCTTACCGAGGCTGAAAACCTGAAACCCACCACTATCGGTGAGAATTGGCCGGTCCCAGTTCATGAACTTGTGCAGTCCACCAAGACGGGCCACCAATTCGTGTCCTGGACGCAGGAAGAGGTGATAGGTATTACCGAGTATAATCTCGGCACCTTCTTCCTTAAGGGTCTCTGGCAGCATGCCCTTAACCGTACCGAGGGTGCCCACGGGCATGAACACCGGGGTCTCGATGGTGCCACGGCGGGTCTGGATACGACCGCGGCGAGCCTGACTATGAGGATCAGTATGTAACAGCGTAAAACCGAAGGAACTCAATGACGATACCTTATAGAATCAGCATGCAGTCGCCGTAGCTGAAAAAACGGAAGCCCTCGACAACAGCCCGATGGTAAGCCGCCAACACCGACTCACGGCTGGCAAAAGCCGAAATCAGCATCAGCAAAGTCGAGCGGGGCAGATGAAAATTGGTCAGAATGGCATCGACGGTGTGAAATCGATAGCCGGGATAAATAAATAGATCGCAGCTGCCCGATCCGGCCTGTAAAAGGCCCTGATCGTCGACGGCGTATTCCAGTGTTCGCGTACTAGTAGTACCTAGGGCGAAAACCCGGCGACCTTCGGCACGGGCTTGGTTGACCGCATCCGCAGTAGCAACCGGAACGGTAAAATGTTCTTCGTGCATGCGGTGTTTGCGAATATTATCAACGCGTACCGGAAGAAAAGTCCCGATCCCGACATGCAGGGTTAATGGATGAATCATCACCCCTTTGTTCCGTAACTGTTGCAGAATCTCCGGCGTAAAATGCAGTCCGGCAGTAGGTGCAGCAACTGCTCCGGCATTCTGCGCAAAAACCGTCTGATAGCGCTCTTTATCGAGTTGGCTGTCGTCCCGCCGAATATAAGGTGGCAGGGGCATGCGGCCGACCTCTTCGATCCGTTGCAGAAAATCGCCTTCACAGGCAAATTGAATATGTTTATAGGGCTCTTTGCCCCCCTCGACCACTGTACCGACCAAGCTATCACCGAGCAGAAGTCGGGTTCCGACTCGAGGCCCCTTGGAAGCCTTAGTCAGACAGATCCAGGTCTCTTCATCCCCGACCAGACGCCGAACCAATAGGACCTCGACCTTGCCACCAGATTCCTTGCGACCGAGTAGTCGCGCCGGAATAACCCGGGTATCGTTGATCACCAGCACATCGCCGGCCCTAAAATGGTCAACAATATCACGGAAACCGCCGATGGTCAGACTGCCGGTGTCACGATTGAGAATCATCAATCGAGAGCCGGTCCGGTCGGCCAGAGGCTCTTGGGCAATCAGTTCTTCGGGTAGGTCAAAATCGAAATCGCTCAGGTGCATAAAAGGTGATCCAAAGGCTGCCAACTAGCAGCAAATACGGGCTTAATCAAACATAGATAATGGGCAAAGTCAATGCTTTTCCAGGCCCTTGGTGAAGGCTGAAATCAGCCCACAGGGGCCCCGGAAAGGACATCGTACAATAGGGCGTTATGTTCATAAGGTAACAGCAAGAATCGTCACCATAAAGGAAAACATTGCTTCAGCTTCGAGCCAAGTATACCAGCAGCAATCCGAGCAGCATGGCAACCAGCCCAGACAGCCGCAACCAGCCCTCTGTGGCTTCAGCCAAGCTCGCCAGTAAAACCTTAAAACGACGGGGGGATAAAAACCAGGGAATGCCTTCGATCACCAGCAGTAAACCGACCACTGTCAGTACCAGCTCCATACCCTTCCCTTCCAATCTGGCACAACGCGGCCTGCGCGGCGAGCCATGTTAAGCCTTGCCTCGACCCCTGTCAAGCGCTCTGCCTCGCCGCCGCGGAGAGGACTCATTAGCCGCCGGGCGACCACCCAGTAATAGAGCCCCGTCCTTTTCTCGACCACAGCGCTTCAACGCCTCGCGCACCGCTGCACGATTCTCAGGCAGATGCCAAAGCAACAGAGCCTTTTGCAACCGGCGTTCCCGATCTGATCGGGGCACATGAACCCCATTGCCACTAAAGGGGTCACAGCCGGTGTGATAGATACATGAAGACAAAGTTCCTGGGGTTGGCGTAAATTCCTGAACCTGTTCGACCTGCAGCCCCAACTGCCGCAACAGCAGAGCGGTCTCAAGCATATGCTCCAGAGTGGAGCCGGGATGACCGGCAATTAGGTAGGGCACTACACTCTGGCGTTTTCCACAACGTTGGCTGTGTTCGCGAAAACGGGTCAGAAAGCTCTTGAATGCCTGCGGGCCGGGCTTGCGCATGACGCGGGTTAACTCTTCGCACAGAGCCTCAGGAGCTACCTTGAGCAGACCGCTAACATGCTCGGCGATGAGTTGCCGCTGGTAATGGGGCTGCTTGTCTAACAGGTCGAGGCGCACCCCGGAAGCAATAAATAAGTGACGAACCCCCTTGATAGCCCGCAAGCGTTTCAGCAAATGCACTGCGGCTCCATCATCAACCTGCAGATGAGGACAGGGTTCAGGAAACAGGCAACCGTCCCGGCGGCACTGGCGGCGTGCTTCAGCATTGCCGCAGCGCATGCCATACATGTTGGCACTTGGGCCGCCTACATCGCTGACCGTGCCGCGAAAGCCGTCATCCTCCACCAGACGCTGTACTTCCTGGCAAATGGATTGTTCAGAACGGGATTGAATGAATTTGCCCTGATGCTGGGCAATGGCGCAAAAGGCACAGCCCCCGCAGCAACCACGATGGCTAGTCACAGAATGACGGATCTGCTCAAAGGCCGGAATGGTCTCATTATAGTCGGGATGGGGTCTGCGCTGAAAAGGTAAAGCGTAGAGGCGGTCGAGGCGGGCTGGTTCCAAGGGCAGCGGCGGCGGATTGACCAGCAGCCAACGGGCGCCGTGGCCTTGCAGAAGAGGCCGGGCACAATAGGGATTGATTTCACCAGCCGCCAGGCGAAAGGCTTCGTTGAAAGCAGCCGTGTCGTCTACCACTGCCTCAAAGGAGGGTAGCTCAACCCCTTCAACAGGACGCTCTGTGCAGAGCAAAGCCGTACCGCGTAGGTCTCGAATAGTCGCAAGTTCCTCGCCTGCGGCCATCCGGTGGGTCAATTCCAGCAGAGCTGTTTCGGCCATGCCGTATAACAGCAGACTAGCCTTACTATCGACCAGCAGAGAACGACGTATCGAGTCGGACCAATAATCGTAGTGGGCTAAACGGCGCAAACTGGCTTCAATACCACCAATAATGACCGGCAGTCCCTTGAATGCCCCTTTGAGGGATGCAGTATAGGCGATTACTGCGCGATTGGGCCGGGAGCCACTTTGGCCGCCAGGAGTATAAGCATCATTACGACGCAACTTTTTGGCCGCCGTATAGTGGTTGACCATGGAATCCATAGCACCGGCGGAGACCGCCGCAAACAGACGCGGCCGGCCCATAGCCTGCATCGCCAGTGGATTTCGCCAATCGGGTTGGGCTAAAATACCGACCCTATAACCCTCGGCCTCGAGCAGCCGAGCCAGCAACGGCACGCCGAAAGCCGGGTGATCGATGTAGGCATCCCCAGAAACGAAGAGCACATCGAGCTGATCCCAGCCACGCTCATCCATATCCTGCCGGCAGACAGGCAGAAACATATTTTTGTTAATGGTCTTCAGCAGCCGCCATCCTCACAGAGTTTTTTAAGGGTCCGGTCATAGCTTCGTTCACCGGCGACTGAGAAAAAACACCCCGGCACTTCACCTTTGTCACGGTGGTAAATAACACACTCGCAACAGCGGCCCCTCTTGTCACAAGCGACATAGGTGCAGGTACAATGATCGAGACTCTCTTCGCCAATACAAGCCATGAAGTCCCCCTACTCTATCGTAAAGCCGGAAACACCTGGTGCTTCCATCCGCCAACAAGGGCAGCACTCAGGGGAACAGGGGAAGCTGCTGAAGGCCGCAGTCTTCTTCCAAGTCCAGCATCAGGTTCATGTTCTGTACCGCCTGACTGGCCGCCCCTTTGAGCAGATTGTCAATGACGGAAACAACGATTACCCGACCGGTACGCGTATCACCAACCAAACCGAGATTGCAATAGTTGCTACCCCGAACGAAAGCGACGTTAGGCAGCTCACCCTCAGGATGAACCCGGACAAAGGGTTCGTTCCGATAGTATTCTTGATAGAGTTCGATCAACTCAGCGGTGGAATGGCTGGCAGTCAGACTGGCATAGCAGGTTGACAAAATGCCGCGATTGACAGGCAGCAGATGGGGCGTGAAAGAGACCGCTACCGGTTCCCCAGCAAGCTGAGCAAGGGTCTGTTCGATCTCCGGCGTATGCCGATGACTGGCGACACCGTAGGCCTTGAAGCCTTCGTTGACCTCACAGTACAAGGAGCCGACCTTAGCTGAGCGACCGGCACCACTGGCACCCGACTTACTGTCAATAATTAAGCTGGCCAAGTCGACAAGCTCCCCCTGAAGTAGAGGAGCCAAGCCCAGAGCAACACTGGTAGGATAACAACCGGGGTTGGCCACCAGGCGCGCTCCCCTGATCTGTTCCCGGTAAAGCTCTGGCAGGCCGTAAACAGCCTCGGCCAACAAGTTCGCACTGGTATGGGGCTGGTACCACTGTTCATAAACAGCGGCATCCTTAAGACGATAATCGGCGGATAGATCGACCACCTTACAGCCGGCCTCGAGCAGATCGGGGACCACCGCCATAGCCGCCTTGTGAGGCAGTGCGGTAAAAATCAAATCGGCCCGGGAAGCGATCAGCTCGACATCGACGGGATCGAAAACCAGTTCGCTACGACCAAGCAGTGATGGAAAGACACTACTAATAGGAGAACCGGCGTTCTGTCGCGAAGTAACGCAGGTGATTTCAACCCGCGGATGATTGAGAAGCAGGCGCAGTAGCTCGACACCGGTGTAACCGCTGGCTCCGACGATGGCAACCTTGATCATGATAGCCTCCGATATGACTGATATGAGGTGCAAGCCAGACTGTCAAATTCACTGACCTGCAAAGCAAAAAGGGAACCCGTGGGTTCCCCTTGTGCGATCTTCTGTAAACGGGTCGCACAGCGACCAAAAGCTGCTTAACGCTTGGAGAACTGGAAGCTGGCGCGAGCACCTTTTTTACCGTACTTCTTACGTTCTTTGATGCGACTGTCACGAGTGATGAAGCCGGCCTTCTTGAGGACAGCACGCAACTCGGGGTCAATGGCCAGCAGGGCCTTGGTGATGCCATGCTTGATAGCACCAGCCTGGCCGGAAGGACCACCACCGCTGACATTAACATTAATATCGAACTTGCCGGCGTTTTCGGTAAGCTCAAGTGGCTGGTTCACAATCATCTTCGACGTGGCACGCCCGAAATACTCATCGAGGGGCCGGCGATTGATGACGATTGTGCCGGTACCGGGCTTTACATAAACCCGGGCCACGGAAGTCTTCTTTTTGCCGGTCGCGTAGAACCTCTGTTCTGCCATCTTTATCTCCTGATGCGAATCTTAACTTTTAAATGACCAGTTCTTTGGGCTGCTGAGCGGCATGGGGATGATCCGTGCCGGCATAGACCTTGAGCTTCTTCAGCATCTCACGGCCCAGCGTATTTTTGGGCAGCATGCCCCGAACAGCCTTCTTGACCAGTTCTTCGGGCTTCTTTTCCATCAACTTTGCGGCATTGATGGAACGAATTCCGCCGGGATAACCGGTGTGGTGATAGTATTGCTTATCAGCCATTTTGTTACCGGTCAGCTTGAGTTTATCAGCATTCAGCACAATGACAAAATCACCAGTATCGACACTCGGCGTATAGATCGTTTTGTGCTTACCGCGCAATACGCGGGCGATCTCGGTTGCGGTGCGTCCCAGAACTTTTCCATCAAGGTCAACAATAAACCATTTTCTGGTCACGTCAGCTTTCTTGGCTACTTGGGTACTCATGTGGTTCCTCTCTATTCTCTATATGTCGTAAACTGTGATTGAATTACGGGGCTCACAGAAGCCCGCAATCTAGCTGAACGACTCGAAGTTGTCAAGCATTTTATTGCTCTCATCGGTGGCATACCAGACCGCCGCCAGACGCAGTACGTTAGGCGGGCCACCAGACATTGCGGCCATGCAGGGACGAACGAACCGAGACCAAGTAGACACTATACCAGGGGCAATCGACCTCGTATAGCGAAACGTCACTTAAATGCGGACGGGTCGGCAAAAACGGATGGGTCGCGCCTACATTTCCCACAAAATAAAACATGCAGACACGACCCGAATGGCGCTAAAAAAATATGTCGTGACAACCCGCTATCCTTTAAGGGGTGCGGCAAGGCACCACTAAGCTTGAAGGTTATTCCTTTAGCAACCCGTATATTGCCGACCGTACTGACACCCAAACCGAAACCATTTGCACAAAATCTTTACACACCTATTTAATAGGCGGTGCTCACAACGAGCCTATTTTCTGGAAGCATCTTCTTGTTTTACTATTTCAAGGAGCTCAACTTCAAAAACAAGCGTGGCATTAGGTCCGATTTGCACCCCGGCACCTCTCACACCATAGGCCATTGTGCTCGGGATAAACAGTTTCCATTTGCTCCCTGTAGGCATCACCTGCAATGCCTCAGTCCAGCCAGAAATAACGCCGCCAACCCTGACCTGTGCGGAAGTTCCTCGCGTATAAGAGCTGTCAAATTCAGTACCATCCAGTAACTTCCCCACATAGTGAACTTTGACAGTATCGCTTGCCACCGGTACCGGGCCCTCACCTTTTGTCAAAACTTGATACTGAAGACCGGATTGGGTCACCACGACACCCTCTTTTTTACCATTTTCAGCAAGAAATTTTTCACCCTCTTTTAGATTTTTTTCTGCCAAGGCCGTCTTTTTCAATTCTGCATTCAGTCTGAGTTTTTCAAGGGTTTCCTTTTGCACAGCTGTTACTTCATCCGGTGTCAATAAGAGTTCGCCGTCATCCATCCCATCGTAAAAACCTTGGAAGAAAGCATTTGCATCAAAATCAATGTCGTTATCCTTAAAGATCTTAAAGGATCTGCCCACTTCGGAACCAAAAGCATAGCCAACTTTTTCCGTCGGAGTTTTAAGCTCTGTCAACGTGGTATCTTTTTTGTCCTTGCAGGCGGCGAGCGTCAACAGGAACAACAAAACAAACATTAGCGAAAGATACTTTTTCACAACAAACTCCTTAAGTTGATAAAAAAAGGGTACTGAATTCAAGTCGTATGCGTAACTCAACTTACTTTGGAAAATCCCTAGGTCACCTTACCTACCTTGAACCAACACCCGACACATTAAAAACGCCGGACACGCCCAAAACCATAGGCCAGCATGCGGTACTTTTGTGGACTGTCATTTAGTCATCGAAAAGTTTCTAACTGAGCAGACAGGGGTGACCTGATCATTGACTATGTCTTACAGGGCATCAACTGGCGCCTTTTCACCAAACAAAAAACCGCCCACGCATCACAAGCGCCAAGCGGTTATTAAAGTTTGTCTGTTAGTCCTCGTACAATCACACCACCCTCTAAAAATCAGCCCATTCCAAGGCAATCCAATTTCACAAGCGCGCACCAAACTAACGCCAGGGCCCAATTTAGTCAAGCTTTCTAATAACATAGACGTGGTGACTGGTCATTTGTCAGGGTTCAAGGTTCGAGTCATTCACCCTTGCGCCATTGCGACAGGACATGAGGATGAAATACAAGGATACGGGGATTCACCCACAACCGAGAATGCTTGAGAGAGGGTTGCTTCGATGTTCTTTCTTTTCTCCTTGTTACTCTGCCGACCCACCGTCTATCAAGGGCAGCACACCTGGAACCGGGTGCTGCCGTCTCCCCTACCTCCAGAATGCCATTAAGCTGGTTGACCACGACCGGCACCAGCGGCATGCCATGGGTTTTCACCTGTCGACAATCGAAACTCTACTGGCCACCTCACCCCACTATCGACCCGCACCAGTTAGATCTGCGCGGCGACGCTCTTCTTCGAAATAGTTACCCGAGAAGCAGCAGGTTCGCCACTGCCTAAGAGAAAAGCCCCCCAAATTCGCCTGGCGGGCTTTTCATGTCTGACGTAAAAACATCTGAAAATTGCTCCCAAGGCAGAAAATTCAATTGGAAGATTACAAAGAAAGCGACAGGTGCCACTTTAGTCCTCAGTACCAAACCTCCATCAGACACAGTCCGTGAGCCGGTGCCGTAAGAGCCGATACACTCCCATTCTGTCCAGCTAGCAAATCGGCAACCGCATCAGGCGGCCGCTTGCCCTGCCCTACCTTCACCAGGGTGCCGGCCATCATGCGTACCATGTTGCGCAAGAACCCGCTGCCCTTGACATCGATGGTCAGTAGGCGCTCCTGCTGCCGCAGGTCGACAGCAAAAATATCGCGGATGGTGGTCTTGGCTGAGCACCCACTGGTGCGAAAGGCAGAAAAATCGTGACGCCCGACAAATAGGGCGGCGGCCTCTTGCATCGCTTCAAAGTCGAGGGAGGGTCTCAAGCACCAAGCATTGCGGCCGTGTAGAGGCGATTGAACCGGCCCCAGGTAGACACAATATCGATACCATTTGCCTTGGGCGCTAAAGCGGGCATGAAATCCTGCTGGCACTTCTTCTGCTAACTGCACTGCCACCGTCGAAGGCAAAAAACTATTGACTCCATCGCGGAAAGCCTGGACCGGTATTGAACGTTCGGTTTGTAGATGAGCCACCATGCCACGAGCATGCACCCCAGCATCCGTGCGCCCGGAGGAATACACCGTCACAGCCTGCCCGAGTAACTGGGCCAGGGCTTCTTCTACCACCTGCTGGACCGATAGTTCATTGGGCTGACGCTGCCAGCCGGCATAACCGCTGCCATCATATTCGATAGTTAACTTAATAGTTCGCATATCAATTGGTTCCGCTAGGAGCGGTGTCTGTTCTTGGCCAGTTCGACACTATTCTAATTAAACGAAACAGGGGGCCACTGGCCCCCTGCACGATTCATCTATACTGCTAATTCAGAACGGCTAAAACGGCTCAGAGATGTTTCTCCAGAACGATTTCGGCGATCTGTACCGCGTTGGTGGCAGCGCCTTTGCGCAGGTTATCGGCCACCACCCACAGGTTGAGACCGTTGGCAATAGATTCATCCTCACGAATCCGGCCCACCAGAGTCAAGTCCTGACCGGCCGCAGCGACAGCCAGAGGATATTCCAAATTGGCAATATCATCCACTACCTGCACCCCGGCACTGGCAGCAAGAATCTCGCGAGCCTGAGCGGCGCTAAGCTTCTGCTCAGTTTCGATATTAATCGACTCGCTATGGCTGTAAAAAACCGGCACACGTACCGTCGTCGCAGTAACTCCGATGGTATCATCGCCAAAGATCTTGCGGGTCTCGTTGACCATCTTCATCTCTTCCTTGGTGTAACCATTATCCAAGAAGTCATCGATCTGCGGTAAGCAGTTGAAGGCGATCTGATGCGGATAGACCTTGCAATCAGCCGGGCGACCATTGAGCAGCTCGCCAGACTGCATGCGCAGCTCATCGATGGCGTTACGACCGGTGCCTGAAACAGCTTGATAGGTGGAAACCACTACTCGCTTCAGCTTAGCCGCATCGTGTAGGGGCTTGAGAGCCACCACCATCTGAATGGTCGAACAGTTGGGATTAGCGATAATGCCTTTTTTGCTGTACTGGGCAATATCCTGAGGATTGACCTCGGGCACCACCAGCGGCACTTCAGAATCCATACGCCAGGCGCTGGAGTTGTCTATACAGATCGCCCCGGCAGCGGCGGCGATGGGACAAAACTCTTCACTACGAGCTCCGCCGGCACTGAACAGAGCGATATCTATGCCTTCGAAGGCATCCTTGTCCAGCAGCTGCACCATGTGCTGCTCGCCGTTGAACTCAAGAAACTTACCGACGGATCGTTCGGACGCCAGAAGACGCAGTTCCTTGATCGGGAAATTGCGTTCTGCCAGCACTTCCAGCATCTGCTGGCCGACGGCGCCAGTGGCGCCGACGACAGCAACATTGCATTGTTTAGCCATGAGCATACTTCCTTTATCTAAACGAATGGGTTGAAACCAGCACAGTTCATTCCCTATTTGATCAGGGAAGCAACGAAGTCACCGACTTCGGTGGTACTCATACCCATTTTGCCTGCCGACAGGCTCTTGATCTTGCCGGAAGCCAAAGCTTCGTTGACCGCTTTGTCGATCGCCTTGGCCGCTACTTCTTCGCCGAGGGTCTCGAGCATCATGCCGCCGGCGCAAATGGCTGCCAGAGGGTTAATGATATTCTGGCCGGTATACTTAGGGGCGCTACCGCCGATGGGCTCAAACATGGAGACGCCCTCGGGGTTGATGTTGCCGCCGGCAGCGATGCCCATGCCGCCTTGAATCATGGCGCCAAGGTCGGTGATGATATCGCCGAACAGGTTGGATGTAACAATGACGTCATAGAACTCGGGGCTCTTGACCATCCACATGGTGCAGGCGTCAACATGATTGTAATCCTGCTTGATGTCCTGGAACTCGGCATCGCCGATTTCCTTGTGCGCCCGCACCCAAAGATCACCGACGTGGGTCAAAACGTTGCACTTGTGTACCAGGGTCAAAGTCTTGTTCTTGTTCCGCTTACGGGTATATTCGTAGGCGTAACGCAGGCAACGATCGACTACCGCACGGGTGTAGACCATGGTCTGGGTCGCCACTTCGTTGGGGGTACCGACCATAGAAGCGCCGCCCATACCGGTGTAGATACCGCCGGTGTTTTCCCGGATAACGGTAAAGTCAATATGCTCGGGACCCTTGTCTTTGAGGGGGGTCTCAACATTGGGGTAAAGCTTAACCGGACGCAGATTGATGTACTGGTCGAGGGCAAAGCGCAGTTTGAGCAGGATACCGAGCTCAAGGATACCGGGCTTGACATCAGGGTGACCGATGGCACCGAGGAAGATACTATCGTGCTTCTTCAGTTCAGCAACGGCGTTATCGGGCAGACATTCGCCGGTGCGCATGTAGCGCTCGCCGCCGAAATCGTACTTTTCATAGTTAAGCTTCAAGCCGTGAGCGGCGGATACTACATCAAGGACCTTGACACCTTCGCGCATTACTTCAGGTCCGGTGCCATCTCCGGGCATCAGGGCAATATTGTAAGATTTCATCTCTGACTGTTCCTTTCGTTAGGTCTGAGTCGAGTTATGTAAAAAACGGACTGGCCAGGGCATAAAGAGCCCCTCGCTGGGCGCTACTATAGTGCCCGACCAGATGATTGTCAAATCTTTTGACCGTCCCGTGGCGCCTTATAAACACAGCGTTAGATCGGTAATGATCTCAATAACGGGCGTCGGCGAATTCAACCCAGCCACCGGCTTCGACCAGTGCATTGTCAAAGCGGCTCAGAGGGAATTCAAAGACTTGTTCCTGGCCAGCTCCTTTGGCCGTCAGGATCTGCTTGGCCAGGTCGACCTCGATGGTAACCGTGCCCTGCTGTTGCAAAGTAAACAACTGCTCGATATCTGCAGCCGGCAGTTCGATGGCCAGCATTCCGCAATTGAACATATTTTGGCGGAAGATACGGGCATAGCCTTCGGCGATTACCGTGTAGATGCCGTTAACCTCCAGAGCCCAAGGCGCATGCTCCCGTGAGGAACCACAGCCGAAGTTTTTCCGGGTGACGATGACTGCCGCTTGCTGCAGGGCCTCCCCCTGAGGGTCGAAACCGTCGAGGGTGAGGTCTTCGAGTAGATAAGGCTTAAGGGCGTCCTTGGTCACCTCGGTGAGATAACGGGCCGGAATGATTTCGTCAGTATTGATATCGGACCGGTCGAGATAGATCGCCGGGCCGCTAAAGGTTCTGTTCATGACTTGGTTGCTCCTTGTTAAAGACTAATGGCCCGATTACAGATCGCGGGGATCGGTAACCACCCCTTTGATGCCGCTAGCGGCCGCAGTAGCTGGGCTCATGAGATAGACCATCCCGCCCTGCCCCATGCGTCCCTGAAAGTTGCGATTGCTGGTAGCTGCGCACGATTCGCCGGGAGCCAGCACACCGTTACTCATACCGAGGCAGGCACCACAGGTCGGATTGGTGACACAGAAGCCAGCATCCATAAAGGTGGCGATAATGCCCTGATCCATTGCTTCGCGGAAAATCTTAGGCGAGGCCGGCGAAAGAATGCCTCGTACGCCCGGAGCCAAGGTGCGCCCTTTGAGGATTGCTGCCGCCTGTTGCAAGTCTTCCAGACGACCGTTGGTGCAGGTACCGATATATACCTGGTCGACCTTTGCGTCCTTCAGCTCGCGGGCACTCTTCACACAGTCAGGCTTGTAATCATAGGTAACCTGCGGCTCTAGATCGGTGACATCGATGTCGAGAATACGATCGTATTCGGCGTCGGCATCCGAATGCCATTTGCTGAAGTCGGCCAGAGCGGCTTCCTTGCTGGCGTATTCCTCAGAAATAAACTGCCACAGGTAATCGACCGTTACTTGATCGGGCATGCAGATACCGCTGGTGCCGCCTGCTTCAATGGCCATATTGGTCAGGGTCATACGGGCATCCATGCTCATGGCATCGACCACCGGACCGCGGAATTCGATAACTCGGTCGGTAGCACCGTTAACACCGAGCTTCTGAACGATATGCAGAATCACGTCCTTGGAAACGACCTGGTCCTGCAATTGACCGCTAATATTAACCAGGATACTGGCCGGTTTGCGAAAAGCACAGACCCCCTTGAGGATGCCGACTTCGAGGTCGGTGGTGCCAACCCCGGCGGCAAAAGCGCCAAAGGCTCCGTGGGTACAGGTATGGCTATCGCCCATGATCACCGTAAAACCGGGACGGATGAATCCCTTTTCAGGAAACAGTACATGGCATACACCGTTCTGGCCGACATCAAAAAAGTCCGGGATATCGTGACGCCCAGCCCAGTCACGCAGCATCTTGCCCTGAATGGCGGTCTTGGTGTCCTTGGCCGGTGTGACGTGGTCGATGACCGCCTTGATCTTGGTCCGGTCGAAGACCCGATCCTTTTCGCGCCACTGCAGATCCGAGATGGCAATCGGCGTGGTGATCTCGTGACAGAGAACCCGATCGAGGTCGAGCACATAGGTGCCGTCGAAAGGCTCGTCGCGAAGATGCGCGGCGAAGATTTTTTCTGCGATAGTTTGTCCCATCTACTTACTCCTTAAATATCATCAGCCCAGGCATAGACCGGGGCCTGTTCGTTAAAGGCCGCCAGCGGTACGTTCCAACACACTGACGAGCTTGTTCAAAGCATTAATATAGGCCTTAGCACTAGCGACGATTATGTCGAGATGCGCTCCTTGACCAATCACCTCGCGACCATCGAGTTCTAGCCGTACAGTGCATTCACCCTGGGCATCGGTGCCGCCGGTAATGGCACCAACAGTAAAGTCGAGCAATTTAGCCTGGCTTTTGGTCAGCTTTTTAATAGCCTTAAAGGTGGCATCGACGGGTCCGCCTCCCATCAGGGCGGTTTTTTTGACTTTGCCCTCAACCTCCATGGCCACAGTGGCTGTCGGCGCGGCAAAGGATCCGGAGGCGATACTCATCTCAAGCAACTTGTAGCGCTCTTCGATACGGATTATTTCATCGGCGACGATGGCGTCGAGATCCTCGTCGTAGATATCCTTCTTCTTGTCGGCCAGAGCCTTAAAACGGACAAAGGCCTTATTGAGGTCTTCCTTGTTCAGCTCGTAGCCAAGTTCTGTCAGCCGCAGGCCGAAAGCATGACGACCCGAATGCTTGCCGAGCACCAGCTTGTTCTTAGTCAAGCCGATAGATTCGGGAGTCATGATCTCGTAGGTCGATTTATCCATCAACATACCGTGCTGGTGGATGCCCGCCTCATGGGCAAAGGCATTGGCACCGACAATGGCCTTATTGGGTTGCACCACGATACCAGTGATAGTCGACAACAGCTTGCTGGTAGAATATATGTACTCTGTAACCACCTCGGTACGGAAGGGCATGATGTCATGGCGGGTGCGCAGGGCCATAACGATCTCCTCCAGGGAGCAGTTACCCGCCCGCTCGCCGATACCGTTGATGGTGCACTCAACCTGTTCGGCGCCGGCCTGTACTGCGGCCAGAGAGTTAGCTACTGCCAGACCAAGGTCGTTATGACAATGCACCGAAAGGATTGCCTGGTCGACATTGGGCACATGATCCTTGAGATACTTGATGATATCGAAGTACTCGGAAGGAATGGTATAGCCAACAGTATCGGGAATGTTCACCACTTTGGCACCGGCAGCAATGACCTCCTCCACCACCTGGGCGAGAAAGGGCAAACGGGTCCTAACCGCGTCTTCGGCGGAAAATTCCACATTAGGTGTATAACCGGCGGCTCGCTGCACAGCGGCCACGGCGGTGTCTATCACCTGCTGTTCACTCATCTTGAGTTTGTATTTCAGGTGAATGTCACTAGTGGCGATGAAAGTATGAATACGGGCCCGTTCCCCGGCAGGCTTGAGGGCCTTCCAGGCACAGTCGATATCCAGGTTGCTGGCACGGCTCAGTCCGGCGATTTGACTGTGGCGAGTCGCTTTTGCGACCCGTCTGACGGCCTCAAAATCCCCCTCGGAAGCGATAGGAAAACCGGCTTCGATGACATCGACATTAAGCTTTTCAAGCTGCGCAGCGATACGCAGCTTCTCATCGATGTTCATACTAGCGCCGGGAGATTGTTCACCGTCACGCAAGGTGGTATCAAAAATCTTGATGGTTTTAACGTTATCCATGTGACCTCCAGAAGATCTGTTGTGCAACTGCTTCTACGGTGCGGGGAGTCCTGTGTCGAATAGCTTGGTAAATCCGGTGTATTGGGTGCTGGCTGGAAACTCCCAGCTCACTCAGGTCCGATTCCACAAGACCACCTCCTTTCAGTATCCTGGTTAAGCACGCTCCACTAGGTGCAACAGACAAAAAAAAGCACCCACCCATAAAACAGGGGCGAGAGCTTCAGCTTCGCGGTACCACCCTGATTCAGCCGCCGTAGCGGCCCTTCCTTGACCCTTTACGCGGGCTAACGTCCTTGGCTAACGGCCTTTTTCAAAGCATCCGCTTCACCAAGGCGGCTCCGAGGCGAGTTCAACCTTCCCTGTACCGGCTTGCAGCAACCGCCGGCTCTCTACAACAGGGGACAGGCCTACTACTCCTCTTCAACGCCTTTCCATTGAGCTGACATCAGTTAAACCAGATCGGCCCAGAAAGTGTCAAGGGCTTTTACGTTAAAAGCCCCGAAATTCCGTCGATTTTAAGGCAGACAAAACAGCCTTTCAGTAACCTAAAACTTCTACCCGTCTCCCCGCCTTCGGCGTAGGCGGCGCAGCAGGGGCAGACGAAATAGATAGCTAGCAGGACCCGACAGCAAATAGATGCCAAACAATGCAAAAATCATGATCTGTGGTTCGGCCACCACCACGATGACCACAAAGATCAACAACACCAGAAAACCGAAGGGCTGGCGCTTGACCAGTTCGGGGTCCTTGAAGGAGTAGTAGCGAACATTACTGACCATAAGCAAAGCCAGCACATAGATGAGAATCAGTACGGACACCTTGCGGATACTACCCGAGCCGCCCAAATGATAAAAGAGCAGCACGCAGCTGGCCACCATGCTCGCTGAAGCAGGAATCGGCAGGCCGAGAAAGCGCTTCGACTCAACGGTGTCAACTTGGACATTGAACCGGGCCAGGCGCAGGGCGCCACAGACCACATAAAGAAAAGCTGCCAACCAGCCAAGCTTACCAAAAGGTTTAAGGGCCCAGGAATACATAAGCAACCCTGGCGCGACACCAAACGCAACCAAATCGGCCAGCGAGTCATACTCAACACCAAAGCGACTTGTGGTGCCGGTCAGTCGAGCGACCTTGCCATCCAGTACATCAAAAATTGCCGAGATGAGGATGAACCAAGCAGCCACATAGTAGCCACCATTCATGGTGGAGATAATGCCGTAAAAGCCAGCAAACAGAGTGCCAGTGGTAAAGAGGTTTGGCAGCAGGTAGACACCCTTACGCAAGCTCTCCCGACGATCTAAAGAGGACGATGATTCGCTCATTTGAGGTAGCCCAAAATGGTTTCTCCAGCTTTGGCACGATCACCGACGTTAATCAGCACATCAGAATCGGCAGGAAAGTAAACATCAACCCGGGAGCCGAAGCGTATCAGACCGCAGCGCATGCCCCGCTTGAGCAAATCGCCGATTTGCGGATAGACCACAATCCGTCGCGCAATCAGACCGGCGATCTGTACAAACAACAGTCGCTTACCTGAAGGGTGTTCGACCAGTGTACCGGCCTGCTCGTTCTGCAAACTAGCCTTATCGAGGGCAGCGTTAAAGAACTCACCCTTGTTGTAGAACTTATCGACCACCTTGCCGTCGCAGGGCACCCGGTTGACATGCACATCGAATACCGACATGAAGATACTAACCTTGATCGCCTCGCTCTTGAAGTAGCGTTCCTCAGTCACCGGACCTACGAACACCACCTTGCCGTCCGCCGGCGACACAACCGCCGACTCCTCAGCCTCTACATGACGCTCAGGATTGCGAAAGAAATAGACGGTAAACAGGGTCAAAGCCAAGGCCAGAACAGTTAGCGTTCCCCAACTGAGCAGCGCAAAGACCAGAGTGACAAAGGCGAAAAGCGCGATAAATGGGTAGCCTTCAGAGGCGACCGGTTGATGCTGGTTTTTCATGGTAATATCCTCGACTGAACCGCGCCGATGAGTCGTAAGGGTTTTCCTAACGCTCTAGCCCGGCGGGTTAATTAAAGTAGCTGTTTATCTGACTTGTCGTCACCAAGCCAGTTCATAATACCACGCAGACGACCACCAACTTACTCGACAAGATGCTCGGCACTGACGCGAGCTAGCGGTCATAACCGGCAACCCTGCCTGCCTAGTCCACCTGAACAGTCGTTACTGACCTCGGCCTATGACTACAGGACCGGAGCGCACCAATTCCTTGATGCCCATGGGTTTGAGCAGATCAATGACCGCGTCGAGTTTGGTCGGCGCGCCCGTTACCTCCAGGGTATAGGAACGCGGCGTTACATCGACCACTTTGGCGCGAAAGATATCGACAATGCGCAAAACCTCGGCGCGAGTCTCCTCTTCAGCAGCCACCTTGATCAAGGCCATTTCCCGTTCGACATATTCCTGACCGGTAAAATCCGTCACCTTGATGGTATCGATCAACTTATTAAGTTGTTTGTTGATCTGTTCCAGAATCCGATCGTCGCCGCGGGTGACGATGGTCATGCGGGAAACACTCGGATCGAGGGTCGGCGCCACGGATAGACTCTCGATATTAAAGCCACGTCCGGAAAAAAGCCCCGCCACTCGGGTCAGGACTCCAAACTCGTTTTCAACCAAAACCGAAATGGTATGTTTCATGGTTTCAAAGCACTCCATAGATTTGCGTAGGCCACCGGCTAGGAAGCCAGCACCATCTCGTTGATTGCCGCTCCGGCCGGCACCATGGGCATAACGTTTTCTTCCCGGTCGACTTTGAACTCCATGAGCACCGGACCAGGGGTTGCCAAGGCCTTGCGAATAACCTCACCGACCTCCTCTGGACGAGTGGCACGGAGACCGGTGGCGCCATAGGCTTCAGCCAGTTTGACAAAGTCGATGGGCAGTTCCATGGTCGTCTCGCTGTAGCGTCGATCAAAGAACATCTCCTGCCACTGGCGCACCATACCAAGGTAATTATTGTTGAGAATAGCGATCTTCACCGGCAGCTTGTACTGCACCAGAGTCGCCAGTTCTTGAGAATTCATCTGAAAGGAGCCGTCACCGGAGATGTCGATGACCTGCCGCTCAGGAAAGGCCGCCTGGGCACCGACGGCAGCTGGTAAACCATAGCCCATGGTTCCCAGCCCACCGGAGGTGAGGAAGGTCCGGGGCTGACTGAAAGAAAAGAACTGTGCGGTCCACATCTGATGCTGACCGACCTCGGTGGTGATGATGGCATCATCGGCGGTTAACTCCCGCAGCTGCTCAATAACATATTGGGGCTTGATGATGGTATCACTGGCCTGATAGCCCATGGGATGTCTGCTCTTCCAATCGGCGATCTCCGTCCGCCAGCCTGCGGAGCCATCGACCATGGCCGCTAACTCCTCGGGCCTCTCCCCTAGAGTGACGCTAAGCTTTTGCAGCACATCCTTAAGATCGCCCACAATGGGCAAGTCGACCCGCACGTTCTTTTTGATAGAAGTGGGATCGATGTCGATGTGGATGATCTTGGCATGAGGAGCAAAAGAGGCGATTTTACCGGTCACCCGGTCATCGAACCGGGCACCCACCGCTATGAGCAGATCAGAGTTAGTCACCGCCATGTTGGCATAATAGGTACCGTGCATGCCAAGCATACCCAGGGCTTGAGGATGGCGTTGGGGAAAAGAAGCCATACCCATCAGAGTGGTGGTCACCGGCGCCTGAGTCATCTCGGCAAAGGCCAGCAGATCCTCCGAGGCATCGGCTCCAGTTGCACCGCCACCGACATAAAGCACCGGCTTGCGAGACGCTAGAATCATGCGAGCAGCCTTCTCCAACTGCCGCGCATTGCCGCTGTAGGTCGGTTTGTAGCCACGCAATTCGACCTTTTCAGGGTACTCAAACTTGGCACTGGCCACCTGAATATCCTTGGGCAGATCGATCAAAACCGGACCAGGCCGTCCAGTGCGGGCAATGTAAAAGGCCTGTTTAACAATACGAGACAGGTCCTTGATGTCCTGTACCAGATAATTATGCTTAGTAATAGAGCGGGTGATACCGATAATGTCGACTTCTTGAAAGGCGTCGTTGCCAATCAGTGGCGTCGGCACCTGACCGGTGATAATCACCATCGGTACCGAGTCCATATAAGCGGTGGCGATACCGGTAACGGTGTTAGTTGCACCTGGCCCGCTAGTGGCGATGGCGACTCCGACCTTGCCCGTGGTGCGGGCATAGCCATCGGCGGCATGCACCGCAGCCTGCTCGTGACGAGTCAAAATATGGTGGATGGGATAATCCGCGATATCGTGATAAATGTTGATGACCGTACCGCCGGGGTAGCCGAAAACAGTATCGACCCCTTCCTGCTGCAGGCATTCCAACAAAATCTGTGATCCGGTTTTTTTCACAAACAGCCTCCTACCGCTCTATGCACATCAACTAAATCAAAAAACGTGTATCCCTCAGTCTGCCGTACACACGGCACCGGTATTGGCCGACGTTACCACAGCAGCGTAACGGGACAGCCAACCTTTCTTAATCTTCGGCTCTGGACGCACCCACTTATCCCGGCGATCAGCAAGCACTGCATCATCCACCAGAACCTCAAGGCGCCTCTGGGGGATATTGAGACGGATCTTATCACCGTCCTCAACCAGGGCGATGGGCCCGCCGACCATGGCTTCAGGGGAAATATGTCCAATACAAGGACCACGGGTGCCTCCGGAAAAGCGACCGTCGGTGACCAGTGCCACACTGTCCCCAAGACCGAGACCCATCAAGGTAGCCGTCGGGGCAAGCATTTCACGCATACCAGGTCCACCTTTGGGACCTTCGTAGCGAATGACTACCACATCACCAGCAACAACCTGACCACTCATCAACGCTTCCATGGCCTGTTCTTCCGAATTGAAGCAGCGGGCGACCCCCTCAAACTCCATCATCTTATCCGAGACTCCGGACTGCTTAACCACCGCGCCGTCCGGGGCCAGATTACCACTAAGAATGGCAATCCCACCTTCCACGCGCACCGGATCGCTCATAGGACGAATAACTTCTTCGTCGACTGGGGGCACCCCGGAGACAATCTCCTTGACTGATGCGCCGCTCAGGGTCGGATTGTCCAGCACCAGATCGCCTAGTTGGGAAAGGACTCCGGGCACGCCACCGGCCGCATCGAGATCCTCCATAAAATGCTTGCCGCCAGGATTCATCGAAGCAATCTGAGGTGTGGTACGGCTCAATTCGTCAAATAATTCAAGGGGTACATCGACTTCCGCTTCATGGGCAATGGAGAGCAGATGCAGTACCGTATTACTTGAACCACCGAGGGCCAGGTCGACACGGATGGCATTTTCAAAGGCCGCACGAGTCAAAATCTTACGGGGGGTGATGTCCTGCTTGACCAGATCGACAATTCGCTCGCCAGAGGCAAAGGCCAGACGCCGTTTATGAGAAGAAACTGCCAGTGCTGTACCACAGCCAACCAGACTCATCCCCAGGGTTTCGGTGAGAATAGCCATGGTGTTCGCGGTAAACAAGCCCTGACAGGATCCGGCTCCAGGACAAGCCTTATCTTCGCACTGGGTCAGTTCTTCTTCATTGATCTCACCGGCCTTGAAGCGAGCCATAGCCTCAAAGGTGTCGGTAACAAAAGAATAGCGTCGCCCATCACGGCCAGAACCGGTCAGCATGGGGCCGGCGGTAACCACAATACAAGGAACGTCAAGACGGGCTGCGGCCATAAGCATGCCGGGGGTGATCTTGTCACAGTTAGTAAGCAGCACCAGGCCATCGAGACGATGGGCCTCAGTGATGGATTCCACCATATCGGCGATCAGTTCGCGGGTAGCCAGGGAATAGTGCATGCCCTTATGTCCCATGGCGATGCCATCACAGACGCCCGGAATGCCGAACAGAAAGGAATAGCCTCCGCCGGTATGGACACCCTTTTCAATAAAACGTTCCAGATCGCGCATGCCGATATGGCCGGGAATCAGGTCGGTAAAGGAGGTGGCGATTCCGATCAGTGGCTTGCCCATTTCTGAGCGGGGCAGACCTGTACCGAGCAGCAGGGCCCGATGAGGAGCGCGTTCAAAACCTTGGGTGATTGCATCGCTACGCTTGCTTGTCATACGATCAGAGCCTTTCTATGTACAGATAAGATAAGTTAAATAGTGTTCAAGGTCATATTTTATCCAGCCGCGCACTCAACAAAAAAACGTGAGTTCTGGATTTATCGTTACAGACAACTGTGAGCTGCAGCGTCTAATCTATGCCGACATCAAAAGTTGGATCCGCAATACAGAGAGGGCCACTAAACAAATGTTTAGCCGGACCAAAGTAGAGCCAAATGTAGAAAGGGTTCGAGCAACCAGCCCAAACCCTTTCATAACCGGTACCGGGAAAGTTTACTGTGTCAACTCCCGCTTAATGTACTCCATTTCGTCTTTCCCCGCCAATTTCAATTTTTGAATTTTTTTGCGTTCAAGCTCTTCTTCAGGGGTCAAATGTATTTTTTGGTCCAAGGTAGCCAGCTGTTTTTCCAAGAGCAAATGCTCTTCAAAAAGTAGACGAAAACGAGGTCTATCGTCACACAACTGCTGGAGTGAAGCCAGATCCTGTCCTTCCATTCAGCACCTCCCTGCAAGGGTTGATAAAGAGCGGAAAACCTTCTTTAAAATAGCGAAACGCCCTACCCTTGTCAACCTTCAATCGGGTTGTCACCAGCTCGTCTGGCCAGCATTACTTCAGCCTCCGAAAGCCTTATATAGCTGGGCTCCAGCATTTCCAGGGAAATCGTCTCCTGATTACGCAAAGCGGCCAGAGCCAATGCTGCAGCGGAAGAAGCGCGGGGTTGCTGCAGGGGCCAAGGGACAAAATGGGCACGGGAACCGAGCTGCCGCACGATCAAGGAGCGGTAGGCCACCGCACCGCTACCGATGATCAACATATCTTCAGAAATTTCATCAAGCAACTGTTCCGGTGAGGCAACACGTTCCTTATCAAGAGCGACCGGAAGCCCCCCTTCCCAGTGATAGCGCCCCGCATAAACCTCCTGTTTACGCGCATCGAGCCAGACACTCAACGGATAGGCCGGATAAGGCACCTGCAGGGCCAGAGTTTGCAGAGACGAAACCCCAACCACCGGCTTGGCCGTGGCTAACGCCAGCCCCTTAACGGTTGCGACTCCGACCCGCAATCCGGTGAAGGAACCGGGACCGAGAACAATGCCGAATGCATCTAGTTCAGCTAGTTGCATACCGGCATCCTGCAGCAGCAGTTGCACGGCCGGTAGCAGGCGGTCGCTGTGGGTGGAGCGAAGGTTGAGCAGCACTTCGCCAATCAGCTCTTCGCCGCGGCTAAGCGCCACGCTGCCGGCGGGAGTCGAGGTATCGATAGTCAGAAGACACTCGGCCATTATTGTCCTCCGCTGAAGACTCTTAGAATATCGTTATAAAAGGCCAGCGCCATGAGCATCACGATGAACAGTAGGCCGACCTGTTGCGCTATTTCACGCACCCGCAGGGCCAAGGGACGGCGGAAAACCAACTCAAAGATGCCGAACAATAAGTGACCGCCATCGAGAATCGGAATGGGAAAAAGATTCAGAATCCCTAGTTGAATACTGAGAAACGCCAGGACCGAGAGGACACTGGCCAAATCAGTCTGGGCGGCTTGACCGGCCACCTGAATCACGGTGATAGGTCCGCCAATATTGCTGGAGGAAACCTTGCCGAGCACTAACTTTTGAATAAAAGTCAGGGTGAGGTCAATTAGTTCCCAGCTGCGGGCAACGCCGTGTCTAAAGGCTTCTTTGAGAGGAAAGTGTTTTAAAACGGTCTGAGCCTGAGGTGCAATACCGATCAAAAATCCACTTTCCCCATCGCCGCGAGCAGGCACAATGCTTATTTCCAGCTGTTGACCATTGCGCTCCACAAGAAAGTTCTGACTGCTCCCTCCGGCCTGCTGAATGACAGCCTTCAAATCATACCAAGTGGCGATGATGTTACCATCAACAGAGAGAATACGGTCCCCGCTTAGCAAACCCGCCTGCTGGGCCGGCATACCAGGCGAAAGGGCGCCGACAACGGCTTCCTGAACCGGCGCAAGGCCCAGAGCTTGCAGACCTTCGGCACTGCGGTCAGTGGCGGCAACCGCAATCGATTCAAGGGACCCGTCCCGCTGCACGGCCAACACCGCCGTCTGCCCTGCCTGAGCAAGCAGAGCCTTGTCAGCGTCGATCCAGGAATCGATCGGCTGTTCGCCGACCGCAACAATGCAATCGCCGCTGCGCAACCCGGCCTCTGCTGCGGGCGACTGAGGAAGCACATAGCCGACACAAGCAGGCTGCTCTAGAAAGACCGGCAGGTTAATGCCGACCATAAAAGCCAAAGGCAGTATGACAAAGGGCAAGACCAGATTCATAAAGGGTCCTGCCGCGATGATGGCCAAGCGCCGCCAGACGCTTTTTTCGGCAAAGGAGCGGCTCCGCTCCTCATCGCTAAGGGGCTGGTCCTCTTCGACCCCTTCGCCCAGCATCTGCACATAGCCTCCGAGAGGGATGGCGCAGATCATGTATTCCGTCTCGCCCCACTGGCGGGAGACGAGGCGCGGGCCAAAGCCAAGAGAGAACTTCAATACTTTGACCCCGGCCAGTTTGGCCACGGCAAAATGGCCGAGTTCATGAACAAAAACCAGGATACCGAGCATAATAATGCCGGCGATGATGGTTAACATAATTGCCTCCGGTTAGCTCTTTTGCGCGACCATGCGGCGCGCTTCCTGGCGGCCCCATAAATCGGCGCGCAAGGCGTCGTCAATGTGATCAAGAGCGGCGGGAACGTGGCGGTCGAGAACCTCGTTGACAATAGCCGCAATATCGAGGAATGCGATCTTTTCTTGCAAAAAGGCATCGACAGCCACCTCATTGGCGGCATTTAGCACCGCGGGCGCCGTGCCCCCCGTCGCCAGAGCCTGGAAGGCCAGAGCCAAACAGGGAAACTTGTCCAGGTCCGGCTCGGCAAATGAGAGGTCCTGGAGAGCACACAGGTCGAGGGGCGGAAGATCAAGAGGCAAACGATCGGGGTAGGACAGAGCATAGGCAATGGGAGTTTTCATATCCGGAATGCCGAGCTGCGCCATGACGGCGCCATCGACATATTCGACCATGGAGTGGACGATGCTCTGAGGATGGATATGCACAGCAATTTGTTCCGCTGGGAGGTCAAACAGCCAGCGCGCTTCGATAACCTCCAGCCCCTTGTTCATCATGGTCGCCGAATCGATGGTAATCTTACGCCCCATGTTCCAATTGGGATGGGCCAGGGCATCGGCCAGAGTAACTCGGTCCAAATCCGCCGCCGGGCGGTCGCGAAAAGGCCCGCCGGAAGCGGTCAAAATCAGGCGCCGAACATCACCTCTTTGATGTCCTTGCAGGGACTGAAAGATCGCAGAGTGCTCGCTATCCACAGGATAAAGCCGCACCCCTTTGCGGGCTACCGCTGCCATCACCAAAGGTCCGGCCGTAACCAAGGTTTCTTTATTGGCCAGGGCGATATCTTTACCCGCCTCGATGGCAGCCATGGTTGGAATCAGACCGGCCGCCCCGACCACCGCGGTCACCACCATGTCGATCTGTTCGTGACTGGCGCAGGCAATCAGACCTTCAACCCCCGAGTAGACCCGAGGGCCGTCAGCACCCAGGTCATCCCGCAGCCGTGCCGCCGCATCAGGGCAGAGCACCGACACCAGTTGTGGCTGAAAGTGGAGTATCTGCTCCTTAAGGCGTTTCAGATTGTTGCCTGCAGAAAGACTGACAACCTGATACTGGTCAGGATGGGCGGCCACTATTTCAAGCGTGCTAACACCAATCGACCCAGTTGAGCCAAGAATACCAAGTCTTTTCATCAATCTAGGTTACCTTTCAAAGGTAGTGTACTTAAGCCTATAGATACGGGAGACATCGAAACTGTTAACAACTAAAAAGATACCAACCGTAGTAAAACGCCAAAGGGAAGGCAAATAATAGACTGTCGAGTCGATCAAGGATGCCACCGTGCCCGGGAATCACCGTTCCAGAATCCTTAACACCGCAAGCTCGTTTGACCATTGACTCAAAAAGGTCACCAAGCTGCGACATGGCCCCCAAACCTAATCCCAAGGCTAGACAATCAACAACACCCAGCGCAGGGAAAAAAGTATAACTGGCGATAAAGGCTGCGACCAAACCGCCGAGCAATCCACCGATGGAGCCTTCAACACTTTTATTGGGGCTGATGGCGGGATAAAGCTTGTGCCGACCCAGGGTAATGCCGCTGAAATACGCTCCGGTATCGGAAGCCATGACGACCAGCAAGACCAGGTAGATCCACTCACGACCCAAGGGTAAAGACCGAAGCAGCACCAAATGACCAAGCAACAAGGGAACATAAATGAAACCGAACAACAACAGAGCCAACTGCTGAACGACTTGCTGCAAATCGTCGAAACGCCACAGAAAAAGGAGGCCAAAAAGAAGCATGGCCAGAACCAGCCCGGCCTGCAGAGCATAAAGCTGCTGCAGGGCGCACAAAGGCACCAGAAGAGCGCCATAGACAATAGCCAGCACGCGCTCCGGCTGTCGCTTATCGGCAAAACTCATCTGATAAAATTCATACAGAGCCACGGCTGCTATCAGGCTAATGAATAGGGTAAACCAGAAGGGACTGCTAAACTGAATGATCAAAATCAGCAGAGGCAGAGCAATAATTGCTGTCAAAATCCGTTGTTTGATAAGACCGTACTCCTTTAACTTCAGCTGTCAGAAGCACTCTGCGCAGAAGTCAGGCCAAAGCGCCGCTGCCTGGCAGCAAAGTCATCAAGAGCCCGACGCAATTCATCAGCAGAAAAATCGGGCCATAAAACATCCGTAAAATATAGTTCGGCATAAGCCAACTGCCAAAGGAGGAAGTTGCTGATACGCATTTCGCCACTTGTGCGGATCAGCAAGTCGGGATCAGGTAAACCAGCGGTATCAAGTGATGCACTAAATCGCCGTTCATCGATATCTGAAGCAGCCAGCTCTCCTCCCTGCACCTCGGCGGCCAAACCTTTCACAGCACGCAGAATCTCGTCCCGGGAACCGTAGGACAGAGCAAGAGTCAACACTAACTGGCTATTTTCGGCTGTGCGCTCAATCGTTCTCTGAAGCACTTGCAGCACTTCTGGCGGCAACAAAGCGGTATTACCGATGACCCGTAGCCGAATATCTTCAGTAATCAGCGTCTCAAGTTCCTGGGCGAGAAACAGTCCCAACAACTCCATCAACGCGGCCACCTCGGCCGCAGGACGACCCCAGTTTTCGGAGCTGAACGCGTACAGAGTCAGATGGGGGATGCCAAGGGCCCTACATTCCTTGACCACCGCCCGAACAGTCTCTACACCTTGCCGGTGACCAAAGATTCGGGGCAACTGGCGTTGCTCAGCCCAGCGACCGTTACCGTCCATGATAATTGCAATATGTTGAGGAATTCTCATGACTTTATACTACCGCCAGAATCACGTTCACAGATGGACACAGATTATCACAACCCAAAAAGGCCAGCAACAACTGAACTTTCCTAAAAAAGAACAGGGGCGCCGAGTACGGCACCCCTGCTCTTGGTATGGGATAAAATCAAGATCCGCCTCTGCCAACAAGTATAAACTCTTATCAGCCCGGTGCGGCGAAAATCTTTTCAGATCTCCATGATCTCTTTTTCCTTATGCTCAACTACCTCATCGGCCAATTTAATGAATTGATCGGTAAGGTCCTGAATTTCCTTCTCGCCCCGTTTCTGGTCGTCTTCGGAAATTTCCTTATCCTTCTGCAGCTTTTTCAAAGCTTCATTGGCATCCCGTCGTGCATTGCGAATCGCCACCTTGGTATCCTCAGCCATGCGCCGCACCAACTTGGCCATCTCTTTACGCCGCTCCTCGGTCAGAGGCGGAAGATTCAGCCGTATCAAAATCCCATCGGAAATAGGGTTCAAACCGAGATCAGCCTTGAAAACGGCCCTTTCAATCTCCGGAATCAGATTTTTTTCCCAGGGCTGAATAGTGATCATCCGCGCCTCCGGAATAGCCAGCGTACCGACTTGATTCAAGGGCGTTGGAGTGCCGTAGTAATCGACCATGACATCATCAAGCAGCGAAACGGAAGCGCGCCCGGTACGTACCCGTTGCAGTTCCTTTTTCTGAGCTTCGATCGATTTCTCCATCGCCTTCTTGGCTTCATTCATGACAGAGCTGGACATATCAATCATTCTCCTTTGACTATAGTGCCAATTTTCTCACCGAGAACAACCTTTTTGATATTTCCCCGGCAACTCAGTTTAAAGACGATGATAGGCAGGTCGTTATCCATGCACAGAGAGGTGGCTGTTGCATCCATCACATTAAGACCCTTCTTCAGCACATCAAGATAGGTCAACTGAGAATATCGAACCGCATTCTCGTCTTTGACCGGATCCGCACTGTAAACTCCGTCGACCTTGGTCGCCTTGAGAATCACCTCTGCGCCAATTTCCATGGCACGCAGACTGGCAGCGGTATCGGTGGTGAAATAGGGGTTACCCGTTCCGCCACCAAGGATAACCACCCGACCTTTTTCCAGGTGACGCAGGGCGCGGCGGCGGATATAAGGCTCTGCCACTTCGCGCATCTCAAGGGCGGTCTGTACCCGGGTCTCGACGCCGATCTGCTCCAAAGCGTCCTGCAGGGCCAGGCTGTTCATTACCGTAGCCAGCATTCCCACATGATCGGCACCGGCGCGGTCCATGCCACTAGAGGCAGCAGCCATACCACGGAAGATATTTCCGCCCCCGATCACAACAGCAACTTGTACACCGAGTTCCAATACTTCTTTGATTTCGCCAGCAATGCCGGAGAGCACTGCAGGGTCGATGCCGTAGCCTAGATCCCCGGCCAATGCCTCGCCGCTCAGTTTGAGGAGAATCCGGCCATAACGCGGTTTTTGGTCAGCCATAGCGCCCTTTCAGTTATTTAGTCATCGCCGCTACTTCGGCCGCAAAATCGTCAGACCGTTTTTCAACCCCTTCGCCGAGCTGGAAACGCTCATAGCGGGTCAGGGTGATTTCGCCACCAAGCTCCTTGGCCAAAGCCTCGACAACTTTACCGACTTTCAGATCGGGGTCGATGACGTAAGCCTGCTCAAGAAGACAAATTTCGCCAAAAAACTTATTAATTTGGCCGATGATAATCTTCTCGATGATGTTATCAGGCTTGCCGCTGTCTTTGGCTTTGGCACGCATGATCTCTTTTTCTTTTTCTACCACCTCGGCGGGAACCGCCTCGCGGTTGAGATACTGGGGGTTGGCGGCAGCTACATGCATCGCCAGGAGGCGACCAAGTGCCGCGACCTTGTCGTCACCACCCTTATCCGTTGCCAGCTCGACCATTACGCCGATCTTAACACCGTGAACATAGCTAACGACCTGACCGGCGGCTAATTCAAAACGGCCAAAGCGGCGCACATTGATGTTCTCGCCGATAGTAGCAATCTGATGGGTCTGCTCTTCGGCAACAGTACGACCGGTACCGGGGAAAGGGCTAGCCAGCAGTGCGTCCATATCTGCGGGAGCGTCCTTCAGTGCGGTCTCAGCAACGCCATTGGCAAAGCTGACAAAGCCGTCATTTTTGGCCACAAAGTCCGTTTCAGCATTGACTTCCACCAGCACACCACAAGCGCCTGTTCCGGCAGAAACGATCAAGCCTTCGGCGGCAGCACGGCCAGCCTTTTTAGCGGCAGCGGAAAGCCCTTTCTTACGCAGAATGTCGATGGCCTTATCAATATCGCCGTCCACTTCGCTAAGAGCCTTTTTGCAGTCCATCATCCCTGCGCCGGTCTTGCCACGCAACTCGGAAACCATCGATGCAGAAATCTTCGCCACAGTAACCTCCTCAAATATTCGTTGGCCGAACAGAGCCAGTACAATGGCCTGCCGGCCATTAATTAATAAATGGCCCTATGATTAATGAGAAAAAAGGCGGCCAGCATTCCTGACCGCCCCTTTATTTTCACATACCGTACTTAGGCTTTGTCTTCGGGTACCTCAGTAGAGGTCTCAGGGGCTACTTCAGCAACCTTAGGGGCTACTTCAACAACCTCAGGGGCCGCTTCAGCTACCTTAGGGGCTACTTCAGCAACCTCAACGACCTCACCAGCAGCCTCGGCCTCGTCCTGATCGGCACGGAGTGCCGCTTGGCGGATCTGCTCGCCCTCTTCGCAGGCGTCAGCCATGCGAGCAGCAAACAGACGAATAGCACGAATAGCGTCATCATTGCCGGGAATGATGTAATCGATGTCGTCGGGATCGCAGTTTGTATCAACAACCGCTACCACAGGAATGCCCAACTTACGGGCTTCTTTTACGGCAATGGTCTCTTTTTTCGGGTCGATAACGAAAATAGCGCCGGGGAGCTTGGTCATGTTCTTGATGCCGCCGAGGCTCTTTTCAAGTTTGGCCCTCTCCCGCTCCAGACCGAGAACTTCTTTTTTGATCAGCAGGTCGTATGTTCCGTCCTGGGACATGATTTCAATCTTCTTCAGACGATCGATACTGCGCTTGATGGTGCTGAAGTTGGTCAGCATACCGCCGAGCCAACGGTTGTCAACATAGTACTGACCTGTCCGCTCGGTCTCTTCACGAACGGCGTCCTGAGCTTGTTTTTTGGTGCCGACGAACAGTACTTTGTCGCCGTTCTGAACGGTATCACGCAAAAAGCTGTAAGCCTCTTTGAAATAGCGTACAGTCTTCTGCAGATCGATAATATAGATGCCGTTACGAGCGCCAAAAATATAAGGCTTCATTTTCGGGTTCCAGCGTTTGGTCTGGTGACCGAAATGAACCCCGGCTTCAAGCAGTTGCTTCATGGTGATCTGTGACATTTTTTTCTCCTTCATGCATCGGTTAAATTCTTCCGCGCCCTTCCTTCCCGCCAGAACCCTGCACCAAGCAGAGCACCACTGAAACAGGTCCAGACGCGTGCTGTTTTGAACAACACGTCTACTTAACATGGATACCCCGCCATAGCAAGGACAAAAAGGAGTTATGATCTCGTTTGCAAGGCCGTAAAAACTGTACTATTATCCTTAGCTATGTCGACATTTCGCATTCATCGTTATCTGCTCAAAGAGACCGCCTCTCCCATGTTGTTAGGTTTGGCTGTGTTCACTTTTGTGCTACTTTTGGGACGCCTGCTCAAGCTGGTGGAATTAGTCATTAACAAGGGCATTCCTCTACTCGACATGGCCCAGCTTTTTATCAGCATATTGCCAACCTTTCTGGTTCTTACCATTCCGCTGGCATTTTTGCTTGGGGTGATGCTCGGCTTCGGCCGGCTGTCTGCCGATGGAGAAATCCTGGCGTTGAAGTCGAGCGGGATCAGTCTCTATCAAATGGCCAGGCCTATCCTGTTACTAAGCCTGCCTGCTTGTCTGCTGACTGCGGCCATGACCCTTTACCTGCGGCCAACCTGCGAAACCTTTTTCCGCCAACAACTCTTCGACATTGCCGCCAGCCACGCTTCCGTTGGCCTACAGCCCCAGGTTTTTAATGACGAGTTTGACGGACTGGTACTCTACGCCAACCGCATTGATGATCGTAGTGGCACTATGCAGCAGGTTTTCATTTCCGATGAACGCGACCCCTCTGCACCGGCCATTATCATGGCAGAAAAGGGTCTTCTGGTATCCGACAGCCTTAACCGGAAACTACTGTTACGACTCGAACAAGGCGCCATGCAC
>JABXKU010000058.1 GCA_013619105.1 Desulfuromonadales bacterium
TATTATAATCCGGGAAAGACGAGATTCGCTTCGCTCAGACGTCTTTCTTTTCCGGATTAAAATCCCTGCGTTCGGCGGCACTCTCAGGGGGTGAAAACCATCAAGCAAAAAGCTTCAAGGTGTAAGCCTGTTGCCCCACCCTCCCCTGTGACGCAGCCGAAGCGAAGTGGACGTTTTGCGATCAGGCGGGGAAATGTCTGAGCGCAGCGAGTTTTTGCCCGCCCGCAAAATGTCTGCGTAGCGCAGGGTACCCGAAGGGCCAGGAGTTGGGGCGCCTTTTTCTGCCTACTCTTTTTTGGCGTGTAAAAAGAGTAGGACGTCGGGCGGGGGCGTAACCCCGCGACCTTGATAGGTTTATCGTCGCAACCGTAAGCGCCACCAATATCTCAGCGATATTCCTCTAAAATCCGATACCCCGTATCCCGCCGCCCCGCCACAAACCCTGCCTCGCCAATCAACTCAATCAACTCCTGTTGCGACAAGCGAAAAGAAGTACCGGCCGCAGCCACCACATTCTCTTCAAGCATAGTCCCACCAAGGTCATTAGCACCGAAAAACAGCGCGGTCTGGGTAATCTCCGCCCCCTGGGTGACCCAACTGGCCTGCAGGTTAGGGATATTATCAAGAACCAGCCGGGAAACAGCCAGCACTTTAAGATAATCCCAGGCACTGGCCCCCTTGCCACCAAGGGCGGTATTATTCGGCTGAAAAGTCCAGGGGATGAATGCGCTAAAGCCGCCACTGTCCGGCTGCAATTCACGGATTCGGAAAAGATGCTCGATGATCTGAGACGGCTCTTCACCAAAACCAAAAACCATGGTGGCGGTGGTCGGCATGCCCTGGGCGTGGGCCTCGGTCATCACCTGCGCCCACTGCTGCCAGCCGATCTTACCCGGCGAGATGCGCTGACGCACCTCGTCGACCAGCAGTTCGGCCCCGCCACCGGGCAGCGACGCAAGGCCAGCAATTCGCAGCCGTTTCAGGCAATCGGCGATATTCAGGCCCGACTGATCGGCAATATGCACAATTTCTGCTGGCGACAGGGAATGAATCTGCACGCTCGGAAAAGACTGCCGAATGGCACGAAACAGCTCTTCGAACCAGCCTATGGCCAGTTCGGGATGCAGCCCCCCCTGCAGCAGCAGCTGAGTACCACCCTGCGCCACCAGTTCGGCGACCTTGGCCAGAATCTGCTCATGGGATAGCAGATAGCCCCCTTCGGCACCCGGATCCCGGTAAAAAGCACAGAAGGAGCAGCCGGCAAGACAAACATTACTGTAGTTAACGTTGCGATCGACAACGAAGGTCACCCGCCGCGCCGGATGAAGCCGACGCCGCACTCGATCGGCAAGCTGGCCGACCTCTAGCAGATCGGCTTCCTGCAATAAAAACAGAGCTTCGTTCTGATCGATAGAGCAGCCACCATTAAGCTTCTCGGCAATTCGGGTCAGCATGGTCAGTACTCCCGTACCGTGGCATAAAGGCTGTCCCGTTCCACCGGCTGCTTACCAGCGCGACGAATCAACCACAGCAGATCATCGCAGCTCAGCGCTTGGGGCGATGCAGCCCCAGCGGCGTGACCGATGCGCTCCTCGATCACCGTACCGTCAAGGTCATTAACGCCGAAGGCTAGAGATACCTGGGCCAGTTTGACTCCAAGCATCACCCAATAGCCTTTGAGGTGATTAAAATTATCGAGAACCAGCCGACTGATGGCCAGGGTTTTAAGAATCTCTACTCCAGCGGGACCGCGCAACTCGGGCAAACGGGTATTGTCCGCCTGGTAGGGCAACGGAATAAAGGACATAAACCCGCCCGTTTGATCCTGCAATCCCCGCAGTTGCAGCAGGTGGTCGATGCGGTCGGCCCAACTCTCCAGATGACCGAAGAGCATGGTGGCGTTGGAGCGCAGACCGGCGCCGTGCACCGTAGCCATAATTTCCAGCCAACGTTCACCGGAGATCTTCTCCGGGCAGAGTCGCTCGCGCACCGCCGGAGCAAAGATCTCGGCGCCGCCGCCAGGTAAAGAATCGAGTCCCGCCGCCCGCAATTCGTTCAGTAACCCGGCGAGGGGCAAACCGGACAAACGACTCAGATGATCGATCTCTACCGCGGTGAAGGCCTTGATATGGATTGCCGGTGCCGCCCGACGCATGGCCTGCAGCAAATCCAGATAGTAGCTCAGCGGCTGCTCAGGATGCAGCCCGCCAACCACGTGCACCTCCCGCGCCCCATTGGCAGCGGCGACAGCAGTTCGGTCGCCGACTTCCTGAGGAGACAGGCAAAAGGCCCCTTCCTGCTGGTCGTCGCGACGAAAAGCACAAAAAGCACAGGCATTGATACAGACGTTGCTGTAATTGATATGGTGGTTGCGATTAAAGAAGACCCGCGCGCCGTTGCGCCCTTCGTTGGCCTTTGCGGCCAACTTCCCAATAGATAGCAAGTCGTCGCAATCGGCCAGCTGCAGAGCCTCATCACTCGTGATACGCTCGCCGCCTTCAATTTTGTCGGCGATGATGCTGAAGAATCTTTTCATAACAAGCAACTGTCCTTAGTCATCACCCCAGCGACGGTAAAGTCGGTGGTCGATACCCAGTTGATCGAGTACCTTTCCAACCACGAAATCGACCATGTCCTCAACGCTGGCGGGTTTCTGGTAAAAGGCCGGCATAGCCGGCACGATACGGGCACCAGCCTTTGAGAGACGCAGCAGATTTTCCAGATGCAGTTGATTAAAGGGCGTTTCGCGGGGCACCAGCAACAGCGGCCGGCCTTCCTTAAGAGCCACATCGGCACAGCGCTCGATAAGATTACCGCTCAGACCAGCAGCCAGGCGGCCGACGCAGCCCATAGAACAGGGTGCCACCACCATAGCATCGGCTGCCGAGGAACCACTGGCTACGGGAGCAAAAAGATCATCCTCATCGTAGTGCTGCAGAGCCTCGCCAGCCTGGAAATAAGCATCAATCCGCTCTCGACGAACGATCAAATCCCCCGTCCAATCAAGACCGGCTTCGTGACGCAATACCTGACGACCGGCCTGGCTCATCAGCAGGACCACCTGGCGCCCGGAGCGCAATAACTCCTCGGTCAGGCGCAGGCCGTAAACGGCCCCCGAAGCACCGGTCATGGCCAGCACGATCTTCTTCATGCGTCCTCCTCAGCTCCAGCTCAAAGCGACATCGACCAGGGTAAACCCAAACATGCATAAACTGACATAACCGTTCATGGTGAAAAAGGCCGTATTAAGGCGGCTCAGATCGTCGGCCCTCACCAGGCGATGTTCATAGACCAGTAGCCCCGCCACCAACAGTACACCACCCAGATAGAGGTTCCCCAAGGGTGCGGTCACCGCGAGAAACGCCAGCAACATAATCATCAAGCCGTGGAGCAACTTGGCCAGAGCAATGGCCCGTTTCGCCCCGAGACGGGCCGGAATCGAATGCAGGCCCTGGGAGCGATCAAACTCCTCATCCTGCAGGGAGTAAAAGATATCGAACCCCGCCACCCAGCAGAGCACCGCCAAGCCAAGAATCAGTGGAGGCCACTCAAAAGAACCGCGTAAAGCGATCCAAGCTCCAACAGGCGCCGCCGCCAGGCAGAGCCCAAGCACCAAATGAGATAGAGCGGTAAAGCGCTTGCTGTAAGAGTAGAACAGTAGCAGGCCGATGGCCACAGGCGCCAGAGTCAGGCAGAGGGGATTAAGGCGCCAGGCGGCGATCAGCAGCAGAGCAAAACCGGCCACGGCCAGCAGCATTGCCTCACGACTTGAAACCCGTCCCGCCGGCAAATGTCGATCAGCAGTACGGGGATTAGCGGCATCGATACGGGCGTCGATCAAGCGATTGCAAGCCATACCCCCGGTACGGGCTCCGACCAGCGCCAGACAGATCCAGACCAACTGGCCGGCGGACGGTAATGTCCCTGCCATGCGAGAAGCCAACACCACAGCCATCAGGGCGAAAGGAAAGGCGAAGATCGTATGGGAGAAACGAATCATCTCCAGCAAGGTGCGAGTCTTTTGGTATACAGAACTGATCATGACACTCCGATGCTCGGTCCGGCTGGACCTGAAAAAATGCCGAACCCGCTCAACTATCACCTGCCCTGAACAACAGGGCGACGAGAGCCAGCGGGTTCGCCTTCAGAAATGAATATTACCTCTGCTTCGCCATCTTTAACATAACCTTGCAACGAAGCGGGTTTTAAAAATACAGCGGCGCAAGCGATTCTAGCGAGCAGGCGGCACAGCATAGATCGCCAGAATTTCCCGTAGACGACTGGCCGACGGTGGCGCAGCAAGCCCCGGCCCGTAGAGGACATCGTTGGCCCGCACATAGGGCTTCTGATAGTAGCCGGCGTTGGCTTTATCATCGACCTGCAGTGCTGAGCCCTCCAGAGAGACTCCGGCAAAGAAGCCGCGACTTCGGGAATAGGAGAGGATCTCGGCCTTAAGGGTGATATCCGTGGCCCCTTCTACTCGACGTCCGACAGGTCCAGCGGCTACGGCAGCATCGATGCCCAGGGTGAATTTCCCCTTGATTAGACCCTCAACGCTGCGAGCGCTCTTAAAAACCAGAATCACGTCCGTGGACTGGGCGCCGATCTGCCAGCCGACACTGCCCCCGGCCAGGGAGACCATACAGGGATTGCTCCAGTTGCCAGCGGCGTTCCGCACCAACACCACACCGGTACCATAGCGAGCACCTAGAACGAACCCTGCCTTGATAACTCCCGGAATGATGGCGATGCCGTGGGCGTTATTTAACAGATTCGACGGAATAGCCGACTCGGGAATGGCCATGATCTGTTCCATGACCGTGCCCGCTTGCTTCACCTTTTCTTCCGGGTTATCTGCCAGCGCCGAGCTTGCCGGCCCCAAGCAAAGAAACAAGACGGCCAATGACACCCAGCACGCAAACTTCTGTTGCATAATTTCCCCCCTTATTGCCTAGCCGAAAGGACAGCGGCTTCAGACCGGCGTTTTCGAACAGGCGTTGCAGAGATTAAAAACCAAATTATCGACGACCTTCGGCCATAATGCCAGCACCTTATCACCAATAGGGGTGACGATACCAGTAGGGGTAGCGATGCCAATAGGGCCAGGGGTCGTAATAATAAGGGTAGTAACCGGGCCCCTCGGTCTGCCGCTCCGGCACCAGATAAAGCTCGACAATCTCAAACGTCGGATAGCGATAACTGATCTTCTGCAGCGGCCGGGATTCTACACCACGCAGGGTAGCCACCAGAGACACTAGGCGACCCTCTCTGTAGATACTCGGATCGAGTAGCTGGCTGGTACGAGCCAGAAAGCGCCCGTTGACTTCATCCGGATCCTGCGGCTCGTCGCGATTATCCAGGGTATACTTGAGGACTTCCAGCGTGGTGCCGGCGTTGTTCAACTCATTGTTCAGAATCAAGCCACCGACAATGACCGTCTTACCCGCATGGGTCTCAGGCGAGGCTTTAAGCTGAGCATAATCCACTTCGTAGTTGACGCCGTACAAGGCGTCCTTGGACAATACCGAGCCGCAACCGCCCAGGGCCAGCAGTAACAGCAGCAACCCGAGAGCACAACCTGATCTGTTCATGGCCTACTCCTCTCGCTAAACACTCCCCTCCTCTTGCAAGTCTACTCCACCTTTTGGGCCGGCGGCAATTAGCATCCACAGGGTTACCTGGCCATCGGCCCAATAAACACGACACGGATAACGATAATCATAAGGATAAATGAGGTTCCTTGGATCACCATGGGATCTCGCCGATCTCGAACAACGGGCGACCGAATTCATTTAATAGTCGATACCCGGCTGCGGCTCGATATCCTTGCGAAAGGCATGCTTGATCTCCCGCACCTCGCTGACCGTATCGGCCAGTTCAATCACCTGTGGATGAGCATCTCGCCCAGTGAGAATCAAGTGCATGAGAGGCGGCTTGCCCTGCAAAATCTCCAGCACCTGCTCGAGGTCGACCAGTTTGAGGTGCAGGGCGTTATTGATTTCGTCCATAATCAGAATTTCGAACCGCCCTGAGGCAATCTTTTCCTTAACCAGCCGAATGGCATCCTGGGCGTTGGCACGGTGCTCCTTAAAAGGATAGGAATTACCCAGCAGGCCGCAGAATCCCTTGCCGGTGGTGATCAGTTCCACTCCCTGCAGCTGCTTGATGCCATCCCATTCCCCGGCATAGAGATCACCCTTCATGAACTGAATAATGCAGGTACGCAAACCGTGTCCGCAGGCCCGAACCGTCATCCCCAACGCCGAAGAGGTCTTACCCTTGCCATTGCCGGTGATCACCACGGTCAGCCCACGGGGCGTTTTGGGCAGCAGACGATCAATTTCCAACGGCTTGTTCGCGTGTTCGGTCATAGGGCCTCACCTTGGGTTGTGTACAATTCTATTCTAAACCATTTTGCCGCCAGCGCCATAGCCCTGCAGGCCTGCCGTCAGCCATCGAGACCGTATTCAGCCCAGCGGCTCTCAAGCAAAGCCTTCATAACGGGATCTGAGGCCAGGGGCTGAGCGGGCAAACCCGTAGCGTCGATGGCCAAGCGTGGGCCGTCGTGCACCAGGTCCCGTTGCGCATCGACCCGGTTGATGGCCCGCCAGAAACAACCTCGGGCATCTTGCACATCGGTCTGCTCATCGACAAACAGTAGCAATTTTGACCGTTTGAAGGGCTTCCGGCTCCACAGATCCCGAGCCAGCTGGGCAATATCGCCATCCCGCTGACGCCGTACTGCCAGCAGGGTAACGCCATGAAAGATGGTCTCTATAGGCATATTGATATCGTCAATTTGCGGAAAATCGGCCTGCAACAAGGCCAGCAGTAGGCGCTCGCTAAGCTTGGCCAGATAACCGCTCTCCATTGGTGGTGGCCCGGTGATGGTGGCGGGGAACAGGGGATTCTTACGATGGGTGATGGCGGTGACTCGCAACAGGGCCGCCGGAGCGGCGGGATCATAACCGCCTCGGTGGTTGCCAAAGGGGCCTTCCATGCGATGTGCGCCGGGCTCCACCAGACCTTCAATGACAAACTCGGCAGTAGCGGGCACAGACAACTCGTTGGTCAGGCAGGGCATCATAGCCAGGGGCCGGCGCCGCAGCCAGCCGGCCAGGGCCAGTTCGTCAGCCTCATCGGGCAAGGGTGCGCAAGCGGCGTAAATAGCCGCCGGATCGCCACCGAGAACGATGGCCACGGGCATCGCTTCGCCACGCTCGGCCCAGGCCGATTGATGTCGGGCGCCGCCGGAACCGGGGCGCCAGCGCAGGGTCGCCTGGTCGCGCCCAAACAGCTGCACCCGGTACATGCCGCAATTGCCTCGACCGGTGTCGGGATCGCGGGTAAAAACCAGCGGCTGGGTAAGAAACCGGCCACCGTCACCGGGCCAGCAGTGCAAGGCCGGCAACAGGCGCAAATCGGGGGAATCCATCACAACCTCTTGGCATGGACCATCCGCCACCAGCTGCGCCTGCCATGCCGGCTCGGCCAGCAGGCAACAGAACCGCTCGGCGGCCGATCCATCGCCATACCGCGTCAGTTCAGCGAGAAGTCTGAGCCGCAATTGATCAATCTCTTCCAGACCGACCGCCCAAGCCGCCCGCCGCAGCGAACCGAACAGATTGGTCAACACTGGCAGCCGATGACCACGCACCTGCTTGAAAAACAGGGCACGGCGCTCTGCCGCCCCCTTGCAGACTCGATCAGTGATGGCGGCGATCTCCAAGTGGGGATCGACTTTCGGCTCAATCTGGCGCAATTCATTCCGCTCTTCAAGCAGAGTAACAAAATCGCGGAGATCGGTTACCTGTTGCGGAGTCATAGGCTATTCACACTCCCCAGCCGCCACCACCTGGCGTCTCAATGACCAGCACATCCCCTGGCTGACCGTCGAAGGTACACTTGCCTGGCAACTCTCGGCACTGGCCATCGCGTAGCAGAGCGTTGCGACCCGGCCGTCCCGGCTGACCTCCATTCAGACCGTAGGGCCCCTGCCGACGCCGGTCGCTGATCAGGGTGATACGGGCTTCGCCCTGCAGCTGCAGTTCCTTGACGACCCCATTACCACCGCTGCAGCGCCCTGATCCACCACTACCAGTGCGCAATGAATAACGTCGAACCCGTATAGGATACGCATGTTCCAGAGCCTCCACTGGGGTATTGAGGGTGTTGGTCATATGGGTCTGCAGGCCACTGGCACCAGGGCCGTCCGGACCGCCACCAGAACCGCCAGCAATGGTTTCGTAATAAGCGAAGAGCTGGCCACTGCGAGGGTCACAGCCACCGATGGTCAAGTTGTTCATAGTGCCGCAACTAGCCGCCGGAATCCGATCCGGCAGAGCCTGGGCTAGGGCACCGAGAAGCACATCGACAATACGCTGCGAGGTCTCGACGTTACCGCCGGCCACCGCCGCCGGAAAGGTGCAGTCGACCACTGTGCCCGGTCGGGTGCGAACGGCGATCGGCTGCATGGCCCCGGCGCTGCCGGGCATCCCCGGCGGCGACAACAGGCGAAAGACATAAAACACCGCCGACAGAGTGATAGCCCGCACCGCGTTGACACAGCCCCGCACCTGCGTGGCGCTAGCAGAAAAATCGGCGGTGACGGCATCGCCGTCCACGGTCAGCTCACAGTGGATAGGAATCGGCCCCGAGCCATTACCATCATCGTCGAGTTGATCCTCAAAAACATAACAGCCATCAGGGATGGCGGCCAGCACCTCCCGCATCAAGCGTTCAGCGTATTCAAGCAGCGCGAAACCATAGCGTTCCGTTTCCGCCAGGCCGTAGCGGTCCACCACTTCCCGCAAACGCCGCTCACCAACCCGATTGGCGGCAATCTGGGCGTTGAGGTCCCCTTCCCGCTCCACCGGAGTGCGCACATTAGCCAGCAGCATCGCCAACAGATCGCCATCGAGCTGGCCGGCACGGACAATCTTTACCGGCGGAATACGCAGACCTTCCTGAAAGATTTCCGTGGACAGAGGCAAGGAACCGGCGCTCATACCGCCCACATCGGCGTGATGGGCACGGTTGGCCAGAAAAAAGGCCGGCTGCTCCTGGCCAGCAAAAAAGACCGGCATAACCAGGGTGATATCCGGCAGATGGGTGCCGCCCCGGTAAGGATCATTGAGCAACACCATATCCCCCGGCGCCAGGTCGCCCCGCTGCAGGGCCGCCGCCACCGACAGGGGCATGGAACCGAGATGCACCGGAATGTGAGCCGCTTGAGCGAGCATGTCACCGTCACGGTCGAACAGGGCACAAGAAAAATCCCGCCGCTCCTTGATGTTGGGGGAAAAGCTAGTGCGCATGAGCACCGCGCCCATCTCTTCGGTGAGAGAAGCAAAGCGGTTCTTCAGCACCTCCAGGCGAATGGGATCAACTTTCAGCGAGTTCATTTACCCTCCCTTTCCAGCAGCAGATTGGCCTGATCATCCACCCGCACCAGCCAACCGGGGTTAACCAGGTGAGTGGCGGTCTCCTCGACAATCAGAGCCGAGCCGGAAAAACTGGTGCCGCAGGGCAGCGCACTTCGCTGGTAGACCGGGCAGGGACGTTCCTGCCCCGCCACCACCAGTGATTCGACGACCGGGGGAGCCAGGTCACCGGTGGGGTTCAGACCGTGCTGCAGATCGGGCCGGGGACCGCGACCGATAGCCCGCAGGCGCAAAGTGACAATCTCCAACTCCCGCTCTTCATCTCGGTAACCGTAAAAGCCCTGATAACGCTCATGAAAGGTATGGCAAAAATCCCCAGCCATAGGCACGGTGATTTCAAAAGATTGGCCCCGATAGCGCATATCGAGGGAGGGTTCAAGCTGCAACTCTTCCCCAACAATGCCTTCGGCGCCCATCTCAGCAACGGCCTGTTGTTCCAAGGGCTGAAATAATTCTGCCAGTTCTACTGGCGCTACATTACCCGGCCGTAGCACCGAGAGAGAATAGTCACGAATCACATCAGCCAGCACCAGCCCCACCGCTGATAACAGACCGGGATGGGCCGGAATCAGAATCCGCTCCATGCCCAGCATCTCGGCCAGAGCGCAGGCGTGCAGGCCACCGGCACCACCAAAAGGCAGCAAAGTAAAATCCCGCGGGTCATGACCTTGGGCCACGGAAACTACGCGCAGGGCGCCAGCCATGGTCTCTTCGGCCACCTCGATGATGCCCTCGGCCAGGCGCTGGGGGGACAGACCGGCCGCAGCCGCCAACCCTTCCACCGCCTGCCGACAGCGATCCACCGCCAAAGTCATACGGCCACCGAGAAAACGATCCGGATGCAGCCGGCTCAGGTAGAGGTTGGCATCGGTCACCGTCACCCCCTCGCCCCGACCGTAACAGACCGGACCGGGGTCTGCCCCGGCACTTTCGGGACCGACCCGCAACGCGCCGCCGGCGTCGAGACGGGCGATAGATCCGCCTCCGGCTCCCACCGTATGGATATCGATCATCGGCACCTTGACCGGCCAATCAGCAATAACCGTCTCGGAGGTCAAGGGGATACAACCATCGCACAACCCGACATCGGTGCTGGTGCCGCCCATATCAAAGGTGATAATTCGCTCGTAACCGGCCGCCCGAGCGGCAGCAAAAGCGCCCACCATGCCGCCCGCCGGACCGGACAAAATGGTGCGCACCGCCTCGCTGCCGGCGGTACCGGCCATGATAGCGCCGCCGTTGCTCTGCATGATACGCAACGGTCGCTCACCAAGCCCGGCCTGCAAACGCTCAAGGTAGCGGCTCATGACCGGCGACACAGCCGCGTTCACCGCCGTGGTCGAGGCCCGCTCGAACTCGCGATACTCAGGCAACACCCGATGCGAGGCAGACACCCGACAACCGGCAGCCAGCAGGGCCTGCGCCAGCTGCACTTCGTGCTGCGAATTGGCATAGGAGTGCAGCAGACAGAGAGCCACCGACTCGCAGTCCGTCGCTATAACGGCAGTAACCACCCGATCAATCTCTGCTTCACTCAGCGCCAGCTCCACCGTGCCGTCTGCCAGGACCCGCTCTTGCACTTCCACCACCCGCTCGGCCGGCACTAAGCTGGTGCGCCCCGCAGGCTGCAAAGCATAAAGCTGCCCTCGATGCTGACGGCCGATCTGCAACAAATCGCCAAAACCGGCGGTGGTCACCAGGGTCACCTTCGCCCCCTTGCCTTCCAGCAGGGCGTTGGTCGCCACCGTCGAGCCATGAAAGACCAAGCCCTGATCCTCGCCAAGTAGATGGCGAACTCCCTCGAGCACTGCTCGGGACGGATCATCGGGGGTTGAAGGAAGTTTGTAGGTTCGCACCTCTGGCCCGTCGAGAAGTACCAGGTCGGTAAAGGTACCGCCGGTGTCGACGCCTAGCAGGCGGGTGGTTGGATGGGGGTTGCTCATCTGTTATTCACCGTGCAGAGATAAAGTGGGAATGAATTTCGAAGAAGGTGGTCTTTGCTGCAGCCTAATCCCCTGTGACGCTGCCGAAGCGGAGTGGGCATTTTACGAAACAGGCGGGAAAATGTTTGAGCGCAGCGAGTTTTTTTCCGCTCGTAAAATGCCTGCACAGCGCAGGGCACCCCAAGAGCTAGGAGCCGGGGCGCCTTTTTCTGCCTACTCTTTTTTGACGCGTAAAAAGAGTCGGACGTCGGGTGGGGGCGTAACCCCGCGGTCTTGTAGTTTGTGCAGTGGAATTGAAAATACTGCAACACGCAAATCTATTAATCGGCCGGTCTTGCCCGTCCAGGCGCGTTACTTTTCTTGACGACCAAGAAAAGTAACCAAAAGAAGGTCGCCCCCCGTTGGCCCGCCTGCGGCGGGTTCCCTCTCTGCGGAATTATAATCCGGGAAAGACGAGATTCGCTGCGCTCAGACGTCTTTCTGATCCGGATGAAAATTCCTGCGTTCGGCGGCACTCACAGGGGTTTTGGGTCAAAAGCCATTGATACAACCACTACTCCCCTCGTCCACAACGCTCCTTAAAACGCCGCTCCAGCGCCAACACATCCGGATTGTCAGGCTGCTGGGCCAACGCCTCGTCCAAAGCCTGACGGGTTTCCCCCAGACAACCGAGATGCAGACAGCATTCGGCCAGCTTCAGCCAGCAGGCGAAATCCTTGGGGTTGATTTCCAAGGCCTGGCGATAAGCCGCTGCGGCGCCGGCCTGATCTCCCAGCTGCTTGCGGGTTTCGCCGAGCATGTACTGAGCCGGAGCAAAGCGCGGACTGTGATCGACAGCCTGTTCAAAGGTAACGGCCGCCTCCTGCAGATCTTGTTCCCGATGCAGGGCCATGCCAAGCTCAAAGGTCGCCGCCGTATAACCGGGGCTGGCTGTGACCACCTGGCGGAACTGCTCGATGGCCTGCCGGTTGTCTCCCTGCTGGGAGTAAACCATACCAAGGATAAACAGAGCTCGCGTATACTTGGGATTGATGGCGATGGCCGCATCAAGAGCCCGCCGGGCGCCCTGTAGATCAGAGCGACGCAGATGGGCCAGCCCGAGGCGATAAAGGGTTTCTGCACTTCCCGGGTTGAGCTTCAGCGCCTGCTCGTAACTGACGATACTGCCAGCCAAATCACCAAGACCATACTGAGCCATACCTAATTTAAACAACACGCGAAAAGGCTCTCTGCTACCCTGCAGAGCCTGACGAAAGGCGGCTATCGCCTCGCTAAGATCGCCGCGATCGTAAAGGGCCATCCCCCTGTGGTAATGACCGCGACTGAAATCTGGCTGCTGCGCTACGGCATCGGTCCACAGAGCGAGAGCCTCATCAATCTTGCCACGATGATAGAGATCCAGAGCCTTTCCATGCAGCCCTTCGACGTCGTTAATCAACCGAACGCCGCACTGATCACAAAATCTAGCCTGCTCGGAAACGGTGGCCTGACAACGGGGGCATTGCATGGTTCCTCCTTACTTGTTAAGAACTCACGCTGGAACAGCTAACGCTGCCCTCAAAGGTATTGCTGGGGCAACGAGGGTAAAGGGCCGATAGTTAAACAACCTGTTGGCAAGACGCAAACTACCGGTCCTGGCTTTTAAAACCCAACAGCACCTTCGATCACTGTTTGGAAGTGACTCGGACCGATCGTTTTAGCAACCAACTTTCGGAAGAGGGGCCACCCAAAGAAATTGCTGCTGCTATGGGATGGCTAAAGGGTTGTTAGCCTTTTCCTTCTCTGCGCAACCGCATGCTCCACGCAGTGGCAGCCATTTTTTGCCTACTTTTTGTTGGCTTGGACAAAAAGTAGGGCGGCTGGCGGGCCGCGTCCCGCCGGTGTTGATTTTCATCTAAAAGGACATGAACAGCCCACCACACTACACCGTTTCGCTAAACCTTCTTATCCACCGGCGGCCGACGACTCTTACGGCGCCGCCGAGGCCGACGACTAGTTTCCTCGCCCTCTTGCGTCTTAGCCGATGGAACAGCAATTCCTTCGATCACCTGTCGCCAATCGGCCGCCAGCTCCTGCTCCTGGCCGCTTGCCTCGCTCCACAAGCTGAACAACTCTACCGATGCAGCAGCAAAGGGATGATGCAGAAAGCGTTTTTCGCCGCGGCGACCGCGGCCGCGAGCCAGACGGAAAAAGCCCACCAGTAGTTCGCGCGACTGATGGCGAATGGCATTGGAGATACGAAAATATCCGCAATGGGGAACCAGCAGATGATTGGCGATACGAATAGCGTCGCCGATGGTCTGAGCATCTTGAGTCTGGCAGGCATGCCGATAACGGTCCAAAAAGAGCGCCGACAGGGCCAGATGCTCCTCGATGGGCCGCCCGGAAGCAGTACGGAGGTCAATCTGCTCCAGCAGTTCAAAGGTCTCGACCTCGCCTTCGAAACCACCCAACAGGTGGGGCAGCAGGCCGAGAGATTGAGCGTCACGCAGCACGGTTGCCGCCACCTTGTGACGAAACAGCTCCATCAGCTCTTCGCGAATGCGAGCGGTGGCCGCCTCGGCGATAAGGGGCGCCCGCAAGTAGATGGCCTGACGCACCGATTCGTCGAGATTGAAGCCGAGCCGGGCGGTAAACTCCAGAGCCCGCAGCATGCGCACCGGGTCTTCTGTAAAGCGCACCAGGGGATCACCGATCATTCGCAGCCGCCGGTCGGCAAGATCCTGCAGACCGCCAACATGGTCGATAATGGAAAAATCTTCAATGTTATAAAACATGCCATTGATGGTGAAGTCGCGACGAAAAGCATCTTCTCGCGGCGAACCGAAGACGTTTTCGGTAAAGAAAAAGTGCTCATCGGGGTCGACCGGCAACTCCTCGGGGCGGGGCTGACGGCGAAAGGTGGCGACCTCAACCAAATAGTTACCGCCGAATCGGATATGGGCCAGACGAAACCGCCGACCGACCAGAAAGCAGTTGCGAAACAATCCCTTGACCTGTTCCGGGGTGGCATCGGTGGCGACGTCGAAATCCTTAGGCTGACGCTCAAGGAGCAAGTCACGCACTCCGCCGCCAACCAGATAAGCTTGATAGCCATGCCGGCGCAATCGGTAGAGAACCTTAAGGGTGTTCTCGTCAATTTGCTTACGGGAGATGCGGTGCTCGGCGCGGGGTACGACGAGGGCCTGATCGCTAGTGGAGTCGGTATCGCGGGGTTCTGGGGTCATAGGATAACAGTATCAAAGGGCTGTGCCAATAAACCGGCATCGGGGTGGATTATGAGTGGCTAAATCTACCAGAGATAACCGCCAAAAGAAAGGAGGAATCACGCCAGCTTCGGCACAATCATTGAACTTGCCGGCAAAAACTTCTATCATGGCAATCTGCCTCTGTACACCGGCAACAGAGACCATACATACCTACAAAGTGGTCCTGAATTAACTTTACCCTCTCCTACGGCTTTGAAAAGTAAAGGATGTCGATAAACCTATGAATTGCAACCTGCTCGTCATCCTTGGCCCGACCGCTTCGGGCAAAACTCGTCTCGCTGTAGCCGCCGCTCAGCAGTTCGGCGGTGAAATCATCTCCGCCGACTCTCGCCAGGTGTTTCGCGGCATGGACATCGGCACCGGCAAGGATCTGGCCGAATACGGTGACAGCCCATATCATCTCATCGATATTGTCGAGGCTGGCAGCGAATTCAGCGTCTTTGACTTTCAGGAGCGTTTTGTCACTGCCTTTAAGGTTATTCAAAGCAGCGGTCGGTTGCCGATGCTGGTGGGCGGCACCGGTCTATATCTCGATGCCGCGCTGCGCCGCTACCGACTGGTCAAGGTGCCAGAGAATCCCGCCCTACGTGCCGCGCTCGCCGAACTGGACCTGAACGGATTGCAGCAACGCCTGCTGCAAGCGCGCCCGGAACAGCACAATACCAGCGACTTGCAGGATCGCGAGCGACTGGTGCGGGCCATTGAAATCGCCATAGGAGAACAGGATACCGCCCCCCTGCCCTTGCCGGCCATCGAACCTTTGGTGTTCGGTGTACGCTGGGACCGTTCGGTGCTGCGCCAACGCATCACCGAACGCCTCAAACAGCGCCTTGCCGAAGGGATGATCGAGGAGGTGCAGCATCTGCATGAGGCCGGTGTCCCCTATGCGAATCTCGAATATTATGGCCTTGAATACCGCCTCATCGCCCAACACCTGCAGGGCCAACTAAACCGCAACGACATGTTTCAAAAACTCAACAGCGCCATTCATCAGTTCGCCAAACGCCAGGAAACCTGGTTTCGGCGTATGGAGAAACAGGGCGTCGCCATTCATTGGTTAGACGGCGCTGGAGAGCCGCTAAAAGAACTGTTGCATATCGCCTCTGCTGCTGGCCTGCAGCCTCAGCCTGGCGCACCATGAACGCCCTGCCTCAGGCTGTCGTCCGATATTTAGCCAGGCGCGCCAGCATGGGCCCGTGGTGTATCACTGGCACCGAACGTCACGATTTCTCCATGGCGGTGGTGATCCCCGTCCTGGCCGAAAACGCCACCCTGCCCGCGACCCTCAAATCCCTGGCTGCCAACCCTCCCGAACACCTGGCCAAAACGCTGATACTTTTAGTGATCAACCAGCGCCCGGACAGCACCGTTGAGGATAAAAACGACAATCAACACACCCTGAGGGAGCTTTCCGATGGCTCCTGGAAACATCCAGGGCTGCAACTGGCCTGGATCGATGCGGCCTCGCCGGGTTTAGAACTGCCAGTCAAGGACGGCGGGGTCGGCCTGGCCCGCAAAATTGGCTTCGATCTGGCCCTGCAACGGCTCTCTTTCGAAAAATCCGAGCCGCTGCTCATCGCCCTAGACGCCGACACCCTGGTGCGACCCGACTATCTGCCCGCCCTGCATAGCCACTTTCGAGACGCAATCGCTGGAGCAGCAGTGGTTCCCTTTTGCCATCAGGCCGGCAACGATCCGATCCATGAGGCGGCCATCGCCCGCTACGAACTCTTTTTGCGCAGCCACCTTCTCGGTCTGACCCTGGCCGGATCGCCCTACGCCTTTCACACGGTCGGCAGCACCATGGCCTGCCGAGCTAAGGCCTATGCCCGCGCCGGTGGTATGAACCGGCGACGAGCCGGGGAAGACTTCTACTTTCTACAACAGTTAGCCAAAACCGCCGGAGTCGCCACGCTCAGCGGCACCGTGGTCTACCCCTCGGCCCGCCCTTCAAGCCGGACGCCCTTTGGCACCGGGCGCAGCGTAAGTGCCCTGCTGACCGGGGATTCCGAAGCGGTACTCTTCTATCCGGCTGCCTGTTATGCCCTGCTCGGTGATTGGTTGCAACTGGTCCGTGAACAGCTCGAAGCTGATGGTGTAACGCTGCTTCACCTGGCAGAACAGCTCAGCGCACTGCTGGCGGATTTTCTTCGCAACGAAAAATTTCCGTCCCTATGGGACCGGCTTCGGACCAACCATGCGCAAAACGAAGCGCGCCTTAAAGCCTTTCACGACTGGTTCGACGGCCTCAAGACCACACGCCTGATCCACCATCTGTGCTCCGCCTCTTTCCCTCGTTGCCAACCTGAGGCCGTTGTCCCCCAACTTCTAAAGGCCGCCGATCTACCGGCAAGCTCCTGCCTTATTAAACAATTGGCAGAACTGCGTCGACATCAGGGAGCCATAACTTAACCGCCCGAAAAACATAATGTTTGCCTGGCCTGTAAAAATATTGTAACGTTTGATTAGAACACCGCTGACAACGCCTTGAAAAGGATTGAGCAATGAGCGAAGAGCAACTC
>JABXKU010000143.1 GCA_013619105.1 Desulfuromonadales bacterium
TCACCGGATCCACGGGTAAACCCTTCAGACAGGTGGTCGTTATCGGGATCGGCGGATCCTATCTGGGCACGGAATTTGTTGCCAATGCACTTAATTTTCTGGCGGATAAAAAAATTGAGATTATGTTTCTCTCGAACGTGGATATCCATAATTTCGGTAAGATTGCCGCCATCATCGATGTTGAAACAACCCTTTGGGTCGTTATCTCAAAAAGTTATACCACTGCTGAAACCATGGCCAATGTTCATCAGGTCCGAACTTTTATTAAAGAGAAAGGCCTCGATCCTGCCAAACATTTTCTAACGGTTACCAGCAAGGGATCTCCCGGAGACGATCCAAAAAATCCGGTGCTTGCTTCCTTTCATATGTTCGATTTCATCGGCGGAAGGTACAGTGTTACCTCAGCAGTCGGCGGGGTCCCACTGAGCCTTTATCTTGGGTATGACCGGTTTGAGCGGTTTTTGAAAGGTGCTGAAGCGATGGATCTGCATTCCCAGAATGCACCGGAAAGAGAAAATATTCCCCTTGTTGCTGCGCTTATTTCAGTGTGGAACAATAATTTTTTGGGATATCCGGCCCAGGCCATCATTCCCTATGCCTCGCCGCTTTCCAAGCTGGCTCCGCACATCCAGCAACTGAACATGGAGAGTAACGGCAAATCGGTCACAAAAGACGGCTACCGGCTGGATGATGCCACTGGCACCATTGTTTTTGGAGAACCCGGAACCAATGCCCAGCATTCATTCTTTCAGCTGGCGCATCAGGGAAGACCTTTCCCCATCGACTTTATCGGTGTCATCCATCCCCATTATAATCAGTATCAAAATCGATCAAAAGGGGTCACCAATCATCAGGAGCTATGGGCGAATCTCATCGCACAACCGGCTGCCCTTGCTACAGGAAAGGAGGATCCGAATCCTGCTAAATATTTTTCCGGAAACAGACCCTCAACAACCATCCTTTTAAAGGAACTTTCACCTGAAAACATCGGCCGTCTTCTTGCCTTTTACGAAGCCAAAACGGTTTATGAAGCTTTTATCTGGGACATTAATCCCTTTGATCAGTTCGGCGTGGAGTTGGGTAAAACCCTTGCTAAAGATATACGAAAACAGATGGCCACAAAAAATCGAGACCAGAAGCACACCTTTGATGATACAGACCCCATAACCAGATTCTATTTGGAGACCCTGTTCTATGACAAGTGATCCCAACAGATCCCCCAAACGCTGGCGGCGGTTGCTCCTAAACCGCTGGCTGTTGACACCTGTCGTGGCAGTGACGATGTATGCCCTGCTTGGCTTTTTGTTTACTCCCTGGATATTAAAGCGCTATGTGAGCAATTACACCGCAGAAAAGCTCAAGCGCAAAGCATCCATTGCCGAGGTGCGCGTCAATCCTTTTCTATTTACCTTTGAGGCCAAGGACTTTGTACTCCAAGAAGCGGATGATCGCCCAATTATTGGCTTCGGCCGGATGTTTGTCGACTTTGAGCTCTCAAGTCTATTTCGCTGGGCGTGGACATTTGCCGATATTCGTATAGAACGACCGTCATTACATGTTGAAATCCAGCACAACGGCCGTCTTAATTTCGCAGATCTTGCTGACAGCCTCCCCAAATCGGAAGATCCACCGCCCACCGGCCATCGTCCGCCACGATTCCTGGTGCAACACGCTGAGATCGTTGACGGCAGCTTCACTTTCAGCGATCGTTCAGATACCACTCATGCAATAGAAACATTCTCGCCCCTCAACCTCGAGTTCAAAGAAATATCTACACTCCCGGAACGCAAAGGTCCCTACACCGTCAAGGCCGACCTTCCTGGCGGCGGGACCGTTGGCTGGCAGGGCGAAGTATCTTTACACCCGATCTTTTCCGAAGGTGAATTAAGCATGGAAGGCTTCAAGCTGGCCACAGCATGGAAGTTCGCTCAAGACGAGTTGAACATTGCCGAGCCGGCGGGAGATATAGACTTCAGCACCCGCTATCGTTTCGATTATCAAAAGCGCATCGCCCTTTTGCTTTTGCAAGACGCGAAATTCGCACTAAAGGGACTTTTGCTCACAGAAAAGGGCAAGAACACACCCTTGCTTGCTCTGGAGGCAATTGAAGCCGACGGCATGCGTTTCGACCTTCAAGCCCGGGAACTCATGGTTCCGAACATCGTCGTGCGTGACGGTAAAGTTTCGGCATCGGTGGATGAAAAGGGGTTGTTCGACTGGCAGAAGCTCGTTGCGCAACGGAAGTCCACAGACGTAACTGCACCGATCCCTGGCGCTTCAACACCCGAGAGTCAGCCATGGCGACTGAAGGCAGGAGAGGTGAAAGTTGAAAACGTTGCGGTGGATTATTCAGACCACAGCCGCGCCAACCCATTGGCGCTTGCTGTCGGCGGCCTTAATGTTTTGTTGAACGCGTCGGCAGAAGCTGGCACCGGCCCCCTAAAAGCCATTGTGGACGATCTGGAGGTGGCGTTGAATCGTGTCTCAATTTCAGAAGCCGGTGACGACACCCCTTTTCTATCATTAGACACGTTTACGCTGAATGACGGCCGCATCGATATTGGCACTCGTGAGATAACGATCACCCGGATTGGGACTACCGGCGGTGGAACCGACGTGGTGCGCGGTAAAGACGGGCGTATCCGTCTATTTGAGATGTTTAATCCCGGGGATAAAGGCAGGTTGAAACGCGATATCGCCGAAGCCGGTCTAATGGCAAGGGCCGAGGGCAAGCCCTGGTCGTTTAGCCTTGATGCGCTTGAAATGAACGGCTTCCAGGTGGATCTGCAGGACAATACCGTTGTCCCGGCCATTGTTTATGGCCTAAAAGATATTCGGGCGTCACTCAAAAATCTTACCAACGATGATAAAACGCCCATCGACTTTAAAACAGATCTGACGGTGGCCCAGGGCGGAAGTGTAAGTGTCAGTGGTCAGGTCAGCCAGGTCGGCGATCGTGCCGATGCACAAGCGAAAATAACGGGGATAAACCTTAAACCGCTACGCCCGGCCCTATCCAAGTTCACGTCGCTTGCGCTTGAGTCTGGCAACATCTCCACGTCGGTCCGGGTGAAGTACCGTTCTGCCAAATCCGGTCCCCGATTACGCGCCAACGGCTCAGTAAACGTGAACAAGCTTATGGTAAACGAAGAAGGCACCGGTGATCGATTCCTCGAATGGAAAAAGATGTCTGCCAATGGTCTAAAGTTTGGCCTGTCACCTGATGAGTTGCACATCGAAGAGGTGAGATTCCTGGAACCTGGCGCCAAGGTTGTGATTTTCAAAGACCGTAGTATAAATCTGGCCAAGGTGCTTAAGAACTCAGATGCGCTTAGCGACGAGACTGCTGCACCTCAGGAGGAACCTCCTGCTGTCGCACCGAGTAAAGATCGGCCAATTTTTCCGGTGAGTGTCGAGCGGATTCGCGTGGAGAAAGGTGTTGTTGATTTCGCTGACCTCACTCTGGTGTTGCCTTTTGCTGCCCATGTGACGGACCTAAGCGGAGGTGCTACAGGCATATCTTCCGACCCGGCGAGCCGAACCATGATTAAACTCGAGGGAAAGGTTGACGAATACGGACTCACCACGGTGGAAGGTGGGATAAGTCCGTTTGCACCCAAAACGTTCACTGATCTCACCGTCTCATTCCAGAATGTTGATATGAAGCCCCTCAGTCCTTATAGCGCCACGTTTGCCGGGCGAAAAATTGCATCCGGCACACTCAACCTCAACCTGGAATATAAAATCCAAGACAGCGAACTTCTCGGAGACAATAAAGTGGTGTTAGAACAGTTCACCCTCGGCGAGCGGGTTGAGGCACCAAACGCGATTAATCTGCCGCTAGATTTGGCTATCGCACTCCTTACTGAC
>JABXKU010000144.1 GCA_013619105.1 Desulfuromonadales bacterium
AACAAACAGCGATTGTTCAGGAGGTCGGAGTTGTCGGCGATCAGCACTGTTGCTCTCAACTTCCTCAATCATGGGTCAAATTATAGCACACCTGGTTTTGAAAGTCAAGCGATTTTTGGGCCGGGTCGGGTTCGTAAGTGTCTGTATTTATAGGGAATTTTAGTGGTGGCCGATTTATTTTATAAGTGGCTGGATTTATAGGGATTTTGGTGTCCGGGAGGAGTGTTCAGGGATTGTGGGGTTTGACAGTATGATTGTGGCTGGTGGCTTGATAGGGTTTGTTGAGGCTGAAGAGGTGCGTTACGGAAGCGTTAAGCGTAAATGAACAGGGGCAGTAGGGGTAAGCGTTCAGGTGTGAGTGCGGATTTATTAGAAAAGCTGGGATTTTTGGGCCGATCTGCGGAGATCCTAGCTGGGCTAGGGTCTTGGCGTTTTGGTGATAGGTGTTATTGAAGCAGGTTGTGATTTCGTACCGGAACCTACAGAGACGCTATGCTGGCTAGGATCTCGGGCGGTGTTCCATTTGCCCGCGGGACGACACCAAAAAGTACCGGAACGTCGGAGACGGTAGCCAGTGTAGGCTCTCGGGCAAAAAGTTCCGGTCGGGACGGTCGTTCCGGTACGGGCGGCCCGGATCCTAAAACGCTGTAATATATTACTGTTTTCCGTTTTTTCCGCTTTTTTTTCGGGCGGAACGTCCCGAGCGGAACTTTTTTACGGAGACGGTAGCCTGGCTAGGATCTTGGGCGTTCCGGTACTTTTTAGTAACGTCCCGCGACCGAATGGAAAACCGCCCGAGACGCTAGCGCCCCTAGGATCTCGGCGGGTTCCGGTACGAAATCACCGTCCGCTTCTGTAACGCTCACATCCACGAACAACAAGCGCCTAAAGTCAGATAGGCTGAACGCTTCTGGCGCGAACCCTTTACTAACCGAAAGAAGCAGATATAAGGGCCTCTTCTCTATCTGAAAAAATAGCGTCGGCCACGGAACGCTTTTATAACGCCGATCGGCTTCTGAACGCTCCTGCCTCTTCCGGGCGTTATCTTGCTGGCTCAGAATCCACCAGCCCTCGGCCCCATCTCCGTCCGCCAGCCTATTTAGAATCCCGTACGGCGTCCGTCCAGCCCAGCCCTATGTATTTAGCCACGATCCGGCAAACCGTCCGCAAACAGGCCCAAAACGGGACGGGCCAAATGGGGATCCGGCGTACGGCAGTTCGCGCCCCACACTATTACCCTCTTCAACCACCAACACAACCACCTCTGAACACCAGACTCCAGACGCAAGAATGGGCAGTCCACCGAAGTGAACCGCCCATTCCACGCACACCACACAAGAAAGCGGCCAACCCAATGTCAGCCGCCGAACAAAGCTTATTTAATCTTCACTGCCTCAGCGCTTACTTTCAGCGCGTCCAGCTCTTCAGCTGTCATATCGATGGCCTTACCTCTGAAACCCTTGGGCATTTTCTTGCCGCGAGCAAGCAGTTCCCACTCTTCAGTGGTCTCGTTGAACTCAACCCACTGGCGATCCTCGAAGGCGGCTTTCTTGAGGGACTCTCTGACCCTCTTCCTGAACTCTCCACGGCCCATCTTGGTAGCCTTGAAGACGTCGAACTCGTCGAGACTGTCACTGACCTTGACGAACATCGTACGAAGGGTAGCTGCGAAAGAGTCACTGCCGGAACCAGTCCGTCCAGTACCACCACCACCAACCTTACCAATCACACGGATCATCGCTGCCTGGATGTCAGCAGGGAGAGCGGAGTACTCCGGGGTTCCACTGAACTTCTTGAGCAGGGACTTGGCAGTCCGCATCTCCTGAGCGTTATGGTCTTTGATGTTCTTCTCGCGCCACTCCTTGTCAGTCAGGGGAGTCTTCTTGTCGACCTTCATGGGACGAGCGCCAGTGAGGATGGAAGGATCGAAGGCAGGTACGGCGGGAGTCTTGGAAGCAACAGTCTTCTTGGCGTCAGTGGTTTTCTTCTCGGGGGTTGTCATGGTCGTTCTCCTTACGTTCAAAGTTAGGTGAGCGTTGGTCGCTCGTTCGTTGATCATGGTAGAAATTTTCTCACGTCTGGCTCAGGATGTCAAGGATTATTTTACTGTCCTGGCGATTATTTTGAGGCAGACAGAGACCGTCTACAGGCTACGGTCTCTGTCGGTTGGAGCGTTCAGCTGGCGGTTCTGGGCTGGCGGGTCTCGCAGAACAACTCGTCACCTGCCATGTACATCTCGTCACTGCTGTTCATCAGACATACGTCCCTCAGATCGCATGTGCTGCATAGGGCCTCTGCCGCTTCGTCCATCTCTGCTGCTGTCATCTCGTTGCTGGTCGCCATGGTCGTTCTCCTCGTAGGATTGTTCGTTGATGATGCTTCATTCTCTCACGTCAGGTGTAGGAAGTCAAGAACTTTCTTCGTGGTACGGTCGATCGTGGCGGGAGCGTCGCGTCGTCTGACTGGAGGGGCTCCTCCCTCGATCGTGCTTTCATCTTCTCACATCTGGCGCAGGAAGTCAAGAACTTTCTTGAGAATCTTGTGAATACTTCTCCCGGTCCCGATACCGTAGCTGCACTAAGATTAGGTACGCGTTCCATTTATAAGAGGCAGGTGTTGTGGCTGGCGTCTGATGTTAGTTGTAGGCTATGATGTTAGTTGTAGGCTATGATGTTAGTTGTAGGATGTGATGTTAGTTGTAGGATGTGATGTTAGTTGTAGGATGTGATGTTCTTACTTCCTAGTATTGTATGGGAGTAATAAGTTTATGTGGGAGTACATAGGATGTTCGTGTAGACAAACATTGCTCGTCGTGCCTCGCTCCTCTGCCCGTGTGTGCGGGATGGGGGGGGGTGCACCCCCTTTCGGCGCGCGACAGAGAGAAACAAATAACCAATCCCTGAGCCGACGGTTTTAATCCCACTTCTCGCTTTACTCGAACCACTTCACACAATCATCCGAACACTTCAGTCCCCCAAATCGCCGAATCCCCATTTGGAAATTCCCAAAACCGACAAAAATAAAGCTTGACTTCCGCTCTCATTCGTGCTAAAATCATTCTCATGGATAAGACACAGAAATACGACACCGCCGTTCACATCGTTGAAGAGTCTCAGCTCTCACTATCTGACAAGCTGAAAGGTATTGCTGCGCTCTTTCCTGAATTCGACGAAACTCAAACCCAATCCAACCTTCATAATGACAAGCACATTGGGAAGTACACCCTTGAAAAGTTTGCGTATGCAAGGTCTGTTGGAATGACTGTCGACGATGCCGCTCACGCTGCTGATAAAACCTCCACTGTCTTCAATGAAATGCTCGAAGGAAAACACCTTTCACTGAAAACCTTCATTGAACTGATAAAGACAGAACTTTTCGTTGCCGCTGAAATGCGCAGGAAACACCTGTCCAATCTCGACATGGCGAGTGCCAGTGACAACTATAAAGCTACCTTGGCGTTCCTTGAAAAAGTCTATCCTGAGCTGTACTCTCCCAAGGCTATCATTGACAGCACCGTTGACGACAGACGGGCTAACAAATGGGAGGTCGAAGTCACTCACGTTGAGACTCAAGAGAAGAAACAAACGCCGAAAGAAACCAAACCTTGAAACTCAGAATAACTGACAAACTTGATCCCTTTCGAACGAAGAAAAAGAGGATCAAGATTGCCCTCGGTGGGCGTGGAGGGACGAAATCCCACACTGTTGCTGACGTGCTTCTGATGAAAGCTCACATGGACGCCATTAAGATTGGGTGCTTCAGAGAGCACCAGAATACGCTGGAAGATTCCGTTCATGCTCTTCTGTCTGACGAGATAACCAGGATGAAGATTCCTGGGTTTAAAGTCAACGATAAAGATATAAAG
>JABXKU010000145.1 GCA_013619105.1 Desulfuromonadales bacterium
TACCGTTGCCGTCTCGCATAATTAAGCCTGCATTTAAATGGCTCGTCCCAGGTCCTGGCCAACAAGGAATCAAGATTTTTACCTAGTATATTTTTCAGGGATAAGTACTTCTCGATATGATGGGCACCGTAATTCAGGGGTGGTGAATTTTTCTTTTTTACTGATTTTGTCCAAAAAAGCACCATCTGCAATACAAAGACGGCCTAACCTAATTCAAAAGGGTTGGGCCGTCTTGCATGTTGTTCCAGAAGGGGGCTTGCTTCATCTAGGGATAAACCACACAGATCCGACGTTTCAAAAATCGGAAATCCACTTTTAAAAACGGATTTCGGAGCAAGCCGGTGCATTCGCAAAAGTAGTGAGATTTGATAGTGGGGAAACATCTGAATTTTGTTCTACAATATTTTCAGGGCTTAAAATCTGAGTGGACCTAAAATTACTAAATACCCTGCAAATCGGAACACTGCGGAAGATCCTATTAGAATTTGGTGGGTGGGTTTGCAATAAGAAGCCCCAGCTGGTTTCAGGCAACAACGGTCGGCTGGTTTTATATCAGAACGCTTGGTTGCTTTCATCAGAATATGCACTGGGGGCTAAAAAACCTTCAGGGGGCTGACCACCATAAACATCTAGCAAATCGGCCGGGCAGTTGGCAGCCAAGGCCGAACGAAATGCGGCAGAACAAGTACCAATATTTGCGGTGTAGCAGTCTAGTCCTGTCCTGATAGGTCATTGCATTCAGCTGGCCAAGATCTCTAACTTCCCCGCTACGCAAAAGTGCGCAGTTGCGCAGAGTGCGCAGGGGCTTCGCGTGCGCGAGGCAGGTTTTTGCCACCCCATCGAGTAACTGTATCGACGCTGGCCTGGATCGGGCCATATCGCCAGGCCCTATATCCGGTTTGTCCTTTTTCTTTTCTGAAAGCCTTCCCTGCCAGCCTAGGGCGCCCAGCCTACGGTTATTGCGACTGCCTATGTGACGGCGGCCGCTGCAGTATCTGTTGCCGGCGCTTATCCGGCCGTAAAGGTAAACGCCAACCAGTGGTGAGTATCTGGAGCGGCCATGATCACCCCAGAGGGAGGTCAGCTGACGGTCAGCGCCACCGGAAACCGGACCAGGAGGTGCGCAGAGGCCGCCATTGGCCTTTTGAGCAGCCAGCCGACCTTACACCTAGGCATCGCCCTGATTGCGCCGCTCCCAGCCTCTGGTCTGCTCATCGGCGACAAGCTCCGTGGCGGCCACCCTGCTGCAGCTTGACCTGGTCTTGGAGGGCCTGCCAAGTTCTTCGTCAAAGTCCTCAACCTGACCGGGCTCCATAGGCTAGACTCGTGCCTCGAAAGGTGCTTTAAGGTTAGTGGTGCGCCCCGTGAAGGGCTGGTGCGAGCGCTGCCTTTAGGCAGGTGCCCCAGATTGTCCTACGGGGCGTTTTTTTAGCCTTTATTGCAGCGTTGGCCGTCTTGGAATTTCTTGGCCATAAGACCAATGTCGACCAGCGCCGCATCGCCTGCGCTATGAAATGATCTCGTCGCTGGACTCCAGAAAGGTTGCCAGAACCTCGTTACTGGCTTGGTTCAGCTGACTGATCATTTTCCTGGTCTCTTCAGCGGGTCTGGTCCTTGGTTGCTAGCGCCCTGTTAACCTACAGCCCTGGCGCCGCCAGCATCACCGTCATTGGCGCCCCACACTGCTCATATGACGGCGGTCCTTGTGGGGGCTGCGGTATCTGGCACCGGCGCCAGGCCGACCGTGACGGTCAACGCCCGGCACAGGCTGGCTTGGACCTTCCGGGGCCAGCCAGGGGGTTAGCCTAGTTCGCGCCTCAGGCAGGCTTTGGCGCGTTCAGCGGCGGGCAGCCGACGGTCTGGGCCGGGTTCATCCTCGGTCAGCTCCACCGGTTGCACCTGCGGCGCCTGTTGGCCTTTGTTGGCATAGATGCTGGCAATGTTTGGGCGGGTGGTAAACCAGGAGGGGGGGCTTGGTCAGTGCCGTGGTAGAAGCGCAACGGCTGGCCATTGGTATTGGCCAGCGGTTGTTGCCCCTTGCGGCTGGTGGGGGGGGGAGGCTATTCCACGAACTTGATGTTGGGGAACTCCTTGGCTGTTTGTTCCCGCAAGGAGCGCACGGTTTTCTTAAGCGATTCGCGTTCGGAGGGAGTCAAACGTCTGGAACCGGAGGAGGGCTCGGCCTTCGGACTCGGTGAGGGCTTCAACGGTTCCTGTGATGTTGTGGTCTTGGGGGAGTTTTCCAATGGTTTCACGGCAAAACCTCTGGGTGAGCTGCTGGATGGTCTTTTAGCGTATAGCAATCATATTGCTTTCGGCCGATAAAGGTCAAAGGTCGGCCGGATTTTCGTCTCGCTCTAAGTCACCACCATCTGCCTCTGTGCGCCAGGTAGGCTGACCAGAGAAGGCTATTCCCGGATTCCAGCTCAGTTGCGGTCATGCCGGCAGTGACCATCTTTGCTCCTCTTTGGTGTTTTTGAAGGGGTTTTTCTGGATAAAACCTGCCGTATGTGGGGAGAGGGTGGGGAGAGAGATTGAGGCAAAAAAAAGGACTTACAGCTGTGTGCTGTAAGTCCTTGATTTTTTTGGTGGAGCTAAACGGGATCGAACCGTTGACCTCTTGAATGCCATTCAACAGGTACTGTCTTCCCCTGTCCTCCCGAAACGTCATTATTTCTTTGACATTTCAGCAGTTTACGGTTATCTTTAATCACGTAGCGTCATGTTGCTTTCCGTGTTTTCCTGCAAAATCTTGTACCCCATCTTGTACCCCAGAGGAGGCGTAAGCGTGGCAAAAGATAATTTGAAGCCGACCGGCCGGAGGGGGGTTTTTTTTGTTGAGCACCCGACGCGCAAGAATGGTGTTCGCCGGGATCGCCAATTTATTCTCCGGTATACGATCAGCGGCCAGACCCGAAAGGAAGTGTTCGGCTGGGCCTCGGATGGACTTACTGAACTGGATGCCGAGCGGAAGATTCAGGAATTTAGGGCGAACGCAAAACAAGAGCAGGGATCGACTTCTATTCAAGAAGAAAGAGAGCAGCGGCAACAGGAAGAGAAAAAGGCAGAGCGCCAGCGGGCGGCGAAGGAACTGGAAGCAAGGCGAAGCAATACCACGCTTAATCTGTTTTTTTATGATTTCTATCTGGATGTGGCCCGCACCAGCAAAAAGCCGCGAACGGTCGTTAGCGAGGTATCCCTTTATACAAAGTGGATCAAGCCGTCAATGGGGGACAAGGTCATTCGTGAGATCAAGCCCCTGGATTTCAAACGCATGGAAAAGGTTTTACTGAAGGCTAATCGTTCCCCCCGGACGGTTCATTACTGCGTCTCTATTGTTACACAGATATGGAACATGGCCTTCGACAATGGTGTCGTGGATATTCAGCCGCCCCGGAGAAAAACCCTCAACCTCCCCATGATTGACAACGAGCGGACCAGAGCTTTTACTCAGGAACAGTCTGAGTTGTATTTCAAGGAAATAGGCAATCGCTCGCCCCAATGGCACGATATATCCATGGTCTCCCTGTTTGCCGGCCTGCGGGCCTCTGAGGTATTTCGCTTGGAGGTGGAGCATTTCGACGAAAATCGGCGGGATATTTTCCTGAAGACACCGAAGAAGCAAAAGTCACAGAAACTGGTCTTGAACGACACGGCTTTTTCACTTTTTAAGCGGTTAAAAGAGGCACATCCGACCGGTAGTGGGCTTTTCTTTACAAACACCAAGGGGAAGGTCATTGCAGAGGTCTCAGACACGGTTCAGCGGGTTATTGATGGTCTTGGATTTAACGATGGCATCAAGGACCGGCGGGACAAACTGACCTTCCACAGTTGGCGGCACACC
>JABXKU010000009.1 GCA_013619105.1 Desulfuromonadales bacterium
GGGTTGGCAGGGGTTGGCGGCAACGCTTGTGGCGCTGGCGGGCCTGATGTTGATCGGCGTGCCCACGGTGATGCTCGGCGACTCCTTCGCCCGCCAGGTACAGAAAGCTTATACCGCTTTCGACAACAATACGGTCAGCATCAGTTCACCCGATCCGGCTGTTTCGATGAGACCGCCAGGCGGTAAGGATGCATGTTGGGAGTGACTGTGCCCTGATTCTGTTTGCAAATGGGCAATTCTCCAGAGGTAGAACTATCAAAAGATCAAAAGGTCTTAAATTGAGTCCAGTGCACAAAATTTTCTGGTTGTGTTTCTGTCTCTTGTTGAGATTGTTTTTTGCCTCTTCATGTTCCGCCGAAGAGCTAGAGCCGCGGCGCTGGGCTCATCTGCCAATCGATACGAACTTTCTCGGTGCCGGCTATGCCTATACCGAGGCAGATATCAGCTTTGATCCTGTTCTCAAAATTGAAAATGGCCAAGTAGACCTGCATACTTGGGTCGCAAAGTACATTCGATCGTTCGCCTTGTTCGAGAAAACGGCGCGTATCGGTATTCTGCAGGGCTATCAGGAGGGGCGTTGGAAAGGGTTGCTAGACGGCTTTCCCACGACGGTCAAGAGGAGAGGTTTAACCGACACCCTGGTGCGATTCGCGATCAATCTCTACGGTGCGCCACCTCTGCAGGGACAGGAGTACGCTAAATATCGCGCAGCGACAGAGGTTGAAACCATTGTCGGAGTTGGCATTTCAGTCCAGTTGCCGACGGGTGACTACATGGACGACAAACTGATCAACCTCGGCTCCAATCGATTCACCTTTCGCCCCCAGATCGGAGCCGTCCATACCCAGGGGAAATGGTCAGTGGAAACGACAGCAATCGTAGCGTTATTCACCGACAATAACGAGTTCTACAACGGCCATAAACTCGAGCAGGATCCGCTCTACATAGTGAACGGCCATCTCATTTATGCCTTCCGCCCCGGGGTCTGGGCGAGCGCCAGCGCTGGATACGATTATGGCGGTCGTTCAACAGTGGATGGCACGAAAAAAGATGATCGCAAGCAGGATTTGGTCTGGGCACTCAGCGTCGGCTTGCCACTTAATCGTCACTTGGGAGCCAAGGTTGTCTATGTTGCCACCCGCACTCAGGAATCGACCGGAATCGATTCGGACACCTTTGCTATTGGGTTGTCCGCGTTCTGGTGATTATCTGGTCAATCTATGTTTTGTCCAGAGCACTGCCTGAATTGAACGGCCACAAACTGTTGCTTATGAGTCATAGCCAAAAACATTAAGGAAGGATTATCCATACAATGCAACCAGATGATTCGACCATTCGGAATCTGCTGTCGACAAATTTCACCGAAGGGGTGATTCGTCTCAGCCTGATCGCCTTGCTGGCGGTCCTGTGCGTTCGCGTCTTCGCCCCCTTTGCCAATCTGATGCTGTGGGCCTTGATTCTGGCCATCGCCCTCTATCCGCTGCATCAACGTTTGGCAAGATGGCTTGGGGGGCGGCGGAAATGGTCGGCAACGCTTGTGGTGGTGTCGGGCTTGCTGTTGATCGGCGTGCCCACGGTGATGCTCGGCGACTCTTTCGCCCGCCAGGTACACAAAGCTTATACCGCTTTCGACAACAATACGGTCAGCATCAGTTCACCCGATCCGGCGGTGGCTGACTGGCCTCTCGTCGGGGACCGCATTTACAGCGCCTGGAGTTCTGCGGCCAATAACCTGCCGGAATTTCTTCAGGAAAATCAGGGACAGCTTAGGGCTGTGGCCAAACGCGCTCTTTTAGCTACCGCGAACACAGCCGGTTCGTTGCTGGGTTTTTTCGGTTCACTAATTATTGCCGGGGTCATCATGGCCTATGGCGAATCGGGCAGTCAAGTCATGCAGCGCATTTGCAGGCGCTTGGCGGGAGCGAGAAGAGGGCCTCGATTGTTGAGCCTGTCTGCGGCGACCATCCGTTCCGTCGCCAGCGGTGTCATCGGCGTGGCGTTCATTCAGGCCTTGCTGCTGGGCATCGGTTTTATCATGGCTGGAATTCCGGCGGCTGGCGTGCTGGCCCTTGTGGTCTTGATCATCGGTATTGTGCAGTTGCCCGCCATCATTATTTCATTGCCCGCGATTATCTACCTGTGGTGGGCCGGTGATGCCTCCACCACGAGCAATATCGTCTACAGTATTTACCTGGTCGTGGCAGGCATGGCAGACAACGTGCTCAAACCGTTCTTGCTCGGTCGCGGGGTAGAGGCCCCCATGCCGGTGATTCTGCTGGGGGCCTTGGGGGGCATGGTGTCCGGAGGCATTATCGGCCTGTTTACCGGTGCCGTGCTGCTGGCGGTTGGCTATCAGATCTTCATGGCCTGGGTTGATCATGCTGAAGTAAACACCGGCGTTGAAACGGTACCGACAGGGTCGGCTGGACCGACATTGCCTGTGGATGAGTGAGGTGCAGCCCTCTCTTGGTGCCGTTGAGGAAAGAAAGCAGGTTCCTGCCGAACAACATGATTTTAATGGTGGCGTTGTTTGTAAAAGCCCCTGAGTTCACTAGCATTGGGGGGCGACAGGTTTGACCCTAGTACCTCAGGGTGCCGAAGAGTGGGAAGCTAGGGACACTCCCCAGATTTAGGGGCGCGGGAAAATAGACATTCTCTAATTTTAGTTGTCTCTCCTCTTTCTTCAGCTATTCTGGCCCTATGTTAAGAATCGCCTGCATAGTCGCTCAGGGATATCCGTATCACGTAATCCCTCGTGGTAACAATCAATCGGCGACTTTTTTCGATGATGAGGATTGCTAAGCCTATCTGAAACTGCAGCACAAATACTCGACACAGCACCCCCTACAAACACAGGATTATTGTGTGATGGACAAACTTGTCCATCTGCTAAGAGGTGATTTTGGGTCAGGCCGACGCAATTGACATTCTCAAATATACAGCTTTGATTCCGATGATGCGATGGCGGTGATTTTAAAGAATCGCGGGTGAAGTACCTTTAGGATTCCTGAATAAAAAGGGCATGGTTGGCCAACCATGCCCGTTTATTCTTTTTGTATGTAAGGCGATCTGCAGAGTGGTAGGCCGGTGATGCGCGGTTGGTCAATCACGAAATCGCCGGGTCAGCTCATTATAAAAATCGATGCGCCGATCCCGCAGAAAAGGCCAGATGCGCCGCACCCGCTCGCTGCGTTGCTGGTCGATTTCGACCACCAGTACCTCTTCCTCTTTGGCCCCTGCCTGGGCCAGTATCTCTCCCTGACAGCCAGCCACGAAGCTGTTTCCCCAGAATAGAGCCCCTGGCCCCTTACCTTCCGGGTCTGGTTCCAAACCGACCCGATTGACGCTGACCAGCGGAATGCCGTTGGCGATGGCATGGCCGCGCTGCACTATTTGCCAGGAATCGAGCTGTCGGGCTTGTTCCTCGACCGTATCAGCCGGATCCCAGCCGATGGCGGTGGGGTAGATGAGGATTTCCGCGCCGGCCAGGGCCATCAGGCGGGCCGCTTCGGGATACCACTGATCCCAACAGACCAGCACCCCCAGTTTGCCGACGGAAGTGGCGATGGGCTGAAAACCGAGATCGCCAGGGGTAAAGTAGAATTTTTCGTAATAACCGGGATCGTCGGGAATGTGCATCTTGCGGTAGCAACCGGCGATGCTGCCGTCTTTTTCCAGCACCACGGCGGTGTTGTGGTAGAGCCCTGGAGCCCGCTTCTCAAAGAGGGAGACGACTAGCACGATACCGAGTTCCGCAGCTATAGCTCCGAACTGTTCGGTAGACGCCCCGGGGATGGTTTCGGCGAGGTCGAACAGGCTGCTGTCTTCGATCTGGCAGAAATAGCGACTGGCATGCAGCTCTTGCAAAACCACCAGCCCGGCGCCTTGAGCGGCAGCCTGACGAATGCCGGCGATGCTGCGGTCGAGGTTTTCCTGGCGGTCGTCGCTGCAGGTCTGTTGCACCAGGCCGACGGTTAAAGAGGTTTGAGCGGTCATGGCAAAACTCCTTGAGGCAGTTGCATGGTCAGGCAATGCAGGGAACCGTGTTGCAAAATCACTGCTGAGCAGTCGACGCCGATAATCTCGCGACCGGGAAAGGCTTCGCCAACAGTGGCCAGGGCTGCATCGTCCTGCGGATCGTCGTAAGTAGGAACCAGCACCGCACCGTTGATGATCAGAAAGTTAGCATAAGTCACCGGCAGGCGCTGGCCTTCATCATCGAAGCGGGCAGCAGGCCAGGGCAGGGGCAGCAAGCGATAGGGCTGTCCGGCTTTGGTGCAAAAGGTCGCCAGTTCTTCGGCCATACGGGAAAGAGCCGGGTAGTGCTCGTCCTCGGGGTCATCGCAGGCGACGTAAAGGATGGTGTCGCTGGGGGCAAAGCGGGCCAGGGTGTCGACATGGGCGTCGGTATCGTCACCGAGCAGATGGCCGTGGTGCAGCCAGAGGGTGCGTTGACAGCCCAGCGTTTCCTGTAGCTCCCTTTCGATCTGCTCCCTGTTTCGGTAAGGGTTGCGGTTGGGGTTGAGCAGGCATTGGCTCGTGGTCAGCAGGGTGCCGTCTCCGTCGCTTTCGATGCTTCCCCCTTCTAAGACCAGAGAGTGGCCATCGACGGGGGCGGAGAAAATGTTTTTTTGCTGTAGATGCGGAGTAACGGCGTTATCCTGTTCCGCAAAAAATTTATTGCCCCAGCCATTGAATGCAAAATCCTGTAGGCGAGGCAATCCATCCGCAAGGACGGTAATCGGCCCGAAATCGCGGCACCAGGTGTCGTCAAAAGGGATTTGAACCAGAGTGATAGCGGCCATCGTCGCGCCAAAGTTCTCTAGTTTGACGGCCAGGGGGGCAGGATCCGTGGTGACAATCAATACCTGCTCATAACGGCTTATGGTGGCGGCCAGTTGTAAAAAGACCGGTTCCACCAGGGGCAGTATCGACGCCCAGTCGGTTTTTGCGTGGGGCCAGGCCAACAGGACTCCGTCTTGTGGTTCCCATTCGGCGGGTAGTCTGACATTCATTTTTGTCTTCGTTCAGTTGGGGGGGGGGGCGACAAGGTCAACCTGTTGCAATGAACGCTCATCCTAAAGAATCCACTCTGAATTTGCAACCGAACCATGCAGGCTCTAGCCCCTTATAATAGACCGAGTTGAAGACGCAGATAATGGGCCATGGCGTAGAGTGCAACTCCGCTGGCCAGAGCCATAATGGCATATCGTTGCCTGGCCGACAGTTGCAAGGGCTTCCAACCGGAGCGCCCTGGAAATTCCCCGATGAACCGGCGTCGAACTTCCAGGGTGGTGAGAAGAAAAGTCAGCCAGGTCATAGCTAGCAGATAGCCGGCCATGATGTCGCTGAACCAGTGCACGCCTAGATAACAGCGGCTGAGTCCCACCACCAGGGCCAAGAAACTCAAGAGAATAATCATCAACAGCCGTGATTGCCAGTAGCGTAGGGAGCCGAACAGGTAGTAGGCCAACAGGCCAACAAATAGCAGGGCGGAAAAGGCATGGCCACTGGGAAAACTGGCGCTGGTTGCCTGTAACTGTGCAAAGAAAGGCTCTGGCCGCAGACGATGGAAAAGGAGCTTGCCCAGCAGTACCAACAGCTCGCCGCCGCCCATTCCAACCAGCAAAATCGCTGCGGAGAAATCCCGATTATTGAGAACCAGCCAAAGAAGTAAAAGACCGCAGATAATCAATAAGGCCGGAAGGTTAGCCAGAGAGGAGGCCAGCAGCATAAGTCGATCGGCCAGGGGATGATGTAGTTGACCTAAAAGGGTATAGATTTTCTGGTCCACACTGGATACCAGCTCAAATGAATTCAGCAACCCAAAAAACAACCCGGAAAATAGGCTGCTGCAGGTAAAGCCGCAGGTCAAATAGAGGCCTGAACCCTTTTTTAAACTGAAGCGGTCGGCGGCAAAGGTCCATAGGCGTGGGAACCGTTTCGATAGTGCGGTAATTTCTGGACGTTGCAGAAAAGACTGCCAGGAAACGGTCAGGTGGTGCCACAGAGATTGAGAACGTTTGACTATCCTAGGGAAGAGTTTTTTCCAGAACAGACTGTTGACGATAAATATCACCACCAGGGTGGCAAGTAACAGACTGAATTGGCCGGTTAACAGCTGTACCTTCTTCCAGCTGGCCGCGCCGAAATATCCAAGGCCGGGATAGACAATGCCCCAAAGGATGCAACTTAGCAGCGTGTTGTTAAAAAATGCGCCTGGTCGCATACCTGAGCAGCCTGCTACAAAAGGAATGCTGCCCCGTAGCGGCCCGGCGAAACGGCCTAAAAATAAACTTTTACCGCCGTGGCTGACAAAAAAAAGTTCAGCTTTTTTGATCAGGCTGCGACGTTTTCGAAAGAGTTTACTATGCAGCAGGCGGGTACCGAAGCGGCTTCCTAGAACATAGCTGCACATGTCTCCAATTAAGGCCCCGGTAAAGGCAGATATTGCGATGGTAGTCACATCTCCCTTGCCATGAGCCGCCAGAAAGCCGACCAAAAGAACAAGGGTGCTTCCCGGCACCAATAGTCCTACCAGGACGATCGATTCAAGCAGAGCAATGGTGCCAATAAGCAGATAGTAGAGGCCCCCCCCGGGCAACAGGGAGACAATGTTTTCTAAAAATAATTGCATAGGGAATTTCGCATCCACCATAAAAAAGGGAAAATTTTAGGTCCTTAAAGATTGTCCAAGTTCTTCTTTAAAGAGCTTGAAATAAGAATGTGTTCGTTGCTGTCTATCAGAATAGGCCGGTTGCGAACAAGTGTCTAATTGTTACTATTATATTAGGAATTTATCGGACTTCTCAACTGATTCGTTCGTGGTGGTTGTGCAGCAGGCGATGATGATCATCTAACCGCAAAAAGGGGGCAACTCGTGAAACAGTATCGGCTCAGTCCTGAAGAACTGACCTGGCGTTGCGATCCGGCTCAATTTGAATTTAAAACAACCGAAAGGCTTTGTTGTCTCGAAGAAACAATTGGACAGGATCGAGCTCTTGCTGCCATCGAATTTGGCTTGGGTATCGAAGCAGATGGTTTTAATGTTTTCATCCTCGGTGAAGCCGGAACCGGACGTTCATCGACCATTAGAAAGCTTCTGGAAAAGCGTTCTTTAAAGGAACCGGTGCCGGATGACTGGTGTTATGTCCACGATTTTGGAGATGGCTCCAGGCCCACGCATGTCCGCTTGCCTGCTGGAAAAGGCAAAGATTTCCGAAGGGATGTTGATGCTCTGGTGGTGCAGCTCGCTGCGGCCATACCTAAGCTCTTCGAGAGCAAGGAGTACGAACAGACCAAGAAGCAGATTGCTAGCGAATCTCAGGAACAGAACAAGAAATTCGTGCAGGAGTTGGAAGATCAGGTAAACAAGGAGGGCTTTCTTCTGCAACGGACTGTGGGTGGGTTGGTGCTTGTGCCGACCAAGGATAAAGAGCCGATTTCCCAAAAAGATTTTGCCGTGCTTGAAGAAGATGAACGTCAGACTATCGAAAAAACGGGTACGAAACTACAGGATCAGCTCAATCAAGTCCTGCGTAAAGTCGTTGAATTGGAAAAAGAGATGCGTGCCGCCACATTGAAGATGGAAAAGGATTTGCTCAGCCAAGCGCTTTGTCACCTATACGAGGGCCTGGCTGAAAAATACCAGAAATATCCCAAAATTTTGGCTCACTTTGAAAATTGCGTAAAAAATATTATAGACCGCGTCGATGAATTCCGACCCGCGCAGGGGGCGCAGATGCTTCCCGGGGGCAAAGTGGCCCACCAAGAGCCTTCTTTTGATCGGTATCGAATTAACCTGTTTGTCGACAATAGTGACGCCACGGGGGCGCCGGTCGTCTATGAAGCGAATCCTACTTATTTTAATCTTTTTGGGCGCATCGAGCACATTATCACCTCCGGTACGGCGACGACTAACTTCACCATGGTCAAGTCTGGTGCGCTGCATCGCGCCAATGGTGGCTACTTGATCCTCGATTGCCGCGAGATGTTGATGAATCTCTTTTCCTACGAGGCCTTGAAACGCAGCTTGCGTAATGGCGAGGTCAAGATCGAAGATATGGCCGAGCAGTACCGTCTCATTGCTACTGTTTCTCTCAAGCCAGAGGCCGTTCCTCTGCGCTGTAAGATTATTTTGATTGGTGTTCCTTGGCTCTATTATCTCCTCTATCAACTTGATCCAGATTTCCGAAAATATTTTAAGGTTAAGGCGGATTTTGATCGCATGATGGATAACACCTGGGAAAATGTTCAGCAGTACGCCTTGTTTGTGGCGACCAAATGCAAAGAAGAAAATTTGCTGCCCTTTGCGTCTAGTGGTGTGGCGCGGGTGATAGAGCACGCAGCGCGGCTTATCGATGATAAAAACCGTTTATCCTCGCGATTCATCGATGTTGCCGACCTGATTCGCGAAGCCGCTTTTTTTGCCAAACGTCATGATGTCGCAACGGTAGAGCGGGAGCATGTTGAGCTGGCCATCGAGTCTAAAGTTTATCGTTCCAACCGAATTGAAGAACGGGTTCAAGAAATGATCGATGATGGCACCCTGCTGATCGATACCGAAGGGGAGGTCGTTGGGCAGCTCAATGGGCTCTCGGTCTATATGCTTGGAGATTACTCCTTTGGCCGGCCGACGCGGATAACAGTGCGTACCTTTATGGGGAAGGGTGGGGTGATTAACATAGAGCGCGAAGCGAAATTATCCGGTCCTATTTATGACAAGGGGTTACTGATTCTAGTTGGATTTGTCGGAGATCGCTTCGCTCAGGACAAACCTTTGGCTCTGTCTGCCTCCATTTGCTTTGAGCAGTCCTATGGTGGGGTGGAGGGAGATAGCGCTTCTTCAGCTGAAATCTACGGGTTGCTCTCTGCCCTGTCGGGTCTGCCGCTTAGTCAAGCCATTGCTGTTACCGGATCGGTCAATCAGCTGGGTCAGGTGCAGGCCATCGGTGGTGTTAACGAAAAAATCGAAGGCTTCTATGTTGTCTGCAAGACCCAAGGTCTCAATGGAAAGCAGGGGGTAATCATCCCGGCATCTAATGCCAAAAATTTGATGCTGAAAAAGGAAGTGGTCGATGCGGTGGCTGCAGAGCAATTTCATGTGTGGGCCGTATCGGACATCGACCAGGGGATTGAACTACTAACCGGAGTTCCTGCAGGTGAGCCCCTAGAGGACGGGACTTGGCCGGAGGGGACGGTGAATTATTTAGTGAACAAGCGCTTGCGGGAGATGGCCGAAGGCATTTTCAAGTTTGGCCGGGAAGAAGGTAAAGAACCCAATAGTTGACGGCGTCGCTAAAAGTTCGCCCTAGGGCGTTAGGTTGTTTTTTCAGGCCCTCGACATACTGGCTGTTTGCCCGGAACCCCTGAAAAAACACCAGGCCTTGTAAAACGAAATCTTTGCTTAGCCATCCCATATGTTTTTGCAAATGCATTAATAGTTGAACAAATAACGGACTATATCTGGTCAAAGGTCGCTTCGAAATGAAGCGACCTTTTTTTGTGCCGGAAAGTCCGGTTGAACCAGGTTGATGATTGTTTTTCAGGCGACGGGGTGCCTAAGCGCAAGTGTTTCGTGCACTTATTTTGGGCATAAATTATCCATCGATGTCGTAAGTCCTTGAAATAAAACAATAAATTATTTTGGCATGTGCGATGCAAACTTTCTTGTACAAGATTCAAAATATTGGTCTGCCTCCGGTTACAGTTTCTCTGGCCAGACAGAGCGCTTGACCATGGGTGTCAATCGACGAGCTTAACCGAGCGGTGACTGCCGGAGGCCATAACCCCTGAAAGGTAACAAGATGAAAAAAATCGAATGCATTATCAAACCCTTCAAATTGGACGAAGTCAAGGAGGTCTTGTCGAGCCTTGGCATCAATGGGATGACGGTCAGCGAGGTTCGTGGATTCGGTCGACAAAAAGGCCACGCGGAACTTTATCGTGGTGCCGAATACCAGATCGACTTTATCCCCAAGATCAAGATTGAGTTGGTGATCCCTGCGGCCCGTGTCGCTGAAGTGATCGAAGCGATCCGCCAGGAGGCAGCCACAGGGACCATCGGTGATGGCAAAATTTTTGTTTATGAGGTCGAGCAAGCGGTGCGCATCCGTACCGGAGAGACAGGCCCAGAAGCTCTCTAATTTGATCCCTGGAACGTAACGAGGAGGCAAAACAGTGAAACGATTCGGAATGTTAATTGTAGCCGGTTTGCTGCTGGCGATCCCCGCTCTCGGCTTTGCCGAAGAGGTTGCTATTAGTGCTGCCGATGTGCAGAACAATCTCAATTTTGTTTGGACCCTGCTTGCAGCATTCATGGTTTTTATCATGCAGGCCGGTTTCGCCATGGTCGAGTCCGGTTTCACTCGGGCCAAAAACGCCTGTAATATCCTGATGAAGAACATGATGGACTTCTCGGTCGGCGCAATCGCCTTCTGGGCCATCGGTTTCGGCCTGATGTTTGGCAGCACCAACGGTTTCTTCGGCACCACAGATTTCTTTTTCAGCGGTGCTACCGGCGATGGTGCCCCTTGGAACTACGCATTCTGGATGTTTCAGACCGTGTTTGTCGCTACGGCCGCGACTATAATTTCCGGAGCTGTGGCCGAACGCACCAAGTTCAGCGCTTACCTGGTCTACTCAATTTTTGTTTCGGCCCTGATCTATCCGATCTTCGGCGGCTGGGCCTGGGGCAGTCTGTTTAACGGTAATGGCTGGCTCGAAGGTCTCGGCTTCATCGACTTCGCTGGTTCCACCGTGGTTCATTCCGTGGGCGGTTGGTTGGCCCTGGCCGGCGCCATCGTTGTCGGTCCCCGCCTTGGTAAGTTCGACAAGAAGGGCAAGGTCAAGCCGATCCCCGGTCACAGCATTCCCCTGGCTGGTCTCGGAGTCTTTCTGCTGTGGTTCGGTTGGTACGGTTTCAATGCCGGTTCCACCACCACCGGTGACACGTCCATCGCCATCATCGCCGTGACCACCACCCTGGCTGCAGCGGCTGGTTCCTGTACGGCAATGCTCGCTACCTGGATCAAGTACGGCAAGAGCGATATCGGTATGACCCTCAATGGCGCTCTAGCTGGTCTTGTCGGCATTACCGCCGGCTGCGCCAACGTCACTCCTGTTTCCGCAGTCATCATAGGCGCTATTGCCGGCATCCTGGTCCTCTACTCAGTTCTGTTTTTTGACAAAATCAAAGTTGATGACCCGGTCGGCGCTGTCTCAGTACACGGTGTCTGTGGCGCATGGGGCACCTTGGCCGCCGGTCTCTTTGATTCCTCTGGTTTTTCTATAAAGGTGGTCGGCGTGCAGCTGATCGGCATCGGCGCTTGCTTTGCCTGGGCCTTTATCACCGGTCTGATCCTGTTCAAGCTGATCGACATGGTGATCGGCATGCGCGTGAGCAAGGAAGAAGAAATGGCCGGTCTCGACTTCTGCGAGCACGGTGCTACTGCTTATCCAGACTTTCAGACTCATCATCTGGGATCCATATTTACCCCAGGCAAAGAATAGTTTAGTCATTTTAAATAATGCGGCCTGGCGGGGGATGGTCTCCTTAAGGGCCGTATATATTGCAATCCGGAGGTATTCTAAGATGAAAAAGTGGAGTGTTTTGTTGGCAGCTCTCATAGTTCTCGGGGCAGGGATGGTCACTACTAGTTTTGCGGCCGTCACCGTTGAAGGTGACGTTTATGCCGGCGTGTTTGACAAATATCTGTGGCGTGGTTTTGATCTCAGCGGCGGGCAGCCGGTTCTGCAGGGCGGAGCTGATTTGTCGGCAGGTAATTTTACTCTTAGCTATTGGAGTAACTGGCAGCTGAAGAGTTCCTCCGATCATGTTGGTATTAATTCCGGTGAAGTTACCGAAACCGATATCATTGTGGATTATTCTTTTGATGTTGGAGAAATGCTGTCAGTTTCTGTGGGAGATATCTGGTACCAGTTAGAAGGCGCTGAGGACACCAACGAACTTTATCTGGCCGCTACCGTCAATACCCTTCTCTCGCCGACCTTCGCCATTTATTATGACTGGGACGCCGCTGAAGAAGAAGGCTTGTACTTTACTGCTGATATCAGCCATTCCATTGACCTCATGGAAGAGCTGTCCCTGAACCTCGGCGCATTGGTTGCTTACAATATGCACAGTGATTACGCTGTTGGTGACTATGCTGGCTTGCACAATTATGAACTCAGCCTCGGTCTTGATTACGTTCTTACCGATCAGCTTTCTGTAAGTCCTTCCTTTGTCTATTCGTCCGGCATCAGCAGTGCCGCCAAGGATGCCATCGACAGCGAAATGCTGGCAGGGGTTAACCTGACATTCACCTTCTAAGCCACTAGCGTAGAACATTAAGCTTGTCGACAAAGCCGCCGTCATCCACTAGAATTGGATGGCGGCGGCTTTCTTTGTTTGATTTCAGGTTGTTGGTCGGTGAGTTCAGGTCGCTGCTTTCTGCTTTTCCCTATGTTCTCTTTTTGCTCTGGAGTTATCCATGCTCGATTTTCCCCGCGGTTTTTATTCGTTACTTCGTGGCGGCCGTCTTTTTATACGTCACCCGCGGTTGTTGAAGCTGGTGCTGATTCCGCTGTTGATCAATGTGGTTACTTTCGCTCTGGCTGTGTATTTCGGTATACAGTTTTTTCAGGGTTTTGTGTTGAATCTGCTGCCCCAGGGTGATGCCTGGTATTGGTTGATGATTTATTATGTTCTGTGGATAACGGTCGGCCTGGTGACCCTGGTGCTGGTTTTTTTCTGCTTTACCGTGGTCGGCAACCTGATCGCTTCGCCTTTCAATGAATTGCTCTCGGAGCGGATCGAAAATTTACTGCTGCCTGAGGGCGAGGCTAACCCCTTTTCCCTGAGGGCCTTTGGCCGCGATATGCTACGGGTCTGGCTGGTTGAGTTGAAAAAGATGAGCCTTTTCGTTATTGCCATGCTGGTGCTGTTGTTGCTTAATTTACTGCCGGTGGTCGGTAATCTGCTCTATGGGGTGTTGTCGATTCTGCTGACCCTGTTTTTTTTAGCTCTGGAGTACTTCGCCTTTGTCCACGAGCGTAAAAAACGAAATTTTCGTTATCAGCGTCAGTACCTGATGCAACGTAAGCAGTTGGTGTTGGGGTTTTCCTTCGGAGTTTTGCTGATGCTGGCAATCCCTTTTTTACAGTTGGTTTGCATTCCCCTGGCAGTGGCCGGCGCCACCCTGTTGTGGTGCGAGGAAAAGGCTGGTTACCGTCTGGTGTCCTAGGAGATGGTTGGCTGCCCTGGCTAACGGTAGGACTCTTTGTTGCTGAGGTGATGCTCCATTAGCCTAGCCTTGTGCTATAATATTTTTGAGAAGGTAAAATTTCTCAAGTACGCAATCAGCCCCCTTTAGCCGAGGTACGGTACCTTTGCCGGGGCGGGCTTCAGAAGTCATGAGGAGGTTGTATGACCAAGCTGAACAATCAGGAAATCGATCGTGCCAGTCTGGATATGGAACTGAAAAGGGGATTGCAGAGGACCGACGAAGACCTGAATATTATGGAGCGCCATGCTGCAGATTTGGCGATGGTGGAATCTGACATCCAGTTATCCATGCGTAAATGGGACCGTGAATATAAGGATTCTCATTTCCATAGTGTGCCGCGGACTATGAAGCATCAGTTGTAAAACTACTATCATTCAGACCAACAAAGGGCCCCTAATAAAGGGGCCCTTTGTTGGTCTGAATATTCTATCAGGATACTAGCGACGGAGCGGCTACTGTTCCTGCTCTTCTGTGGGTTCTTCTTCCGGTGCTTCTTCTACTTTTATGCTCTCGATTTCCTGCTCCAAGGCAGCGGCTTCGGCCTTGAGGTTGTCAAGTGCGTGAAATAGCTCCTGCACCTCATTCTTTGCCAGAATATCGGGGGCGCCGCTTTCACGAATATCGTCGATCAGCTTTCCTAAGTCGCCATGAGCGGCGGTGATTTTTCTATGCAGCGACGCGAGGTCAATTTTTTTCTGTACAATGCGTTTATATTTATTGGCTTGAAATCCCGCCACGTGCAGAGTCTTTCGGGTGGAGTCCCAAAGTTTTTCGCTGGTTGTTTTTACTTTTTCCTTGGGCGTGCTCTGTTCTTCCATAGTATCCTCCGGAAAGATTAATGATCAAAAGCTGATAATATATTATCATATGTGTGGTTCCCGTCAAGACTCGACTCTTTGCCTTCGTCGTAAGAGACAGGTCCAGATAAGGGGTAAAATCAAATTTAAAGCCCAGCAAGTGACTGGGAAAGGGGAGGCTAATGCTCGAAGCAGGTAAAACAAAATTTCAGGTGGATTTGCGTCGTTACCTTCGTGAAGACGGTGTTGACCATAAGCTGGTACATCTTATCTGCGAGATTGCAGAGGCGTCTAAATACATCGTCAACTCAATACGTACTGGTGATCTAGGGGTTGCCGGTACCTCTAATCTTTATGGTGAAGAGCAGCTGGCTCTCGATGTTCTCTCCGACCGCATCATGCGTAAGCGTCTGGCGAAGAGCGGTGTAGTCAGCAATGTGGCCTCGGAGGAGACTCGGGATGTGATCGCTCTGGCACCCCATTGCGCGGGTAACTATTCGGTGGCTTTTGATCCCCTTGACGGTTCCTCGTTGGTCGATGTCAACCTCGCCGTGGGAACCATCGTGTCCATCTATGCCGGCAGTGACCTCCTGCTACCGGGACAGCGTCAGGTTGCTGCTCTCTACATCCTTTATGGACCGCGAACCACTCTGGTCTATACGACCGGTAACGGCGTGCATGAATTCGGCATGAACCAGCTGATGGAATATACTCTGCTGCGGCGTAATATCCGTTTGACACCCAAAGCAGCTATTTATTCACCCGGTGGGTTGCGAAATCGTTATTCTCCTGGTGTTGAGAATTTTGTCTCTTATCTTGAGGAGAGCGGGGCAAAATTACGTTACAGTGGAGGGCTGGTTCCCGATGTCAATCAGATGTTGATAAAGGGGACTGGAATGTTTCTTTATCCCCATTTACAAGGGGCGCCACAGGGCAAGTTGCGGCTTCTTTATGAATTAAATCCGATGGCGTTTTTGATGGAGCAAGCAGGGGGGGCAGCCTCTAACGGCCGGCAGCGGATACTTGAATTGCAGCCTCAGGCCATTGACGATTGTCAGCCTTTTTTCTGCGGTTGTTGTGAGGACGTGGCAAAGGCCGAAGAACTGATCGCCAGTTTGGGGTGAGTTCAGCTGATTTAGTTTGGTGTTGATATCGCAAAAAGCCCCCGTCCAAAGGACGGGGGCTTTTTATCTATTAAGCAATCAGGGATTTGACCTTTTCGTATCCGGTGTTGTAGGCCTTTTTGTTAAGTTCGATAAAGGCCTCCGGTACCCGAGCGATAACGGCCTGTTCGCCGGCCGCCCGAGAGACGATACCCGTCAAGGCCACCATGGCGCCAAGAGCAACGACATTGGCCACAATTTCCCGACCGACTTCGTTCTTAGCGGTGCTGATGATGGGAAATTTGATTGTTTTAAAATCACCCTTGGGTTCCCGTTTAACAAAATCCGAATCGATCAGCAGCATGCCACCGGGCTTGATGCCTATGGCATATTTGTCGGCGGCTTCCTGAGTGAGAGCCAGGCAGGCGTCGACGTTGGTTGCCTTGGGGTAGTCGATGGGATCATTGGAGATGATCACCTCCGATTTGGAAGCACCGCCGCGGGCTTCCGGACCGTAACTCTGAGACTGTACGGCGTACTGCCCTTCGACAATGGCCGCCGCCTCGGCCAGAATAATACCGGCGGTAATCAGCCCCTGGCCGCCTGCACCAGAAAAACGTAATTCGTATCTGCTCGACATTAGTGCTATCTCCTCGTTCTTTGCGGCTGTCAGTCGCCCTGCGCGCTAGCGATAACCTGCTGGTATTGTTCGCAATATTCAGGACGTTCTTCTTGGTGTAGAATGCCAGTCAGAACCTTTCCCTCCAACTGCTCTGGCGTCATGTGAGCGGCTGCCTTGATCGGTACCGCGATCTCTTTGAGACGTTTCATCATGTCGATCACCGAACGGAATTTGTTGCGTCGGCCGTAGGCGGTGGGGCAGTCGTCCAGAACCTCAATGATCGCCATGCCTTTGTGGCGCAATCCCGCAGCGATCAGCTTGTCGATCTGGGTGGCATGAAAGGCGGTGGTGCGGGCAACGAAGGTTGCGCCTGCGCCGATAGCCAGCTTGGCAATATCAAAGGTCGGATCGGGGTTGCCGTAGGGTGTGGTCGATGCCTTAGCGCCGACCGGGGTGCAGGGTGAAAACTGGCCACCGGTCATACCGTAAATATAGTTGTTGAGCAATACATAGGTCATGTCGATGTTGCGACGGCAGGCGTGGATAAAATGGTTGCCGCCAATGGCTACACCATCGCCGTCACCGCCAACCACTAGTACGTCCATTTCGGGTTTGGCCATTTTGATGCCGGTTGCAAAAGCGGCGGCTCGGCCGTGTGCAGTGTGCAGGGTGTTGAAATCGACATAACCGGGCAAGCGGCTTGCGCAGCCGATACCGGATACGATAGCGGTGTTGTTTTTCTCCAGACCGCAGGTATCCATAGCCCGTATCAGGCCCTTCATGACGATGCCATGGCCGCAACCGGGGCACCAGATGTGAGGCAGTTTTCCTGGGCGCAAATATTGTTCGTAATCAAAAGCCATGATTAAAGGACCTCCTTGACCTTGGCGACGATTTGCGCCGGAGTAATCGGTTCGCCGTCGACCCGGCCGATGCCCTCAACAGGACATACCCGTCGAGTAACCCGTTCGACTTCCAGGATCATCTGACCGAGATTCATTTCGGGCACCACAATGGCTTTGACCTGATTCGCCAACTCGGCCATTCGCGCTTCGGGGAAGGGCCATAGGGTAATGGGGCGGAACAGTCCAGCTTTGATGCCTTCTTTGCGCAAGACATCAACGGCGTAACGTGCCGAGCGACTGATGGTACCGTAAGCGACTACAATGAACTCTGCATCGTCGGTAAGGTATTCTTCGTTTTTTTCGATATCCGCACGATTGGCTTCAATTTTACGAAGTTGGCGGCGCTCTTCGGCATCGACCAATTCGGGCTTGGCGGTCGGAAAGCCGTCGGCTGCTTTATTGAGACCGGTCACGTGATAACGGTATTCGGAACCGAAGGAGGCCAGAGGCGGGATGTCGCCCTGGCTGTCATCAAAAGGTTTGTAGTCAGCCGGCGAGACGGTCGGTTGCTGTCGGTCGATAACCTCCAGCTCCCCCGGTTCGGGAAATTCGATGCGTTCACGCATGTGGCCGTTGATTTCGTCCAGCAGAATCTGTACCGGCATGCGATAGATTTCAGCCAGGTTGAAGGCTCGCACCGTTTCGCTGAAGATCTCTTGGCAAGATGCCGGTACTAAGGCGATGGCCGGATGGTCGCCATGGGTGCCCCATTTGGCCTGCATGACATCGGACTGACTTGGTCCGGTCGGCATGCCAGTGGAGGGGCCACCGCGCATGACGTTGACGATTACGCAGGGAATCTCAGCAATGCAGGCATAGCCGATTAGTTCCTGCTTGAGGGAGATGCCGGGGCCGGAGGTGGCGGTCAGAACCTTGGCGCCGGTTAGGGACGCGCCGAGGATCGAGGCCATGGCCGCAATCTCGTCTTCCATCTGAATAAACTTACCACCGGTCTTCGGTAGTTCCTTTGACATCACCTCGGCCACCTCGGTTGAGGGGGTGATGGGATAACCACCGAAAAAACTACAACCGGCATACAGGGCGCCTAAGGCGCAGGCTTCATTTCCCTGTAACAGAGCAACTTTTTTAGCCACGTTGTCTGACCTCCTATAGAAAAAGAATCAAGTTCAGTGAACCTTGACAGCAAAATCGGGGCAGCGTAATTCACACTGCATACACTTGGTACAGGCCTCTGGGCGTACAACCTTGGCCAAAAAGCCATCCATCTCAAAGACGTCTGTCGGACAGAATTCGACGCAGATGCTACATCCCTTGCAATAACTTTCTATGATTTCCACTTTCGGGCTGCTCATTCCCGTATTCTCCTTTTTTGAAATTGATCTCTGCTCGGATCTCCATTGGGCTGGGCCCGGGCGCAAGCGCAACGCGCAGCTTAACACATTTTTTATATCAAGTGATAAAAAATGGTTTTATTCACACGGCTTTGCGGGGGGATAGTTGCACAAAAAAAGCAGGGCAATCTTGAGATTGCCCTGCTTTAACTTGCTGTGTTTGTTCCGGCTTTAGAGGCTGTCAACTAGCTTTTTAACGGCGTCCACGGAATGGTCAAACATCTTTTGCTCTTCCGCTGTCAAATCAAATTCGACGATTTGTTCGATGCCTCCGGCTCCAAGGATGCAAGGCACCCCGACGTAGTAACCATTGACGCCAAATTCACCATTTAGCAGTGCGCAGACTGGTAGCAAACGTTTCTGGTCGTTGAGTACCGCCTCGGCCATGGCTACCGCGCTGGCCGCCGGCGAATAGAAGGCACTGCCGGTTTTAAGTAATTCAACCACTTCACCCCCGGCATTTTGGGTGCGGGTTACCAGGTCGTCCATCACCTGTTGGGCTTTGACTCGGTCGCCGCCGTATTTACGGATTAGCAAATCCATTGCCGGGATACCGTTCACGTTGGCGAATCGGACAATAGGGACCATAGCGTCGCCATGCCCGCCTAAAACCATCGCGTTGATGTCCCGCACAGAGACGCCTAATTCCCACGCGATGAAGCTGGCAAAACGGGCTGAGTCGAGCACTCCGGCCATGCCGATGACCCGTTGCGGGGGGAAACCGGTTATTCGCTGGCAGAGGGTGACCATAGCGTCGATAGGGTTGGAGAGCACGATAACAATGGCCTCCGGCGCATGCTCTTTGATGCCTGCGGCGACGGAGGTCATGATGCGGGAATTGACCTCAATGAGGTCTCCCCGGGTCATCCCCGGCTTGCGGGCTATGCCGGCGGTAACGATCACGATATCGGCGCCGGCGATACAGGAAATTTCATTGCCGCCACTGATACGCAGATCAAAATTGACAATGGGGGCTGCTTCAGCCAGATCCAGAGTTTTGCCTTGGGGCAGACCTTCGACGACATCGAAAAGGACCACGTTGCCCAAGATGCGTTGTGCCGCAATTTGGGCGATTGTGGCCCCGATCTGGCCGCCGCCGACCAATGCGATTGTGGGTTTAGCCATTCGTTTTCTCCTTACAAAAATAGCATGGGCCGCCTGAGTAGGGCCAAAGGGTTGCGAACCACCGGAAGATAGCTTGGTGGGTTGCGAAGCCCGCAAAAGAATTGTTACCTTTGCTGAAACCTGGTGAAGGGGTGAGAGAACCTAAAACAAGGTTTATGCAATAAGGTAATGAAGACCTCATAGAGCACGTTGTCAGGTTGCCATGTTGCGAATAATGGCAGTAGAGAATTCCGAGCACTTCAACAGAGTCGCTCCAGCCATCAAACGTTCGAAATCGTAAGTGACCTGTTTCTGATCAATGGTTTTTTCCAAAGCATTGATGATCAGGTCGGCTGCTTCCTGCCAACCGAGATGCTCAAGCATCAGCACACCGGAGAGGATGACCGAACCGGGGTTGACCTTATCAAGGTTGGCATACTTGGGCGCGGTGCCGTGGGTGGCTTCAAAAATAGCGTGCCCGGTATCGTAGTTGATATTGGCTCCCGGGGCAATGCCGATGCCACCGACTTGGGCCGCCAGAGCGTCGGAGAGATAATCGCCGTTGAGATTCATGGTGGCGATAACATCGAATTCCTTTGCCCGGGTCATCACCTGTTGTAGGGCGATGTCGGCGATGACGTCCTTGATCAACAGTTTGCTTCGCCACTGGCCGTTGCCATGGCTTGGAAGCAATTCAAGGGTCTGCTCCACTTCCCGGCAAATTTCGTTTTGCTGCTCGGCTGTCATCATATCGTAGCCAGGATCGATCAGGCGAGCGATGGCCCCATGGTCAAGGCTCGGATCCTGTTCGTGGTTATCTAAAATCCAGGTTTCCCGGGCCGTGACGCAGTCAGCGCGAAATTCGCTGCGGGCCACTTCATAGCCCCAGGTTTTAAACGCTCCCTCGGTGTACTTCATAATGTTGCCCTTATGCACCAGGGTCAGGGACCGGCGGCCTTGCTTCAGGGCGTAGCGAATCGCCGCTCGTACCAAGCGAATGCTTCCCTGGCGGGAGATGGGCTTGATGCCGATACCGCAATTCTCTGGGAATCGAAGTTGCTTGACACCCATTTCCTGCTGCAGAAAATTGATGACTTTTTGGGCTGCATCGCTGCCTGCCGGCCATTCAATGCCAGCGTAGATATCTTCAGTGTTTTCGCGAAAGATGGCCATGTCCACATCTTGCGGTTTTTTCACTGGAGAAGGAACGCCAGCGAAGTAGCGCACCGGACGCAGACAAACGTACAAATCGAGACGCTGCCGTAAAGCCACGTTTAGGGAGCGAATACCTCCGCCAATCGGGGTGGTCAAAGGCCCCTTGATGCCCACCAGGAACTCGTCAAAGGCGCTGACTGTCTCCTTTGGCAACCAGCCGATCCCCATGTTGAAGGCTTTCTCACCAGCGTAAACTTCCATCCAGCTGATTTTACGTTGGTTGCTATAGCTTGCTTCGACCGCCGCATCAAAGACCCGTACCGCAGCTCGCCAGATGTCCGGACCAGTACCGTCGCCCTCAATGAAAGGAATAACTGGCCGGTCTGGCACCTGAAGCCCCCCATCTTTAAGGGTGATTCTGTCTCCTGCAGGGATATTCGCATGGATGTAGGTCATGATTGCTCCTTCGGCTGACGGTTCAACAAAACGTCGGATAGTTCTATTATACACGGGAGCGAAGCTAGTTGGCAGGCTGTTGGTAGCAATGGCCAGCGGGTGCCTGGACAGTGTCTAACGGTTTAATAATAGCAAACCGACCATCAGCGGACGAGTTCACCGATGGGAAATATCTTCGATTCGCGGGCCCGTTGCCGTGCTTCCAGCTGATCCTCATCACTGATCTGACGAGGGATAGTCAGGGTCTGCTGCGGGTAGATCCGCCGCGGGTCTTTGATCTGATCGCGGTTTGCCTGATAGATAAGAGGCCAGAGCAGGGCATCCGCATAGATGTCATTACGGGCGGCAATGGTCCAGAGGGTTTCACCCCCTCGTACCTTATAGGATAGAGGGCTCTTGGGGGCCGGTTTGACTACCCGCGGAATCGCTACCACCTTCTTCTTTAGCGGCGGTGAACTGGTGCTTTGTTGGGCCGCTTTCTGCTTCGCCGCTTGCTCGGTTTCTCGCTCCTGGGCCTTGTCTTGTTCGCGCTGGGCTTGCTCCTGGCGGGCTAAGACGAGCGCCCTCTGGGCATGAGCTTCGGCCAGAGGTAGGATTTGCCGTGCCAGTTTGTACTTTTTGCGCCGAATCGCCACCTCACCGTCTTGCAGTGCATTGCTGGCGGTTCGGTATTCATCGGCTGCCAGAACCTGGGCTTCCGCCGCCGCCGCTCTGGCTAGTGCGTTGCGGGCGGTCAGCAGCTCCTGTCGTGGGGGGCTTGCGCACCCCCACAACAGACCTGTGAGCAGCAAGATTGAGCAGAATGCTCTTGCCATCAGTCGACTTTCCTGGACAGAAATGCCCGTTACCGATCCCTTTAGGGCCGGCTGTGGGACGGTTACTGCGAGCGGACCGCGCTGCGGATCGAAAGCTCTCGCAGCTGTTTGTTGTCGACCTGTCCCGGTGCGCCAGAAAGCAGGCAGGTCGCTTTCTGGGTCTTGGGAAAGGCAATGACGTCACGAATCGAGTCGGAGCCGGTCAGAATCATGGCCAGTCGGTCGAGGCCGAAAGCGATGCCGCCGTGGGGCGGAGCCCCGTATTCCAAAGCGCTGAGTAGGAATCCGAATTTTTCTTCGGCTTCTTCGGCATCGATACCAAGCAAGGAAAACATCTTTTTCTGTATTTCCTGGTCGTGAATACGAATGCTGCCTCCGCCGATTTCTGAGCCGTTCAACACCAGGTCATAGGCCTGGGCACGGACACTGCCGGGATCGCCGTCGAGAAGAGCCATGTCCTCTTGTACAGGAGCAGTGAAGGGATGATGGACTGCCGTGTGGCGGCGGGCCTCACCGTCCCATTCGAGGAGCGGAAAGTCGGTAATCCAGGCGAATCGGTAGTCGTCTTTATTTGCCAAGCCAAGCTTGTGTCCGAGGTGTCCGCGCAGGCGACCTAGGGTTTCGTTGGTGATGCGGAATGAATCGGCCACGAACAACAGCAGATCACCCGGTTCAGCTTTCAGGGCTTGGTCAATAGAAGCGATTTCTTTATCAGTAAAGAATTTGGCGATTGGTGATTGCCAGCTGCCATCCTCCTGGACCTTGACATAGGCCAGTCCCTTGGCACCGTAGATCTTGGCGAATTCAGTCAGACCGTCGATCTCCTTGCGGGAGAATTTAGCGCAGCCCTTGGCGTTGAGTGCCTTTACAATACCACCCTTTTTAACCACTTCAGCAAAGACCTTGAAGCCCGAGTCCTTAACCTGATTGGATAATTCTACCAGCTCCAGATCAAAGCGCAGATCGGGGTTGTCGACGCCAAAACGAGCCAAGGATTCAGTGTAACTGATGCGGGTCATGGGCAGGGCAACCTTCACCCCCAGGGTGGCTTGGAACACCTCGGCAATCATGGTTTCCATGATGTTGATGATCGTGTCGCGGTCGACGAAGCTTAGCTCGCAATCAATCTGAGTAAACTCGGGTTGGCGATCGGCACGCAGGTCTTCGTCGCGAAAGCATTTGACGATCTGGTAGTAGCGGTCGAAGCCGGAGACCATCAACAGTTGCTTAAACAGCTGGGGCGACTGGGGCAAAGCGAAAAAGGTTCCAGGGGTGACGCGGCTCGGTACCAGATAGTCGCGGGCGCCTTCTGGAGTACTTTTGGTCAACACGGGGGTTTCGATTTCGACAAACCCCGCGTCGTCCAGAAAACGCCGCACGGTTTTGCTCACCTGATGACGCAACAGCAGGTTCCGTTGCAGGGGGCCGCGTCGCAGATCGAGAAAGCGGTGTTTGAGGCGAATGTTCTCCGCCACCTCAGAAAATTCATCGATCATAAAAGGAGGGGTCTGGGCGCTGTTGAGGATGCGCAGCTCTCGTACCTCGACCTCCACTTCGCCGGTCTTCATCTTGGAGTTGACCGTACCTTCGGGACGGGGTGAAACCACGCCGCGAGCCGCTACCACGAATTCATTGCGCACCAGTTCGGCTTTTCCGTGGGCGTCAGGATCGCGGTCAGGATCGAGGGCCAGCTGAGCGATGCCTTCGCGGTCGCGCAGGTCGATAAAGATCAGCCCGCCATGGTCTCGGCGGCGCTGAACCCAACCCATGAGGAAGACCTCTTTACCGATGTCGGCGGCCGAGATGTCGCCGCAATAATGGCTTCTTTTCCAATCTCCCAGAATATCGTTCAAGGGTGTCTCCTTTGGTGATGACAAATTAATGGGGCCGTTAGGAGGTCGTCTGCCTGCCATGAACCGAATAACCAATTGATCGTTACGGTTCGTCAAGCCCAGCAGCCTCCTGGCACGGCCGATATGACGCGAATTAAAAATTATAGTAAGCGAACTTGCTTTCGGTCAAGAAGTTATCCCGCCGTAGGCTCCAGCTCGGTTTCACTCAGCAACTTTAGTAGTTGTTCCTCAATGCCGGCTAGGGGCAGTTCCTGTTGGGTTCCGGCATCCATGTCTCGCAGAACAACCATCTGCCGGGCGAGTTCTTCTTCGCCGAGGATCAGCACAAAGCGGGCGCTAAATTTGCCAGCGCGTCGCATTTGGGATTTGAGGCTTTTGGTGGCATAGTCCATTTCAACGCGCAAACCCTGCAATTGCAAGGTGGCCATGAGCAGAAAAGCCCGGTCGCTGGCCGTTTGACCCATGGCAGCTAGAAACAGTGGCAGCCGCTGCTCAGCCAGTTGGTCGGCGCCCTTCATCAGCACCAGTCGCTCGACGCCCATGGCGAAACCGATGCCCGGTAGGGCAGGGCCGCCGAGGTCCGCGATCAGACCATCGTAACGACCGCCGGCCGCAACGGCGTTCTGCGAGCCGAGACTGTTGGTTACCATTTCGAAGGTGGTCTTACTGTAGTAATCGAGGCCACGCACCATACGGGCGTTAACGGTGTAGGCAATGGCCAGTTCCTGCAGATAGTCTTGAACCTTTTTAAAATGGTCGTCGCAGCCGCCGCACAGATGCTCCAGCATCGATGGGGCCGTAACGGTTGCCTCCTGGCAGGCCGGGACCTTGCAATCCAGAACCCGCAGCGGATTGGTCTGAGAACGACGTTGGCAATCGCTGCACAGTTTGCCAAGAAGGTCCTGCAGGTAATCGATTAGAGCTTGGCGATAGGCCGGTCGGCATTCCTTGCAGCCTAGGGAATTGATGTGTAGTTCAACGTCGTCGATACCTACGGCGTTGAAATAGTTACACAGCATGGCCAGAATCTGGGCATCGATTTTCGGATCGTCTACCCCGATGGCTTCGACACCAATCTGATGAAACTGGCGGTAGCGTCCCTTCTGCGGCCGCTCATAGCGGAACATGGGCCCCATATAATAGAGCTTGGATACCGGGTCCTGGGTGTGCAGCTTCTGCTGGATGAAGGAGCGCATCACCGGAGCCGTTCCTTCCGGACGCAGGGTCAGGGAATTACCGCTCTTATCGGAAAAGGTGTACATCTCCTTCTCGACGATATCGGTGGTTTCACCGATGGAACGGCAAAAGAGTTCGGTCTTTTCTACCACCGGCACCCGGATTTCGGTGAAACCGTAGGTTTGAAAGATGCGATGAGCTTCTCGTTCAAGAAACTGCCAGGTGGCGATTTCGCCCGGCAGGATATCGTTCATGCCTTTAATGCCTGTGATGTTCACGGAACGTTCCTTTGTTGGTTCTATGGTCCAGTTGCTGGTTGTTTGACCATAACGGTTTGTAGCCAGCCGCATGTATACCTGAATCCGGCCGTTTTGGCAAATCGATTCGCCTTGTTGGGGGTTTGCCGGGTAACCGTTGCGGGCCGATGGGAGAGGCCGAAAACTGCAGAAGAGCGGCAGCAGAAGGAGGGTTAAAGGTTCAGCTCTTGAGCACTGCGAACGACGTTACGGACTTTCTTGCCGACATACATGGCTTGGTCCGCCAGATCAATGATTCCTTGATGATCTGCTGAGTCGATGGGAAAGGTGGCGTAGCCGACGGTTGCCGTCAGTCGGGTGGGATGGTCGCTTTCAGCGAAAAAAATGTGTTGTTCGATGTTGCGGCGGATACGTTCCGCGACGATGGCGGCACCTTCGGTTCCCGTCTCGGCCAGAAATCCGGTAAATTCATCGCCGCCGTAACGGAACAGAATGTCGGCTTCACGAACACTCTGCCGTAGCAGACCGGCGACCTCTTTGAGGGCCTGACTTCCGGCCAGGTGGCCGTGGGAATCGTTGATTGTCTTGAACCGGTCGATATCGATAAAAACCAGAGAGAACTGCAGGTCATATCGCTCTGCGCGATGAATTTCCTGGTCGATGATCATCTGCAGGTAGCGATAGTTATGTAGGCCTGTCAAGTCGTCCGTATGAACGAGTTTGCGGACATCTTTGTAGCGAGAGGCATTGCTGAAGCCGAGGGCCGTCTGTTCCAATAGAAAAAGTAGGTTGAGGGGCGGCACCGGTTGTTGGAAATCTTCTTCCTCTGGGTTAAGGAGTACCAGCAGGCCTTCGAGCCGTTTTTGATAGAGCAGCGGTAGCAGGCACAGGGAACGGGTGCCCGCTGGCAGAGGAAGGTTGGTGGGCAATTCATCGCCCTGTAATAAACGAAATTCCTTGAGTCCTTTAAGAGTGGGCAGCAAGGCATGGGCCAGAGGCAACGCTTCGTTTTCGGTCAGATCATTGAGCGCAATGACTTGGGAGACGCAGCTTTCAGCTGGCAAAAAAGCCATGCCTCGACCACCACCAACTTCGTGAAGCAGCGCTTGTAATGCTTCGGTAAAGAGCTGTTCGATGTCGAGCAGAGCTGCCAGGTGCTGACCCCGCTGGAAGAGGTCAATCTGGAGTTTGAGTTGAGTGTTTTCGTTAAGCAGTCGACGTTGCTCCAGGCTGGTGCGCACTACATGGCGTAGTTCTTCAGGGTTGAAGGGCTTAACCAAGTAGTCAAAGGCGCCGTTCTTGAGCGCTTGAACCGCTGTTTCGATGGTGCCGTGACTGGTGGTAAGGATAACTTCAGGAGGGTTTTTACAGGCGCGGCACTGGAGCAGCACCTCAAGGCCATCCATGCCGGACATGACCAGGTCAGTCACGACCATGGAGATTTCTCCCTGAGCAATGCGGGGCATAGCCAGTTCGCCCGAGGAGACCGCTTCCACTTCGTAACCGTCTTCGCTGAGGCACTGGGTGAAGAGATGGCGAAAGGAAGACTCGTTATCAACAACCAGAATAGTCGTTTTTTTCATCCTGTAGCTCTCCAAGGGGAATGAAATGCAAAAATTAGTAAATCACCAGTCAGACTGTCAACGGAAAAGGCCTCTGCGCCAATGCTGCAGCTGCCAGCCAGAACCGTCGCTGCTGAAGCGCAGGCTACCGTCACGGCCCGTGTCGTTCGACCTCAATCCATGCTCAGCCAGAGCTTCTGTAACTTCCTTGTGTGGCAGGCCGTAACTATTGTGGCGGCCACTGGAGGTAAACACATGTTGAAGTTGCAATGATTTCATCAAGCGCCAAGGCTCCGAATAGCGACTGCCGTGATGGGGCAGTTTAAGCAGGGTGACCGGGCCGCCCGGCGGATTCGCCAGCAAGTCGCGGATTCCCTGCAGTTCCAGGTCACCGGTCAGCAGCAGGCCATCCTGACCATGACGGGCATAAAGGACTAGAGAACGGTCGTTGACTTTGGGTGCTTTTTGAGCCGGCGCATATATCGCAAGTTCGTCCAGTGTCCCTTGATTCAGTGTGGTCCAGCCTTCAGTAAAGGTGCGTATAGGAATGGCCCGCCTCAGTATCGGTTCGCGTATTTCAGGACGTAGCTCTGCCAATGTCTGGGTTGACCAGAAAGCCCTGACCGGAAAGTACTTGAGGATTTCTACCAGGCCCTGACGGTGGTCCGGGTGGTCATGGGTGAGGATCACCGCTTCTAAGGAAGAGACGCCGAGCCGGGCCAGGGCCGGAGCTACCAACCGGGCGCCTACATCGAAGGTGCTGCCGTAGAGTCCACCACCATCGATTAGATAATGACCGGATTGAGGTTGCGAAAGGAGCAGGGCCTCTCCCTGACCGACGCTCAGCGCAGTCACCGTTAGGGTCTGTGGCGTTTTTTGCGGTAGAAACAGTAAGCACAGTACTGCCATCAGAAGTGGAATGCGCAGGAAGAGCCAGCGACCGGTCCAGCGCGGGACCAGCAGTGATAGGCAAAGAATGGCGATACCGGTGAGGATGCGAGGTGAAAGATAGCAGACCTTGGCTGAGAGCAGCGGTCCCTGACTTAGTTGCTCGGCCCCCTGCAGAGTCAGTTGGCAGATTTGTCCGCACAGCTGAAAGAGTGCAGCACCACCAGATGGCCATAGAGAGTCGAGCAAGGCCCCGATTAAACCGAGGGGTACCGCGCAAAAACCGATCAAGGGTACCGCCAGCAGGTTGTTCAACAGGCCAGCCGGTGCCAGCAAATGAAATTGGCTAAGAATGAGTGGAGTGGTGGCAATGGTCGCGGCCAGGGTGGTTGCTGCCAGGCCGATGAGCCAGCGCCACCATCGGGGCAGGGCGGAGATGGTGCGTTGCCAGGTCGGCAGCAACAACAGGATTCCGCTGACCCCGGCCATAGATAGTTGCCAGGCCGGTTCGAAGAGACTTAAGGGGGCGCTGCAGAGCATGATCAGGGCGACGCTGGCCAAGGCCTGCAGCGGTCTGGTGCGTCGGCCGATAATTAGCAACAGGGCGCCAACAACGGCCATATAAAAGGCCCTGCGGGTCGAAAGGGCGTTGCCGGTCAATTGAAGGTACAGCCAGAGTAGAGGCAGTAACAGCAGGGGGAGCAGGCGGCCAGGAGGAGCCAGCAGCAATAGCCTTTCGCTGCGTCGATACAGCCAGTGGCCGATCGTGTAGAGCAAAAGGGCCAGCAGGCCAAGATGCAGGCCCGAGATAGCAAAAAGGTGGGACAGGCCGGTGTTCGCCAGCTGTTGGCGCTGGGATGGCGGTAGCTGTCGGTCACCGATGACCAAGGCACGCACCAGGCCTTGTTGGTCAGGTGCTAGAGCCCGGTCAATATGCTGCCCGATGGTGTGGCGCAACGCGGCCACTCGCACCAGGAGACCAGTCCCCTTTTGGGTGGCGAAGGGTACGATAGCTTCGGCGCTGGCGAGATAGGAGGTCACATAAATACTTCGCGCCGCCAGATAGCGTTGATAATTGAATTCTCCCGGAGTACCGAAAGGCTCAGGAGTTCGAAGGCGGCCGCGAAACCGAACGCGTTGACCCTTTTGCAGGTGGGGATCTCCTTCGCCGATGGTCAGTCGCAGGCGTCCGGTCAGGGTTTGCTGTCCCTGGCCCGTTACCAATCGTTCCGTGTCGAGGTCGATACGCAGAGTGTTACCGCCGTGAATCGCCTGCACCCGGCCTTCGATGGTCAAGGGGCGGTCCTGGGGCAACCGTGCGACATGCTGGGTCGGCAGCATGGGCGACATTTGTCGCTGGTATTGGGCCATTGCCAAAAGGATACAGAAGGAAGCCAGGATGACCGTTGCAAGGCGAGAGTTGCGCAGTATCCACCAGGCAAGGGCCAGCAGCATGGGCCAGAGTAGCGGCAGTGGCAGTGGTGGGAAGTAGGGGGCTGTGAGCAGACCGCCCATGGTGCTCAGCAGCAGTACGGCCAGGACCTGCGGTTGATCCGCTCCCCTAGCGAGCCTCGAGCGGCTACATTGGTGTGATAATGGTTCTGCTGGACGAGAGTGAGACATATTCTGTCACAGGGCAGGGGCATGCTGGGGACACTTCACCAGGAGAGAGGTTGCCCATGTTTGAAATGATGATGCTGCTCGGATTTGTTTATGTAGGTTTCAGTTGTCTGTTACCGGAGCGTCGTGACTCCTCCCGCTTTCGATGGCAGGATGTCTTTACAAAACTCTAGGTAGTTTTCATCCAGAAACGGCTCTTTTCCCATATGAAAACTGCACTGTGTCCACCCAAAGTTTTCGGATGGACGCTAGGTAGAGAAATCTGAGTAGTGAGACGAATCGATGTCCCACGCAAGAACTTGATTTCTTAAGATTTATAGAAAGCAATCCGTTTCCCAACCAGAAACTTGTTAGAGTTCATCGGCAAGGTTCGACTGGACACTAGCTATCGCCAAGAAAAGATTGACGGGTTTCTTCGAAGGCCCCGGAAACCTCTTCAAGTATCGCTTCAACTGCCGCTTTATCAAGGCCAAGTTGAGCCGCACTGGGGGTGCTCAGGAGTTCTAGGGATTCCTCGGTTAGGCGTTGGCCGATACCAAGGCGTTGGCAGACGCTGCCGGCCAGATTGACGGTCGCAAGCAGACGTTCCGTTGTTTGATCAAACGCTCCGTCCGGTGGTGGTTCCGAGTGAAACAAGGTACTGGCCACCAGGGTGGAGGAAAGGTTCCAGCTGTTGAGCAGGGCGGCGCCAATGGCGCTGTGAGTGTAAGGAAAGTATTTTCGTTCTAGGTTAGCCAGAGAGCCTTCCTCGTTATAAACCCCCTGAATGATCTCGGTGTAACTTTCCGGGGCGATGTTGTTCATCGCGATCTTGCCGATATGGCGCATCAGTCCGGCCAGAAAGGCTTCCTCTGGGTCCAGGTTGCCTGCCTGGCGGGCAATGGCCCGGGCGCTCAGGGCGCAGCCGATGGAGTCTTCCACTAGCAGCTTTTCAATCAGACCGAAGCGTTTATTCATGGTCTTCACGCCGGCGGCTAGAACCAGGCTCTTGAGGGTTTTTAGACCCAGTATCGAAACGGCGCTTTCAAGGCTGGCGATCTGGCGCTGAAAGCTGTAGTAAGAACTGTTGGCCACCCTGAGTACGCAGGCAGCTATACCTGGATCCTTGGCGACCACCATAGCCAGTCCTTTGGCTGTCCAGTCCGGATCCTGCGAGGCCATCAGAAAATCGGTGACGATATCGGCCATGGCCGGTAGATCTTTGACCGCGGCGGCGGCGGAAGTCAGTTCAAGATTGTCTGCTGCCCATTGGTTAAAGGACCACGTACTTGTTTCGGGGCTTCCCATGGGTTCGGTTCCTCGCCAGCTTCTATTAAGGTAAGAGAGATAAATGGTTTTCTCTGGAGATCAACAAGAGGTTCGGATATTTCTATAGCACCTTAGCAAAACAGGATCGGCATCGTCAATTCAGATTTTCCGTTGAACAGTCTATGGTCTGCCGAGGCTTGTGCCGGATTCTGGGGTAGGGCACAAACAAGGGTGCAATGGTTAAAAGGTAAAGCGGCGCATGCTGACATTGAGCAGCAGGCCGGCTCCAAGCATGGTGGTGATCATGCTGGTACCCCCGTAAGAGAAGAGGGGTAGGGGCACCCCGACCACCGGCAGCAGGCCGATGACCATGCCAAGATTAATGACAATGTGCCAGAACAGCATGGCCGAGACGCCGAAAGCCAGAAAGGTGCCGAACAGATCGGCGGCGTTGCGGGCTACGTAAATGCCCCAGATGACGATCAATAGATAAAGGCAGAGCAGCAGCAGACTGCCGCAGAAGCCCCACTCTTCGGCGAATACCGAAAAAGCGAAATCGGTATGGCGTTCTGGCAGAAAAGAGAGCTGTGACTGGGTGCCTTGCATGAAACCCTTGCCGAAGAATCCACCACTACCGACAGCAATTTTCGATTGAATGATATGGTAGCCGGAACCGAGGGGGTCTCGTTCTGGCGCGAGAAAGGTCATAATGCGTTGTTTCTGATAGTCGTGGAGCAGAAACCATCCGCCGCCCGCCCCGCCTGCCGCCAGCACGGCAAGCGCCGCTAGGGTGCCTTTGCGAATGCCGGCGAATAGAATCATGGTAAAGCCGATGAACAGTACGATGAGGGCGGTGCCAAGATCGGGTTGTTTCATGATCAGCAGCGCCGGCAGTCCGAGTAACAGAAAGGGCAGCCACAGGTCGCTCAAGGAATAGGCGGCTAGGGTGTCTTGGCGAGCGAAGTAGCAGGCCAGGGCAATGATGATGACGATCTTCATGATTTCGCTTGGCTGCAGATTGAAAACGCCGAGATCGAGCCAGCGGGTGGCCCCCATGGAGGTCTTGCCGACCAGCAGCACTGCCACCAGCAACAACAGGGTCAGAGCGTAGAGGATAAAGCCGAGATGTTGCAGATGCCGATAGTCGATAACGCTTACTATGGCGGCGAGTAGGATTCCTCCCCCTAGCCAGTAGATCTGTTTAAGATAGACCGGGAACGCCAGGGATGACCCAGAAGAGGTGGCGCTGTAGAGGTTAAAGATGCCGATCAAAGCGGTCAGCACGACCAGTAGCAGCAGTGGCCAGTCGAAATGGGTTATCAGACGGCGATCGAACATGGCGACTATTCTCCCTCGGATGCAATGCTGGCGGGCGGCGGCAGCTTGAAGTAACTTTCGAACATGATCCTGGCAATGGGCGCTGCGGCGCTGCTGCCGTGGCTGCCGTGCTCGACTACCACCGCCACCGCAATTTCTGGGTTAGAGGCCGGCGCGTAGGCGGTGAACAGGGCGTGGTCGCGCAGTCGGTAGGGAATTTCCACATCCTGTTTTCGCCGTGTGCGTTGGTGAACAACTTGCGACGTACCTGTTTTCCCGGCGAAGGGTAGTTCTTTGATGCGACTCATCCAGGCGGTGCCGTGGGGCTCGTTGACAACTGCCTTCAGGCCCTGACGCAGGGTGTCGAGTTGGGCTTGGTCGAGGTGGGCCTGTTGCATGATTTGTGGTTTAGGCTCCAGCTGAACGTTGCCAGCCATGTCTTCGATACGTTTAACTAGATGGGGCCGCAGGACATTGCCGCCGTTGGCCACAGTGGCCATCATAGTGGCTAGTTGTAGCGGAGTGGTGAGGATGTAGCCCTGGCCGATGGAAGCGATCAGGGTTTCCCCTCGGTACCAGCGGTCGTTGAATTTTTGTTGCTTCCATTGTTGGTCGGGTATCAGCCCTTTGCGTTCGCCGGCTAAGCCTAGACCGGTTGGTGCTCCCAGGCCAAGACGGCGGGCCATGGCGGCGATACGATCGATACCGACCTGTTGACTCACTTCATAAAACCAGACGTCGCAGCTTTCCTTTAGGGCCTTTTTTAAGTTGGTGATGCCGTGACCACCCTTTTTCCAGCAACGAAAGGAGCGATTGCCGACGGTTAATTGACCTTGGCAATTGACCTTGGTATGAGCTGTTGTTTGACCGTTTTCCAAGGCCGCTAAAGCGGTGACGATCTTGAAAATCGAGCCGGGGGGATATTGGCCCTTGAGGGCGCGGTTTTGCAGGGGGTCGAGGTGGTTTTGTAGCAGTTCGACCCATTCTTTGCCGGTGATGCCGCGGGCGAACAGGGAGGGGTCGTAACCCGGATTGCTAACCATAGCCAGCACCTCTCCGGTATGCACATCAAGAGCCACTGCGGCACCGGCCTGGTCGCCAAAAGCCGCTTCGGTGGCTAGTTGCAGGTCGCGGTTTATGGTCAGAGTGACGCGATTGCCCGGTATCGGTTCCTGGGTTTTGAGAATGCGCAGTTTTTTCCCCTTAACATCGACTTCTACGCGTCGTTCGCCGGGAATGCCGTTAAGGTAGGGTTCGATAGCCTTCTCCAGGCCATTTTTGCCGACGAAATCGCCGCCACGATAGATTTGGTAGGGGGCGGTACGCAGCTCTTTTTCGGTAATCTCTCCCAGGTAGCCAAACAGATGCGCGGCAGATTTTCCGTAAGGGTAGAAGCGCACCGGACGAACCTCGGTTAGAATTCCGGGCAGTTCGAAAGAGTGCTCCATGACCTGTTCGAGTGCGCGGCGACTGACATCGTCAGCCAGGGGCACCGGGCGGTAGCGGGGAAAGCGTCGGCCGGCAGCCCAGCGTTGCTGTAGGGTGGCCAAGTCGAGATCGAGGAGTTCAGATAGGCGTGCCAGCAGTTTTTCAGGGTCTTCGACTTCCTGACGCAATGCGGCGATGCGAAAGGCGGGCCGGCTGTCAACGAGCATGTGCCCGTCCCGATCGACGATCGGTCCTCGGGGGGCGGCAATGGGGATATAGCGGGTGCGGTTCTTTTCCGACAAAGCCTGGTAGGTATCGGTCTGAATGATCTGAAGATACCAGAGGCGCAGAAACAGCAGCACAAAGATCGTTAGGGCTGCCAGGGAGGCGATAATAAATCGTTTTTTCAGGGCAGGTGAGCCCGACCAGCCGGTGTTAAGGGCCATAAATAGTGAGTCCGGATTACAGGCGTTTAGCGGTGCGACGCAGTGATTGATGACGGCGCAGCAACTGCGGGATAGAAAGAAGCAACCAGGCGCAAATCAGGTTGAGCAGGACTTGTAACGGCAAGGAGCTCAGGATGTTGCGCCAGACTGGCCCGGCATCGGTTAGAAACCCGAGCAGAAAAATCAACATGGCAGCCTGAAACAGAGTGCCGCAAAGTACCATGAAAAGCATCAGGATCGGGCTGCCGGTATGGAGTCGTTCGGCCAGTCCGCGCAGAGACAGGTATAGGACCAGGAAAATTAGGCCGTAGAGTCCCAGGCAGCTGCCGGCAAAGCTGTCCTGCAGCAGTCCAAGGGTGTAGGCTGCCAGGCCGCCGTAAAACCCCTGGCGATAGAGTCCGAGGTAGATGACCAGAATCAGCAGTAGTTCCGGGGTTAGCCGCAGGGGCAGCAGTGCTGGGGCTATGGCGGTTTCGACCAGAATGCCAGCAAGGCCGAGGAAGAAATAGCCGACTACCAGATTCACGGCGTTTCCCCTAGTAGCACCAACACCTCTTCAAGGCGGCTGAAGTCAACCTTTGGGATTACAGTGACGGTCTGGAACAGTCCGTACGCTTCCCGTTCGATATCGCTGGCCTGACCGAGGACCAGACCCTTGGGGAAAGTGCCACCGGTGCCTGAGGTGACAATGTGGTCGCCGACCGCAATGTCATCACGGCGCAAGGCAAATTCGAGGGTCAGATAGTCGCCCTGGCCGCGGCAAATGGCCCTGGTCCGGCTACGCTGTGCCAGGGCCGCCACGCTGGATGAGGCGTCCGTGACCAGCAATACCCGTGATTGTCGGGGGGTGCATTTAACAACCCGGCCGACAGCCCCTTCGGCCACCACCACAGGTAACCCTTCCCGCAGGCCGTGTTTGCTGCCTTTATCGATAAGTACGGTGCGAAACAGGCTACTGGCGTCGACGGCGATGACCCTCGCTGCCACCCCGGAAAAACCGCTGGCTTCACGGAAGTCGAGGAGCTTTCGCAGCCTTTGGTTGGCAAGGCGCACCTCCTGCAAGTCGGTCAGTTCACACTGCAGTCGACGATTCTCAGTCCGTAGTATTTTGTTCTGTTCTTCGGTGTTGATCAACCACAGGTAGCGACTCCACATTCCGTTTACTGTGCAACAGGTACTGTCAAAGCTGTACAGTAGCGGTGCCGCGATTTGCAACACAACCTTTTCAAAGAGGGTCGTGTTGCTTTGGTGGCGGAGGTTGGTCGAATAGAAGAGCAGGGCGGCCAGTACCAGGCCGCCAGCCAACAATCGAACGCGGTATTTGCGAAGTAGCTCCAGCATAGCGGTAAAATTCGCAGAAAAAGAGTCAGCCAAAGAAAAAAGAGGGCTTGGCGCCCTCTCCCCTGCTGAAAATCCCCCGAGGAAAATTATTCAGCAAGATCGCGAAATGGTTGAATATCCTCAAGGCCAACAGGTGCAGCTTTGGGTTGGACTTTAGCGTTTTAGGTTCCCCCCAAGAGGGCTTTGCAACTCCGAGAACCGACCAGCCTTTAAGGGTGCAACGCGTTTAGGAAGAGATGGTGACCCGCTTGAGCAGGTCAAGTTCGTCCAGTACCTTGCCGGAGCCAAGGACAACACAGGACAAGGGCTCTTCAGCGATGACCACCGGTAGGCCGGTTTCGTCAGCCAGCAGCTTGTCGAGGTTGCGCAGGTAAGCGCCGCCACCGGCCAGAACGATGCCCTTGTCGACGATGTCGGCGGCCAGTTCCGGTGGTGTCTGCTCCAGGCAAATGCGAACTGCTTCGACGATGGCATTGACCGTTTCGGACAGGGCTTCACGGATTTCTATGGAGTCGATCTGCAGGGTTTTGGGAATACCGGAGACCAGGTCACGGCCCTTGACCGCCATGGTGCGGATTTCCTCTTCGGGGTAGGCACTGCCAATTTCGATTTTGATCTGTTCGGCGGTACGTTCGCCGATAAGCATGTTGTATTTGCGTTTAAGGTGCTGGCCGATAGCCTCGTCGAGTTTGTCACCACCGACCCGTACGCTTTTGGCGTAGACTATCCCAGCCAGGGAGATGATGGCCACCTCGGTGGTGCCGCCGCCGATGTCGACGATCATGTTGCCCGAAGCTTCCGTGATGGGCAGGCCGGCGCCGATGGCCGCAGCCATTGGTTCTTCGATCAGGTAGACTTCGCGGGCCCCGGCCGATTCGGCCGATTCCTTGACAGCGCGTTTTTCTACCTGGGTAATGCCGGAAGGAACGCAGATAACGATCCGCGGTCGCACCAGGGTTTTACGGTTATGAACCTTTTGAATGAAGTAGCGCAGCATCTCTTCAGTGATGTCAAAGTCGGCAATGACGCCGTCTTTCATTGGTCGAATGGCAATGATGCTGCCGGGGGTTCGGCCCAGCATCTTTTTGGCTTCCATGCCGACCGCCAGAACCTTTCTCTGGCCCATATGATCCTTTTGTACCGCCACCACCGACGGCTCGCTGACCACGATGCCCTTACTCTTTAAATAGACAAGAGTATTGGCGGTGCCGAGGTCGATAGCCAGATCATTGGAAAACATACCGAAGATGACGTCAAAAAGGTTGAACATGAGATGCGGACTCCTTTTAACCGACCGCTGGGTGAAGCGGCTGGGACAGGCAATGCAGGGTGTGGAAAAATGTCAGTTACACTACCAGAACAACGAGCTATTTTCAAGGGGCAAAAGGAGAAAGCAGTTGCAATTTTAAGGCCGATTGACTACCATGCTTTTTTTCGTTTGTAGCCTGAAAACATGTAGTTAAAAGGAGTCTTTGCCGATGCTGGACTTAATAAGAAGAAAACAGAAGTCGGTGGTGGTCAAGATTGTGTTCTGGGTCATCATTGCTGCCTTTGTCGGAACTATTTTCCTGGTCTGGGGCCAGGGCGGGCGCGACAGCGGAGCCGATGGCGACGTGGCGGTTAAAATTAACGGCCAACGGTTGACCTTTGGCGATTTCCGTGGCGTCTACGACAATATGCGACGCCTTTACCAGAATATTTACCGTGAAGGCTTCACCCCCGAGAGGGAAAAACAACTCGGACTGGAAGGGCAGGCACTGGAGAGTCTGATCAGTCAGACCCTGCTGCTGCAGGATGCAGACGATCGGGACATCAAGGTATCCAAGAGCGAGTTGGTCGAGGCCATCTCTATGATTCCGGCCTTTCAGGTCGGCGGCGCTTTTAACAAGGAACAATATCTCAAGGTTCTTGAGCATGAGCGTCTGACCTCGGAGGAGTTCGAAGACAGCCAGCGCCATCAGTTGCTGATCGAAAAGGTCCGGCAGCAGATCGAAGAGGCGGCCACGGTTAGTGCCGAAGAGGTTTCCGAGGAATATCTGCGCCGCAACGAAAAGATCAACCTGGCTTATGTGCGCTTGGCACCTGCCCTCTTTGAAAGCAAGGTCAAGGTTACTGACGAGGCGTTGCAGGGCTATTACGATAATCATCAGGAGCAGTTCCGGGTGGCCGAGATGGTGGCCTTGAACTATCTTAAGTTCGAACCGGCCAGCTATGAAGGGGAGGTTGATCTCGGTGAGGAAGCGCTGCAGACTTATTACCGGCGTCACCAGGCCCAGTTTGATGTAGCCGAGCAGGTCCAGGCCTCGCACATTCTGTTGCGCGTTGACGCCGATGCGGCGCCTAAGGTCAAGCAGCAGAAGCGTCAATTGGCTGAAAAGCTTCTTCTGCAAATTAAGAACAAAGATAATCAGAACTTCGCCGAATTGGCCCGTCGTTATTCGGATGATGCCGGCAGCGCTGCTCAAGGTGGTGCCCTTGGCTTTATTACCCGTAGCACGATGGTGCCGGCCTTCGAAGAGGTGGTCTTTTCTCTGCAGCCAGGTCAGCTGAGCGACATTGTCGAGACCAACTTCGGCTACCATATTATTCTCTGCCAGGGCCGGATCGAAGCGGGGGTCAAAGAGTTGGCTGACGTTCTCGATGAAGTCAAAGCGGGGGTTATCAAGGAACAGTCCCGTCAGTTGGCTATGGAAAAGGCTATGGATACCTACAATATTCACCGCAAGAGCGGTGACCTGGCTGCGGCTGCCGAAGCCAACGGTCTGACCGTGAAGACCACCGCCGCCTTTGAACGGGGCTCTACGGTGCCCGGTATTGGCAAGGCGTCGGAACTTAACCAGGCGGCCTTTAAACTCAAGGAAAATGAATTGGGCCGACCGGTGCCCCTGGCTACCGCTATCTATCTGCCGGTCCTAAAAGAACGTCAACCCAGCCATGTGGCCGAACTGGCGAAAGTGCGGACCGCTGTTGAATCAGCTTATCGCCAGGAGCAGAGTTACCCCTTGGCTCGCCAGGCGGCAGAAAAGGTGTTGGCCGACGTGCAGGGCGGCAAAACGTTGGTTGCCTCTGCCCGTAAGGCGAAGCAAAAAGTTGAAGAGACCGGTTTCTTCTCCCGCTCTTACGGCACCTTTGTGCCGCGTATCGGTAGTGCTGCTGGTGTGGCTGCGGTAGCTTTTGATCTCAGCAAAGAAAAGATCACCGCTGACAAGGTTTTCGAGGTGGACGGCAAGTCTGTAGTCGTTGCCTTCAAGGCCCGTCAACAGGCCGATATGTCCAAGTTGGACGATGAAAAACGTGCCGAGTTGGAGAAGGTCCTGCTTGCTCGCAAAAAAGAAACCCTACTTGAAACCCGTCTTCAAGAACTGCGAAAAGAGGCCGATATCCACATCCACCCGGCCTTGCAAAACTCTCTTAAGGAAGAAGATCTGGCATCATGACACCCATCGTATTGCAAAGCGACTGCAGCGATCTGCAGTTAGTCAACCGTGGCAAGGTCCGTGATATCTATGACCTAGGCGAGCATCTGTTGATCGTTACCAGTGACCGTATTTCCGCCTTTGACGTAATCATGAACGAAGGTATTCCCGACAAAGGTTTCGTTCTGACTCAGGTCTCCAAATTCTGGTTTGAGCGCATGACCGATATCGTGCCCAATCACCTGGTGGCCACTGAGGTCAACGATTTTCCGGCAGTGACACACAAATACCGGGACCAGCTTGAAGGACGCAGTATGCTGGTCAAAAAGGCCTCACCGCTGCCCATCGAGTGCATTGTTCGTGGTTATATTACCGGTTCCGGTTGGAAGGAATATGGCCGTCAGGGCAGTGTCTGTGGAATTGTCCTACCCTCCGGTCTGCAGGAGAGCCAGCAGCTTCCAGATCCGATCTTTACCCCTTCGACCAAAGCGGAACTGGGCGCCCACGACGAGAATATCTCCTTTGATAAGGCCGTGGATCTGTGCGCGCCAGGATTGGCCCAGCAGGCCAAGGAGGCCAGCTTGGCCATCTATCTGCGGGCAAGGGAAGAGTTGGCCGCCAAGGGGATTATCATCGCCGATACCAAATTCGAATTTGGTCTCTTTGAGGATCGGCTGATCTGGATCGACGAAGCCCTGACTCCCGATTCATCCCGCTTCTGGCCTGCGGACCAATATTGCCCTGGCGGTTCCCAGCCAAGTTTCGATAAGCAGTTTCTGCGGGATTACCTGGAGACCCTCGACTGGAATAAGCAGGCTCCGGCGCCCTCTTTGCCGGCAGAGATCGTGCGCAAAACTTCGGAGAAGTATCTCGAGGCTATGGAACGGATCACTGGCAGCAAGATCTGACCTGCATTGTTTTCGATTTAGAGACAAAAGAAAAGGCGCCATTCCAAAAGGAGTGGCGCCTTTTCTAATTACATATTGAAAGAGGTGATTCGGTTAACCTTCCCAAAACAGGTAGTGAGGATCGTTGCGTAGCAACTCCAGGCATTCATTGAGGGGCCCGATAAACTCCCGGCATTGCCAACCGGTGCCCTGAATAAAATATGCCATCTGCCAGTGTCTTGGCCGGTTGGCTGGTATCAGGCGCACAAATATGCCCCTAGCGTTGTTGAGATGCAATTCGCCTGCTTCGTGATGCACCTCGAATGCGGCCAGACTTGGATCAGATGCAACCAAGCTTCTGGCACGGTCTAGGTCCCAAGGCATAGTCTGTCCTATAAATGGAGAGATTGGCAATTGAGCATTTGCTGGTTTATTTATTACTAAAACTGCAAATAGGCCATTCGTCAAGGGCAAGAGAGCAAACAAGGGCTGATTTTAACGCAGGCTTTATGGAAATAAAAAGTCCCCGGTGATTAACAATCACCGGGGACTTTTGTAGATAAAGAACTATCGATGGCTCCTGTTTAGCGGGGCACCACCTTCATCGCAGCTGCGGCCTTTGCAGCCTGCTTGCGGGCCTCTTCAACGTTATCAGCGAGGACCAAGGCTACCGCCATGCGCCGACCGGGGCGGGTATCGGGCTTGCCGAACACACGCACTTTGCTGCGGGGTACGGTCAAGGCCTCCGCCACGCCGGTGATGCTGACATTGTCGGAATGCTCAGTGGCCAAGACCACATGAGAAGCTCCGGGCGAGAGGAGTTCGATTTCCGGTACCGGCAAACCGAGGATTGCCCGCACGTGCAGTTCGAACTCCGACATGTTCTGGGTGACCATCGTCACCATGCCCGTGTCGTGGGGGCGCGGTGAGATTTCGCTGAAAAAGACCGTGTCGCCTTTGATGAAGAATTCAACGCCGAAAAGACCAGTGCCACCCAGGGCGTCGGTGACAGTCTTGGCTTGGTTCTGTGCTTCTTGCAGCGCTGCCGGAGTCATGGCCATGGGCTGCCAGGATTCCTGGTAGTCGCCGCCTTCTTGTACATGACCGATGGGTGGGCAGTAGCTGGTGCCGTTGGCGTGGCGCACGGTGAGCAGGGTGATTTCGTAGTCAAAGGGGATAAATTCCTCGATGATCACCTTGTCGCCGGTGCCCCGTGCTCCGGCTTGAGCATAGGCCCAGGCCTTGTCGATATCGCCCTCTGCGCGAACCGTGCTCTGGCCCTTGCCGGAGGAACTCATGATCGGCTTGACCACACAGGGCCGGCCGATTTCCTGTACGCCATTGCGAAACTCTTCAAGAGTGGTGGCAAATAGGTACTTAGCGGTGAGCAGGCCCAAATCCTCGGCCGCCAGGCGACGAATGCCTTCCCGATTCATGGTCAGGTTGGTAGCCCGAGCGGTTGGGATGACGTTGAAGCCTTCCTTCTCGAGTTCGAGCAGGTATTCGGTATTGATCGCCTCAATTTCAGGAACGATGAAGTCCGGTTTTTCCTGGTTGATCACTCGGGACAGAGCCTCGCGATCAAGCATGTCGATAACATGGCTGCGATGGGCCACCTGCATGGCTGGTGCATCGGCATAACGGTCGACGGCTATGACTTCAATGCCGAAGCGCATTGCCTCGATGACCACTTCCTTGCCCAGTTCGCCACTGCCGAGCATCAGAATTTTAGTTGCGCCTTGTTTCAGTGGAGTGCCGATCATCGTTGTCCCTCCATTAGGGTTAAAATTTGCGGTTTCAGGGTATTGTTGAGGTCCCGTACTATGCAAAATTAACGCTCAATTTTCAAGTTTTTTCTGGATTTGACAGGGCTCCCAAAAGGATTGAACAGCACATTCCTGGAGGTTGATAGTTCTTGTCCTGCCTTGGCTGCGGCCATCTGAGTACGTATATTCAAAAAGTACCTACCCCAGAGAAGAAGGGGCAGGCGATCGCTCCTCACTGCGGCCCGTGTTAGACCAAGGTGCCTTACGGGGGGGGGGAGTTTACAGTGAGATGCCCCAAAACACCGCCAAGCAGTAATACACCCCGATCAGAATGAACAGGGCACCGGTAATCCGTCTGGCCCAGCGTTCGAAAGCCTGGATATGATTGAACGCCTGACCGACCTTGTTGGCCCCAAGGGCGATCAGCACGGCAAATATCAACACGGGCAGGCCGGTAGCAATGCCGTAGACCGCTGGCAGCATCACGCCGGAACCTTGATGCAGAGCCAAGGGTAGCAGGCTGCCAAAAAACAACGCCGCCGACGTCGGACAAAAGGACAGGGCGAACAGAAATCCGAGCATTCCGGCGCCCCAGACGCCCATGGACTCGGCCTTTTTTTGAAGCCGGTCACCAACGCCGCTCCCGGGCAGATTAAAAGAAACCACCTCCAGTAACACCAAACCCACCAAAATCAGGATCGGCCCCAGGGCGCGATTCATGTATTTTTGCAGAACTTGGGCCAAAAAAGGTGCAGAAAGCATGCTGGAGACCAGAAGGCTGCCAAGGGCCAGATACGCCAGACTACGTCCGGAGGTGTAAAGCAGGCCTGCGGAAAAAACCTGCCGCGGACTATCCACCCGCCGGCCGACGAAAGAGATGGCAGCGATATTTGTCGCCAAGGGGCAAGGGCTGATCGAGGTCAGCACGCCAAACCAGAAGGCTGAGGCGATGGCCAGGGCATACTCATGCATGCTCAAGCCCCTTCCATCATGGTCTCAATCTGTTTCTGTACATACTCCATAAAGGCTGTTTTGTCGCGGATAAGACTCCAGACCTGGTCAAGGTTTTTCCACTGTTGCTGCTGGTCCCCCGCGCGTCTTTCCAGAATCACCGAGCGCGTATACAATTGAAAATCCTGCACGTAATGCTCATTGGCAGATTCGTCCACATTGATCACTTGCAATTCCAGGTTTCCGGTTTGTAATGCTTCGGCAAACTCGGACTGGAGGGCTTCTTTGGTATAGGCCTCGATTTTTCTGCAGGAAGCGCAGCGCATGTTGCCGTGAAAGTAATAGACCACGGTTTTGACTTGATGCTGCAGGAGATTGGCCGTTTCGGATGCGTTTGCAGGGGCCGACTGTGCGGCGCTGGCATTGGTCAGTAGTGACATTGCCAAAAGAGCGATAAAGCTGAAGCAAAGACAATATTTCTGCAAAACAGTAAAAATTTTCATCAAAAGCCTCGCTTGATAAAGGTAAGGGTCAGGTGCTCAATAGCCCCTTGAGTTCCTTGACGGAAGGAGCCTTCCCCGACAGTTTGACCTGCCCGTCTATGGCCAGGGCCGGAGTCATGAGAACCCCGAAAGCGGTGATCTCCTGGATGTCAGTCACTTTAACCAACTCATATTCCAAGTGCAACTCCTGGGCGGCAGTTTCGGCGTTTTTGGCCAGTTTCTTACATTTTGCGCAGCCGGTTCCCAAAATCTGAATTTTCATAATAAGCTCCTCGTTGATTCAAATAATGATGGCGTCGTAAAAAATCCGCCCTACTGCGTTACGGCGTTTTTTCAGGATCTCGACATACTAGACGTATGCCTTCACTCCTGAAAAAACACCAAGCCTTGTAGAACGAAATTTTTGCTTAGCCATCCTTTAAGTTTTTGAGAATGCATCAAATAATAAGGTTAAACAGATATCCGACGAGCAGAATGCCGGCACCGACCACGGCGATAAAGGTAGCGATCAGCCGCGGCTTGAGTACCTTGCGCAGAATCACCATCTCCGGAAAGGAGAGGGCGATGACGCTCATCATAAAAGCCAGCACGGTGCCCAATGCGGCCCCCTTGCCGAGCAGCGCTTCCACCACCGGAATGATGCCGGCGGCGTTGGTATACATGGGGATGCCAATCAGCACCGAGACCGGTACCGACCACCAGGCGCTCTTGCCCATGATGCTGGCCATGAAATTTTCTGGCACAAAGCCGTGGATGGCCGCTCCGATCAGAATGCCGATGACCACGTAGAGCCAGACCCTGCCGACAATATCCCGCACCGCTTCGATGCCGAACCGAACCCGGTCTTCCCAGGATTGGCGGTTGTCGGGCATGGCTGCCTGATTGACCTGCATCTCCCGCACCCAGTCTTCCACATAGTTCTCGAGTTTCATACGGCCGATGGTCCAACCGGCTATCGTAGCAATGAGTATCCCGGTGACAAAGTACAGGGCGGCGATTTTCCAGCCCAACAGGCCGAACAGCAGCACCAGGGCAATTTCATTGACCATTGGGGCCGAGATGAGGAAGGAAAAGGTGATGCCCAGGGGGATGCCGGCGGTAACAAAGCCGATAAACAAGGGCACCGCTGAGCAGGAACAAAAGGGCGTCACCACTCCGAGCAGGGCGGCCAGCACATTGCCGGTACTTTCCCGGCGACCGGCCAGGATTTGCCGGGTCAACTCAGGGGTAATGAAGCTGCGTAATACGCCGACGCCAAATACCACCAGTATCAGCAGCATCAAGACCTTGGGGGTATCGTAGAGAAAGAATTCCACCGCCGAGCCCAGGTGGGATTCCAGCTGCAGGCCGATGAGATCGTAGCTGAGAAACCGCGCCAGAGGCAGCAGCTGCCGATAGAGCAGGAACCAGACGATCAGAAATAGTCCAATTTTCACGCCAAGATGCTTGCTGAGAAAATTTCTCTGGGCTGTCCCTTCCGTGGTCATATCTTCATCCGTTTGATGATCCATTGAACGTACTCCGTCAGGCATAAATCGTTTAAGACTGTAAACCAGCCTAAGGTAATCGGAGGCGAGTCTCGTCACCGGTAACCGTCTCAGGGCTGCTCCGCCCGATAGGCCCGGGCCAGAACTTCAACCGGATGATAAACAGGGTAGGGCAGGCAATGATTGAATTGCAGGCGGCAGCTCATGCAATCGGTGACAATAGCCTGCGGATTGCACTTGCGAATCTTGTCCATCAACGGTCCCCCCAGATCCAGAGACTTTTGGTGGAAATGCTCTTTGAACCCAAAAACTCCCCCCATCCCACAGCAGTCGTAATCGCTGCCGACCTGTTCGATTTCCAGTTCGGGAACCAGTTTCAGCAGATCCAGATAGGGCAGTCCCATCTTTTGCTCCCGCAGGTGGCAGGGGGCAAAATAGGCAAGGCGCTCCGGCAGGGGCCTGAAGTTGGTGGCGAGCCGTCCTTCACCCTGCAGGCGGGTCAGATACGCTCCGAAATCGAAGAGGTGATCCGATAGGGCGACCCGGTCAAGGGGGTCGATGCCAGAGAAATAGCCGTCGTCTTTGAGAATCTCCCGGTACATAGACTTTCTTAAGGTCCAGAACTGGTTCTCGCCTTTCTCCGGGGCCGGCACCTTTAGTTCTTTTTCGTTGGCATTCACCGATTGCTGGTAGGCATCGGAATAATAAGCCCGTTCTTTGAGCAGTTTTTTTAGGAAATATCCGCAGGTGGGGCAGGAGTAGACCAGATCGTCTTCGTCGCTAACCGTTTCGAGCAGGCGCTCCATGTTGTCCTGGGCCAGCTGTAGGGTACGCTTTCGATCTCCTTCTACCAAAAAGGGCATGCCGCAACACTGCTGGGGCGGAACGTAGACCGTGGCACCGTTATGCTGCAGGATCTCCACCACGCTGCGTCCAATTTCGGGGAACAGATAACCGGCGGTGCAACCGGCAAAGTAGGCCACCCGATGCTCGCCGTTCCGTTTTTGGTCAAGGCCTTGGCTGGCCGCCCATTTGAAAAAATTCTGTTTCGGAAAGGTCGGTAGTTGACGCTCGGGATGCAAGCCGGTGGCTTTACGCAGCAGAGGGCCAAGCACGCTGTTCGATTGCAAAGCCTTGGACAGCTTGGGAAAGGTGCCGCACAGACGGGCCATGCGCGGGACATCGTTGAGCAGACGGGTCGCCAGCGGCATGCCTTCTTGCTCGATGTAGCGGCTCTTGGCCTCCATCACGTCCATGGGAACCTTGGGGCAGGGGCATAGTCCACAGAAGGTACAAAGTTCGGTCAGGTAGCGCAGCTGCGCCTCGCTGATGGGCACCCCGTCCTCATGTTCCTGATCCCAGAGTCTATAGAGTTCGATGAAAAACGCGCAATCGTCCTCCATCATGGTGCGGCAGGTGTCACAGTTGGCGCACAGCTTCATGATCCCTTGCAGGATTTCTTGCGGCGTCTGTTTTTTGGGACTATCCAAGGGCCCACCTTCCTTTCGTTCGATCGATCGTGCAATATCCGAAAAATCGGATATTTTAGATAAAAAATCAGGCGCAGTCCTTTTTCTGCAAAGCCTCCGACAGTTTTTGGCAATCCTCGGCCCCGATGTTGGTATGGGGCAGATGTTCCCCCAATACTTCCAGCAGTTGGCCAGCCAGGGGGCTGCAGTTCCTGGCCAGAGAGTAGTGCGCCCAAGTGCCGTCCCGACGGTCCTCGACTAGTCCCGCATTTTTCAGAATAGCCAGATGGCGGGAAGCTGTCGACTGGGGCAGGCTAAGGATAGCCATGATCTGGCAAACGCATACTTCCCCATCGAGAAGCAGACAAAGGATGCGCAATCGGGTCTGGTGGGCCAGGGCCTTGAAGAGAGCGGTCGTGTTTTTCATATTGAATACAATAATCCGGTTTTTCGGATATAGCAAGGGTGAATAGTTCGGAAATATAAACTCTATTTGAGCAAAGACCTCGTTGATCCTTCGTATCTTAGCTCTGCTGGAACCATCCCGTGGTTCGTTTACAGACTCCCACCAGCATCAGCATCACCGGTACCTCGATCAGCACCCCAACGACGGTGGCCAGGGCCGCACCGGAGGAAAGGCCGAACAGCATGACCGCAGTGGCGATGGCCACCTCGAAATGGTTAGAGGCACCGATCAGGGCGGACGGTGCGGCATTTTCGTAGCTGAGACCAAGTTTTTTGGCAATACCATAGGTCAGAGCGAAGATCATAACGGTCTGGATGAAGAGGGGAATAGCGATCCAGAGGATGGTTAGCGGGTTGTTCAGGATGACTTCGCCCTTGAAGCTGAACAGCAGCACCAGAGTGGTCAGCAGAGCGATGATGGTCACCGGCGTCAGTCGATGGAGGAACTTGTGCTGAAGCCATTCTTGACCCTTGGCCGCGACCAGCCAGCGGCGGGAGAAATACCCGGCCACCAACGGCAGCGCAACGTAGATGCCGATGGACAGCAGTAACGCCTGCCAGGGCACCGGCAGGCGGCCGATGCCCAGTAGAAAGCCGCCCAGCACACCGTAGAGCAGCAGCATGGTCAGCGAGTTCAGGGCGACCATCACCAGAGTCAGGCTGTCGTTGCCCCGGGCCAGATAACCCCAGACCAGCACCATGGCAGTGCAGGGCGCGATGCCGAGCAGAATGCAACCGGCCAGGTAACTGCGCCACAGAGGAATCTGCAGCATCTTCATCCCCTCGTGCAGCACCACCGTTCCGGCACCGTGGGCCGCACCCACAGGCAGGTCGAGGCCGAAGGGCAACTTGACCAGGTCCATGGCTTCGGCACCGATCAATCCGCGAAACAACACGCCAAGAAACAGCAGGGACAAAGCATACATGGTAAAGGGCTTGATGCCCCAGTTCACCAGCAGGGTCAGCAGCACCGGTTTGCCGCTTTTGCCGGTTTTGACCACCGAGGCAAAATCGATCTTCACCATGATCGGATACATCATGAAAAACAGGCAGACCGCGATGGGAATGGATACTACCGGAGCGCCATTAACTGTAATCGCCATACTATCCAGGGTGGTGGCCAGGTTGGGAGCGATTTTACCCAGCAATATGCCGGCGACAATACAGAGCCCAACCCAGACCGTTAGGTAGCGCTCAAAGATGTTGGACATCCTCCGTTCGTCGTTGGCCGGTGTCGCAGAAACGGATTCTGGAAGTTGCATGTCAGAACCTTCCGGTACGGGGGGGCAGTGTACGCGTTTAAATATTCGGCACTGAAGGCTACTTGATCGTAATACTCATCAGTAAGACATCATCGTTAAAACCGTCAGCAGCATGCGCCTCTGCCTGCATCAGGATGGCTGTATTCAAAGCCTGGCCAGTGAGACTACGGTTTGCGATCAAAGTGCTGGACAGTCTTTGTGTTCCAAAGGCTTGGGCGTGGGCATCTTCCACTTCGATCAGACCATCGGAATAGAGCAGAAAACGATCTCCGGAATTTAATCGCAACGGCGTCGAACCACAGGGCACGGGCAGCGGATCATCCATGCCGATAAAGGTGGTAATCGATGGCCACTCCTTGCACCGGTCCTGGCCTTTTTCAAGTTGCAAGACCGGTGGGTGGGCAGCGCCACTCAGAGTTATCGTGCTCGCTTCGAAATCTAACAACAGGGCGTAAAAGGTCGCATATATGCCCGTGTCGGACAGGCGTTTGCACAGATAGGAGTTCAGCCCGGAAACCAGCTTGCAGAGATCCTGATCCAACTCGGCATGGGTAAGAACATAGGTATTAATCCGCGCCGCAAAGAGTGCCGCCGAGACGCCATGGCCGACCGCATCGCAGATACAGGTCAATAGGCGATTTTTTCCCAGCGGAAGGATACTGCAGTAGTCGCCGCCGATGGCGTACAGGGGGCGCAGATTAACTGCGATGTTCAGCCGGTTATCTTCGTAGTCTTCGGGCAAAAAGCCGTAATGAACCTTGGCTGCCAGTTCCATATCTTCCGACATGCTCTCTCCAGGGGAATGGTGTTGGCCCTGCTCCCTGATTATATCATTTCTTGCTGGCGCATTGAACGAGGAGGGAAAAACAGGTGTGCGGGATGCCCGATGGGCGTTGGATTGACTGGTGAGGGAAAGAGAAAGGGGGGCTGAACCTATCCGCAGGTTTCGATTTTCTCAAGGACAAGCACCTGGTCACCGCCCAGCTATTGTCGATCCGCTAGATATCATGGTTGAACGAAGCCGCTATCGCGGCAGAAAAAAAAACCCTAATCACTATCAATCTCGCAGTCAGGGTATACCTTCTTGGAATGGTCCAATGCCGGACCCCATTCTGACGGAAGGAGTTTGCCATGAATGCAGCCGAACAATCCCGCTTTGACGATCTGTACAAACGCCATCTGCGCATGCTGAAACTGCAGGGTAAGAGTGACAGTACCATCGATGTTTACGCCCGTGCGGTTCGTCGGGTGACTAAGCATTTCGATTGCTGTCCCGACCTGCTGAGTCCCGACCAGTTGGAGATCTACTTTGGTCAGCTAGTTGAATCCCACTCCTGGAGTACGGTCAAAGTAGACCGCAATGGCCTGCAATTCTTTTGGCGACATGTCCTCAAGGTTGACTGGCAATGGGTCAACATTATCAAGCCGCCGAAGGTTCATACAATCCCCGACATTCTGACGCTGACAGAGGTTGAGCGCCTTATCGGGGCAGCCCGTAAATTACGCTACCGGGTGTTTTTCCTCACCACCTATTCCATGGGGCTCCGTCTGGAAGAGACCCTGTCGCTGCAAGTTGGCGATATCGATGCTCAGCGACGACAGGTGCATGTCCGCCGTGGCAAGGGGCACAAAGATCGGTTGGTGCCGTTGCCTGGTCTTACCTGCCAAGCTTTACGTGCCCTGTGGTGCAAGCATCGACACCCTTATTTACTGTTCCCCAGCGCCCGGGGCACACTTGAAACGGTGTGCCAGGCGACAGCCCACATGGATCGTGGCAGCACTCAGGTGGCCATGAAAGTGCTCGTCAAAGAGTGCGGCATTAAAAAAAAATCTCCATCCATTCCCTCCGCCACAGTTTTGCCACCCATCTGCTCGAACGGGGCTTGAGCCTGCGCCATATTCAGGGGTTGCTCGGCCATTCCAGTCCCACCACTACCGCTCGCTATGCCCACCTGACCAAGGTCACGGAGCAAGATAGCCTAACCGCCATCGACAACCTGATCAATGGCCTGCATGTCGATTTACGGCGGCTGTGATGATAGACATGGCCTCTATTGTCGCGCAATTTCGGGATGCTTTTATCGTCAAATATGCGAACCGTCTGCTCCCTGGTCACCTGAACGCGCTCCGTGCCATAGAGCGCTGTCGCACGGCCGATTCGGGAGAGCTTCGTGTGCGTTGTACCGAATGTGGCAGGGCCGAATGGCGGCCTCTGTCCTGCGGGCATCGCAGTTGCCCCAAATGCCAGAATCATGAAGCAAGCAGGTGGCTCGATCGGCAACAGGCCAAGTTATTGCCAGTACCTTACTTCATGGTGACGTTTACCCTGCCTTATGAGCTCCGACCGCTGGCCTGGTATTTCCAGCAAAAGGTTTATACGATTCTATTCGCGTGTGCCATCAGCACCCTGAAAGATTTCGGTCTGAACCCCAAGCATCTGGATGCGGCTATGGGGATGACGGCCGTACTGCATACCCAGACCAGACGCCTTGATTATCATCCGCATATGCATGTCATTGTGCCTGGCGGCGGTGTCGATAAGCGCAGACGACAGTGGAAAAAGGTCAAGGGAGAGTACCTGTTCAACGAATTCGCCCTGGCCCGTGTCTTTCGTGCCCGATTCCTGGAGGCGGCAAGTAATGCAGGGCTGTCGATCCCGGTCGGTGTCCCCCACAAATGGGTGGTCGACTGTGCCCATGTGGGCAAGGGCTTACCGGCCCTTAAATATCTGGCCCGGTATCTTTATCGCGGTGTCATCACCGAGAAAAACATCCTCGCCTGTCGGGATGGCCAGGTGACCTTCCGTTACATCGAAAGCGGTACCGATCAAAAACGCACTCGCACTCTAAAGGGGACCAAAGCCGGTGTTTAAATGCCCCTGTTGTAAAGCGGTTATGCTGATTACAGCCTTTCGACGACCGGGGTGGTTATCGGGATAGAGTGCCCAAACGGCATCGCTTTGCGCCCATCTCAATAGAGGAGGATCTGCAGTCCGAATGACCGTCGCAAGGATCGAATGTTTTAGCCTCTTCAGTAGGTGAAGGCTCCCGCTCGCCTTCGAAAAAGTGTGTAGAAGATCAACTCCTTAGCAACCAAAAAAACAAACCGACATATTTGCTTTATCTGTATTGCGGCCGGGCTTGTTCAACCACGGGATAAGATCGCGGCTCGTTCCTCGCGCTATCTATCCTTATTCGTTAT
>JABXKU010000146.1:0-3727 GCA_013619105.1 Desulfuromonadales bacterium
CTCATAGGACAACTAAACAAAAACTTCGTCCTACAAGGCCTGGTGTTTTTTCAGGGGGAAGGCATATATCTGATATGTCGAGGTCATAAAAAAGCCGCATCGCCGTAGGGCGTACTTTTTTGAGACGCCATCAGGTTTAGCGCTTATTTGGCGGGACTATGGCATATTTTTCCATCTTGCGGTACATAGTCGCCCGACTGATTCCGACCTCTTTTACGGCCTTGGACACATGCCACTTATGCTTCTCCAGAGCATCAAGAATCACCTGACGCTCAGCCAATTCCATGGGAGTGAGTCCACCGATGACATCCGAGACGGCGGCAAGCTGCTCTGGCTCAGGCTTGCTTTCTGGCAAAACCGTAGCACTGTGCTCAGGCGGGGAAGCCGCAGGAATAGAGATTTGCGACCCGACTGAACCGATCACCTCTTCCGGCAGGTCGGCACAGGTAATGAGATTGTTTTCGCAGACCGCCAGGGCGTAACGCAGCGCGTTGCGAAGCTGGCGGATATTACCGGGCCAGGAAAACTCCTTCAAGGCTCCCATGGCTTCGTCAGCAATAATTGCCGGTTCACCGCTAGTTTCAGATTCGAGAATCAGTACATCTTTGATCAGTTGCGCCATATCCGAGCGTTGCCGCAGGGGCGGCAACTCGAAAGAGATTCCGTTGAGGCGATAATAAAGATCCTCACGAAACTCACCGATGGCTACCATATCCAGGATGGTGCGATGGGTAGCGCAGATCACATTCAGATCCACCGAAATCGCCGTCTCCCCCCCCAAGGGGGTAACCTCGCGCTCGGCGAGGACTCTTAGCAATCTCGGTTGCAGACTTGCGGGCATATCCCCTATCTCATCGAGGAACAGCGTACCGCCATCCGACTGTAAGATTTTACCCCTCATTCCCTTGCTGCGCGCGCCGGTAAATGCCCCCTCTTTGTAACCGAAGAGTTCACTCTCTATCAACGATTCAGGGATTGCTGCACAATTTACCGCTACAAAAGGCTTGTCTGCCCGCCTGCTCGCATTATGGATCGCCTGGGCGAACATCTCCTTGCCGGTACCCGTCTCACCGCTAAGAAGCACAGGAATGGCTTTATCCATCACACGCTTGATACGCGCGACGCTGTCCATGAGTTTACGATCCGAACCCGCAAGGTAATCGAGGGGCAATGGGTCGCCGGGTTGTGGAATCTGCCGTTTCTGAGGGGCCATTGCGACTGCACTCTGGCACGGCTTGAGAGAAATAGCCTGTGGACAACGCAAAGAAGCATACAATTGATGCCCTGCCTTTAAAGAACGAAGGGGCAGGATCAGGCCTGACTGGGAAGAAACATCCTGGAACTTTTCAAAATCTAAATCAAAAATGTCGCCGACCAAGGACCCGACAAGATTGCAACCAGCGGACTCAAGACTCAGCACACGACGAGCCACCTGGTCCGCTGCCAGAATCCTCCCACCACCATCGAGAGCTATAAAAAACTCGCTCGACACCTCGGCAAGTTCCCGCTCCGAACTCAACTGCAGAACCCACTGGTCTTCAAACTGCCGGAGAAAATAGGCCGATTCAATCATACGTGCGGATTGTATAACCAGTTGCAAGGCAAGATGCTGGCTGTCTTTAGAATCAGGGGAGTAAAGGGCAGATACATCGATCACGCCCATCGTTTTGCCAGTAGGACCAATGATCGGTGCGCAGGAACAGGTCAGACCAGAATTTTGGCTGCGAAAGTGATCATCTTTGTGGACCGTGAGGGGAACCTGTTCGACAAGCGCTGTACCAACCCCGCAGGTTCCTTCCTGACATTCGTTCCAGACCGAACCGAGATAGAGGCCGGCGTCTTTCCACTGGCGGGAGTAACGCTCGTCTCCTCGCCAATCGACAGTCACGCCGTTGGCATCACACAATAGGGTCGCGTAACCGAGATCGGCGACCTGACGATGCAGGTGCTGAACACCGGCTTTGGCGATACGCAAAAAACCTTCTATGGGACGGGTGTAGTCTCTCAGCTCTGAAGAAGTCAGAACCTGAACAGGATTAGGCTGGCTGGGGTCGATGCCGTAGTGCTGAAGACTGCGCTCCCAGGATGTAGCGATAGGCGCATCTACCTGCCTGCTGTCGTTTCCGTTATTGCCGGAAACACAGGAGTAGATTCTTTGGACATGGTCACGGGTATCATGTTCAGGCATTCTTGCTACCTCACGAACAATCATTGATAGACTCCCTCATTAAAAAAGAGGGCTAGCTTGTTAAGATGTTTGATCATACCAAACTCCCGTCTCATTGACAATTGAGTCCAAGAACCATAATTATTGAAATCCAGAAATACAAATCGCTATCAGCTTGATTTAAAACGCTATTTTTCAATCAACAACCCTAGCGGGTTAAGCAACTATAAGAACTTTTCTCAACCTGCCATGGTCAAATAAACCTGCTCGCCCTTGTTCAAAATTATATCGGCAGATACATCGACCACACCCATCGCTTTGCCGGTGATGATAGTGAGCGTTCCGGTCAAATCAATATCTTTGGCAATAAACAAGCCCCCCCCCTGAGATTCCGGGGGAGGTTTGCTGTAATACACAGTACCTATGAAGTGGCTAGGAAATCCTAGAAACTCCAGATGAAGCGGGTAAAGACATTGTTGGACTTGGGAGCGTTTCTTCCGTCAATACCACGGGCGTACCAGACATCGAACAGCAGGCGATCGGTGAGCTTCATGCTGTTACCGATACCGACCTGCATATTCTCGCCAGAAGCGATAGTTGCGCCGGTATTCTTATTTTTGCCGGATTCGGACGCCTCATAGTCGAAATGGATATTGGGATTGAACCAGGCATTGTGCTTATAGGTGACGACCCAGTTGGTAAACAGCGAGTTGCCCTGTTCGGACTTAACGCCACTTACCCGCGCATCACCGCGGATCTTATAACCGAGGTCCCAGTCGACAACGATTTTGCCATCGAAAAGCTGATGGTTGTTCATCCAGGTAAAGGCGTGGTTGAGGGACCCACCCGTGAGCGAGTCGTCCCCGAAAGGAAGATACATCCAGTATTCAAAACATGTGGTCCAGTTCGGGATAGGCTTGGTCCAGGCTACGACACCGGTCTGAGGATCGAGCAGACCGGTAGCATGATTTCCATCTTCCGTCGTTAAGGAACCAAAGGAGAGAACGCCTTCCCACAGAAAGCCCCAATTATCAAGGCCGTCGATGGTAAAAAGACGGGCAAATTTATTAACCGAAGCGAGGAGATCATAGCCCGAGGACACCTCTTTACCTTTTGCATCATAAGCTTGATCTATGTTCGTCCAGACATTGTAGGAAAGAAGAAGATTGATCGGCTCATCAAAACCGACAGGCAGGTTGTATTCGTTCGTTCCGATAACACTGTACGGAATAATGCCTTCAACGGCGACAGCCTTATCTACGTTAACAAACCCACCAACAATCAAAAAGACTGCGACCATAACCAGAGAAAGCGCTTTGTTTCTTATTGTTCCCATAATACCTCCAAAATGTGTCGATAATTATCAACAAAAGTTTCTCCATTGAACATAGAGCGCAGATGTAAAACACCCATGCTTGTCTAGTCCCAAAAACCCTCCCTTCGTCGATAAAAGTTTTTTAAAACCACAGCATTGATGTCAGTATCGATCAAATACTATACCAACATCATCCATAGTCTTGGCCTAATCTAACTTTTCAAGAAGGCTGATCACCGGAGGTT
>JABXKU010000146.1:3752-5212 GCA_013619105.1 Desulfuromonadales bacterium
GCAGGTAGGGCTTCTCCAAGTGCTCCCCAAGAACCTGCTTGCTCTTCCAGGTTTCATAAAAAACGAAAACCGCGGGATCATCCGTGCCCCGATGCAGGTCGTACTGAATGCACCCGGCTTCTTTGCGGGTCGGCTCCAATAACGCAGTCAACTCCTTCAAAACCGTTTCTGCCATGCCGTCCTTAGCTTTGAAACTGGCGACAACAATAAGTTCCTTCGAAGACATAAATTGAATCCTTATCCCGTTATTACGCAACATCAGGACCGCCCGGCGGAACCGGGCGGTCCCGAAGCGGCTGGTTTATGCCATAATGATTCCGCCATCGATCATGACCGACTGGCCGGTCATGTAATCAGCATCATCGGAAGCGACAAAGGAGACGTAGCCGGCAACTTGCTCGGGGGTTCCGACTTCTTTTGCCAGGATAGCGCTATCGACATAGGCCTTGAGGGTTTCGCCTTTTGCCGCACCGGTATAGGCGCCGATTTTCTCATCGATAAGCTCCCACATATCGGTACCCACGATGCCCGGGCAATAGGCATTGACCGTAATTTTATGTTCCGCCATTTCCTTGGCGAACGCCTGCGTGTAGCCCCTGACGGCAAACTTTGAACAGCTGTATACCGGAAGGAAAGCAAAGCCGGCGTGAGCAGCGATACTGGCGCAGTTGATAATATGCCCGCCGCTGCCCAGATGCCCATTGTGGCCCTGCTTGATCATCTGCCTGGCGGCTGCGTTGTCACAGAGGATGACGCCCTTTACGTTGACCGCAAGCTGGTTGTCGATGTCTTCAGGAGTGTGGTCACAGCCTAGCTTGACGACACCGATTCCGGCGTTGGCCACCATGACGTCCAGCTTTCCGTATTTTTCGACGGTTTTCGCCACCAGGTCGTTGACTTCCGCTTCCACGGTAACGTCGGTCTTAATTGCCATGGCTTTGCCGCCGGCCGCCTCGATCTCAGCAGCTACTATTTGTGCATTATCAAGCATGATGTCACTCACCACGACCACTGCACCATCAGATGCAAGCCGCATGGCAATTCCCCTGCCGATTCCTCTTCCGGACCCTGTAACGACAGCAATCTTCCCTGCCAATTTCTTTTCAGACATTTTGTCTTTTCCTTTCATTCACAATAAGTGAGGTGACATACGGCTTAATTGCCGCGCTTGAAAACTCTTAATCGGATGACGGATAAACAGACTGAGGTTCCGGCCAGGCGAAATCTGGCTTAGGATCGTAGATTTCAGCAATGAGGTTAAGGTCTTTTTGCGAATCAAGATAGGTATAAGTCAAACCTTCCCACTCGCCGCCCTGCAAGACCGGCAGGCCTTTATCTTCATAAAACTTGACGGCGTCCTTATAGTTTTCGGTACCAAAGGCGCAATGATGCAGACCTTCGCCCTTATCTCTAAGAAATTCAGCGTAAATACTCTTGTCATCTTTAGGCTCGATCAATTC
>JABXKU010000010.1 GCA_013619105.1 Desulfuromonadales bacterium
CGGTCCTAAGGTAGCGAAATTCCTTGTCGGGTAAGTTCCGACCTGCACGAATGGCGTAACGACTTCCGCACTGTCTCAACCAGGGACTCAGCGAAATTGAATTATCGGTGAAGATGCCGATTACCCGCGGCAAGACGGAAAGACCCCGTGAACCTTTACTACAGCTTGGCAGTGACGTTCGGGACAGCATGTGTAGGATAGGTGGGAGACTTTGAAGCTGGCACGCTAGTGTCGGTGGAGTCGTCCTTGAAATACCACCCTTGTTCTTTTGGACGTCTAACCTCGGCCCATTATCTGGGTCAGGGACACTGCCTGGTGGGTAGTTTGACTGGGGCGGTCGCCTCCTAAAGAGTAACGGAGGCGCGCGAAGGTTCCCTCAGGCTGATTGGAAACCAGCCGTAGAGTGCAAAGGCATAAGGGAGCTTGACTGCGAGACATACACGTCGAGCAGGTGCGAAAGCAGGTCTTAGTGATCCGGTGGTTCTGCATGGAAGGGCCATCGCTCAACGGATAAAAGGTACTCCGGGGATAACAGGCTTATCTCCCCCAAGAGTTCACATCGACGGGGAGGTTTGGCACCTCGATGTCGGCTCATCACATCCTGGGGCTGGAGCAGGTCCCAAGGGTTTGGCTGTTCGCCAATTAAAGTGGTACGCGAGCTGGGTTTATTGTCACGCCAGTGGCAATGGCAGGGTAGCTATGTTCGGCAAGGATAACCGCTGAAAGCATCTAAGCGGGAAGCCCCCCTCGAGACTAGATCTCCCAGGAACTTCGGTTCCCTAAAGGTCCGTTGGAGACTACAACGTTGATAGGCCGGGTGTGTACGCACAGCAATGTGTTCAGCTTACCGGTACTAATTGACCGTGAGGCTTGACCATAAAAAGTTTTTACGGGAAGGGGGGAGGATTTCCTCCCCCCAACCTTCATACATAATTTAGAAACGAAACCTTTAAGCATCGTACGAGTCTTAGGCAATTGAAAACCAATTATAAGGTTTTCGGTAGCTATAGCGCGGGGGTCACACCTGTTCCCATCCCGAACACAGAAGTTAAGCCCCGTTGCGCCGATGATACTGCATGGGTGACTATGTGGGAAAGTAGGTCGCTGCCGAAATTATTTTAAAGCCCATCTCTATTGAGGTGGGCTTTTTTTTGTTCAAATTAAATTCACGGGGTTCTTCCTGCCCGAAAGTGAACCTACCTTTTGCAAATAGAAAAGCGGCATCTTCAGATAAAGATGCCGCTTTTCTATTTATTGGTATTACGTTTGAATCAGGCTTCTGTCTTCCAATGGCCATGAAGGTTGCAATACCCGCGGGCTACAATCTTGTTTGCCGTGATAGCAAATGTTGCTTCAGGTTTATCACCTGCTTTGAGTTCCTGACGATAAACTTTATTGTCAGCGATAAGTTCAATCCACTGGATAGAGTGTTTCTCTTCCATGGGATGAGGCAATTTACCAACCTTTACGATTACTCCCGAGTCACTTTTTTCAATGACGGGAACATGCTTCTCCGTAGCGGCATCGACCGTATTTTCAGCGAGAAGTAGCATTGGGGAACCGCAACAGACCAATTCCCCTGGCCCAGCTATAAAGACCTCTACAATATTACCGCAAGCATCGCACTTATAAACTTCCAATGGATTAGCCATTAAACCCTCCTCTGCAGATTTCGGTTAATAGTTCTCGCCTAGTAATTCAAAATGATCCTGTTTGTGGTCACAGGCCGGACAAAGCTTAGCTGCTTCCCTTCCCTGATGGAGATAACCGCAGTTACGGCAGCGCCATACCATCTCTTCTTTACGTTTGAACACACACCCTTGTTCGATATTGGCCAGCAGATCGAGGTACCTTTTTTCATGCTGTTTTTCTGCTACCGCAATGGCCAGGAAGATATCGGCAATATTGTTGAAACCTTCAGTTCTAGCTGTCTCGGCGAAGCCCGGATACATTTGGGTGTATTCGTAGTTCTCGCCGCCGGCTGCTTCTTTAAGGTTTTCGGCAGTCGTACCGATCACCCCGGCTGGAAAGGTAGCGCAGATCTCCACTTCGCCCCCTTCCAGTAATTTAAACAGGCGTTTAGCATGCTCTTTTTCCTGGTCAGCGGTTTCCATGAATATGGCCGAGATCTGTACAAATCCGTCTTTTTTAGCTTTACTGGCAAAATAGGTGTAGCGGTTACGGGCCTGACTTTCTCCGGTGAACGCAGTTAAGATGTTCTTTTCCGTTTCGGTCCCTTTCAGTGACATCGAAAGCCTCCTTTTGAGTAATCGTCGCTGGTGCTCACACCATAAGAGTTTAGCATGTCTATTTTAATCTTCACTAAATTAATATTAGATAAAGCTCTGAAATGTCCTTCGAATTACAAAAAAGACGCGCTATCAGGAGGGAAGACTAGCGCGCCAAGAAAACTGGGGGAGTAATAAGCCCACTCCCTTTTTATGTATTACCAGGCTGGTCATGGTTTCGCAAGGGGTTTTTCCCTAAAGATATAGTCAGGGTGTTTGAGCTTGGTAACGATAGTGGTCTTAGAGCCGTTCAAGTTGCTTACCGCTGGCGCAGAGCTGTGTACCGGTTTGATCGATTCCTATGGTATTGATAATAAAAAAGGGGTTAGCGAATTAACGCTAACCCCTTAGCTTTACTGGAGCCGCCCATCGGAGTTGAACCGACGACCTACGCATTACGAGTGCGTTGCTCTACCAACTGAGCTAGGGCGGCAATTTTTTAGATCACTCTATCTACCGCAATTTGTATCTCTAGTCAAATACTTTTGCTGATCACGCAACACGTTTTTGGTAGATTGTGTTAAGAGGCTCTTTTTTGTCGTCCTTTCGAATCTGCTCGGCTACAAAACGACAAGGCGGCACAACGAAGTGTGCCGCCTCTTTATCGCATGCAGAGCCAATGTTAGCCGAGAATTTCCTTAAGGTCTTCCTCTGCGGTTGTGATTGGCGCGATGTTGAAGTTTTCAACCAGAAAGTTAAGAACATTCGGGGTGATAAAGGCCGGCAATGTGGGACCGAGCTTGATGTTTTTGATACCAAGGTGGAGCAAGGTCAGTAGGATGACTACGGCCTTCTGCTCGTACCAGGAAAGGATCATGCTCAGTGGCAAGTCATTGACTCCGCACTCAAAGGCCCCCGCCAGAGCAACGGCGATCTGAATGGCACTGTAGGCGTCATTGCACTGGCCGACGTCGAGCAGGCGCGGAATACCTCCGATGTCGCCGAAGTCGAGCTTGTTGAAGCGGTACTTGCCGCAGGCCAAGGTCAGAATCACACTGTCTTGGGGCACTTGCTCGGCGAACTCGGTGTAGTAATTGCGACCCGACTTAGCTCCGTCACAGCCGCCGATGAGGAAGAAGTGTTTGATGTCTCCGCCCTTAACCGCTGCGATGACCTTGTCAGCTACGCCGAGGACCGCATTGTGGCCAAAGCCGACTAAAATTTCCTTACCGGGTGCTTCTGCTACATCGGGGCTGGCCAGGGCTTTGTCAATAACTGCGCTGAAATCGAACCCGTCGATGTGGGTTACGTCGGGCCATGCGGTGCACCCCCAGGTGAAGAGACGATCTTTGTACGATTCAGCAGGCTTCTGAATGCAGTTGGTGTTGAAGATGATGGCTCCGGGGAACTGGGGCAACTCTTTAGCTTGATCTTGCCATGCGCCGCCGAAGTTTCCAGCCAGGTGAGCGTACTTCTTCAGTCCAGGATAACCATGGGCAGGCAGCATTTCGCCGTGGGTGTAGACGTTAACACCTTTACCTTCGGTTTGCTTCAGTAGCTCAGCGAGCATCTTCAGATCATGACCGGAGACCAAGATCCCTTTGCCGGCTTTGGTGCCGGTATTAACCGGGGTCGGTACCGGGTGACCGTAGTGCTCAACATTACCCTCGTTGAGAATACCCATGGTAGTCAGGTTCTGTTTGCCACACTCCATGCTTAAAGTTACAAAGTCCATCAGCTCGAGGTCGGGATCGCAGGTAGCTGCCAGGGCCTTGTGATTAAAGGCCAGGACCTCGGCATCCGTCTTGCCGAGGATTTGAGCGTGGTCGGCGTAAGCGGCCATGCCTTTGAGTCCATAGATAAGGATCTCTATGGCTGAACGGACATCGGGGTCGCTATGCAGGGTTTCGATACCGACCTGTTCTCCTTGCGTAACCAGATTCGCCGCAGGAGTCCAAGCCATAGGGCCTTTGCCGGCTACTTCAGCGCCAAAAAAAGCCTTGATACGGTCGAATAATGAGCTGCCCTGTTCATGACCGCCGGCCTTAAGAAACATCTCCCGGGCTTTGTCTTTCATGTGCCCACACTTCTGAATTACGGCAGTGAGATGCTTTGGGTCAAAATCGACGTTGGTTACGGTAGCGAATAGCCCTTCCAACATAAAAATGTCGATGGCCGGATCCGTGGCGCCCAATTTTTCCGCTTCGCTGGCATAGCAGGCCAACCCGCGCAGGCCGTAGAGCAAATTGTCCTGTAGGGCTGCCACATCAGGCTGCTTACCGCATACGCCTACCTTGGTGCATCCGGTGCCTTTAGCGGTTTGCTCGCATTGATGACAGAACATAGTTGATCTCCTTTTGACTGGGTGATAGTTGGAATACTCTCGCCATTTGGGCGAAGTTGTTAATTAATGTGGCACTAGACTAACGTGCCCGAATTTTAAGAAAGTTGATCGTTGTCAACTTTCTAAGGATTTCTGAGGAAACAATTATCGTTTAAGGATAACAGTCTTTTTAGGATTGCCAATGTAAGGACTGCCACTCGTGGGGATATGAGCCGGAGTCGATAACCTCGCCCCCGATTACAGAGACAGTAACATGTGTAGATGGTCAATTGTTCGAAGTTTTGCATTGCAGCCCTTTGCTGACAGGGACTAGAGGCGACAGATGATATATGAATTTGCGGCGTCGAGGGCAGTCGAAGTTCTTTGCTGATATCATCTTAGTGAAACAAAATCCAATGTATTCCCAATGATTGTCTTGTGGTTCTCATTGCTCCCTTGTGTTGTTTCACGGAGGTAAATGCCTGAAAAAACTCTTCTTATAGGTTTATTAAGTTTCTTAGATAAAAATTCGGCAAAATTCTTGACCCCTCTAGAACAGCGTGCTATAGCATATGGCGGCTGCGTTATATTCAAAAAGAATAGCGCGGTTGGCGAGGCCTTCCTTGAGGGTTCCAGATGGTCCGCCGAGCTTAAGAGGTGTTCTGTGACCAGCATATAGGTGGTTGCGAGGGTCTCCTTGCTCTCCGATGTTTCTGTCGTTCGTCGGTTCGAATCCTCTGAATTTGTACGCAACGTACCCTTCCTGTAGTAGACCATATTAACGGACAGAAATTTTTCTGCGGGTCACATCTTGTCATGCGTAGCATGACTGTGATGCTCGTGGGACATGTCTTGGTGTGTAACGGGTACCAGATAGGTCGTGCTGGCGTCTGCCTGAATTGGCAACGTCGCTAGATGGTGATCATCGCATCCGTGCGTCCAAAATCCGTGAAATTTATCTTGATGTAAGCAGGTTGTTTGGTTCCGAGCCATGTGGGTGGCAGGAGTGGGCTGGAAAATTATGCCCTGAGCCGAACGGTATAATGTGTGCTTTGTATTTTGATTTAAGTAGTTTATGCGGCTCCGAGCCACGGTGGGTGGCGGGAGAATGCGGCAGTATCATGCCGTGAGTCTGTAAGCATAAAAAACAGGAGAGGAGAAGAACATGGCTGTTTGCAAGTGTACAGGCGAACATGTTGATTCGCCACAGGATTTACAACTGATGGAATTGCTCGGGGACTACCGCGGTTACGACGGTGGTTTGATTCCGGTGCTGCAGGGCGCGCAGGAGATTTTTGGCTACCTGCCCTCAGAAGTATTGGAAACGATATCCCAAGAGCTGACGATTCCCTTCAGCGAGGTCTACGGAGTCGTAACCTTTTATGCACAGTTCCACCTGAAGCCCCGTGGTCGTAATATTATCCGGGTCTGTCTAGGTACGGCCTGTCACGTTCGTGGCGGATCGAAGATCTTTAATGGCCTCAAGGACATTCTGGGTGTTGGCGATGGCGGTACTACCGAAGATCTGCGTTTTACGCTGGAGTCGGTGGCCTGTATCGGTGCCTGCGGTCTGGCTCCGGTCATCATGATCAATGATGACACTCATGGCCGTTTGGAAGCGGTCGGTCTGGATACAATTCTGGAACAGTACGCGTAGGGGGGAAAAGATGGGTACATTAAAGGATCATCGCTCCAGTATAGAGGAGCAACACACCAAAAAAATGGAACGTTCTCGGATTGTTGTCGGTCTGGGAACTTGTGGTATAGCCGCCGGTGGCAACAAAGTCATGGCGGCCATTCGGGGTGAAGTTGAAAGCCGCGGTCTGGACGTAGACGTAGATTTCACCAGCTGCATCGGCATGTGTTATGCGGAGCCGGTGGTGGAAATGTCCCTACCCGGTGCTGCCAGCGTCGTCTACGGGGGAGTATACCCCGAGAATGTTGCGAAGCTGATCGAAGGCCACCTGGTCAACAAGATCCCGGTCACCGATATGGCGGAGATTCAGGTTGTAGGTGCAGGCGTTCCCTATGAGGGAATCCCTGTCATGGAGAAATCGACCTATTACGAGAAGCAGATCCGCTCGGTAACCTCTCGCCTTGGTCGGACCAATCCAGAAAGAATCGAAGATTACATTGCTACCGGTGGTTATGCCGGCATTGAAAAAGCTCTGACCATGGAGCCCCAGGAGATCATCAACGAAGTTAAGATCTCAGGCCTGCGGGGCCGTGGAGGCGGTGGTTTTCCCACCGGCACCAAATGGCAGTTCGTGTCCGACGCCGTAGGAGACAAAAAATACATTGTCTGCAACGCCGACGAAGGGGATCCGGGCGCTTTTATGGACCGAAGCATTTTGGAGGGCGATCCCCATGCCATCATGGAAGGGATGATGATCGCCGGCTATGCCATTGGGGCTGACGAAGGCATCATCTACTGCCGTGCTGAATACCCGCTAGCTATTAGCCGGTTGAATCTTGCCATTGAAAAAGCCGAAGCGATGGGGATTCTGGGCAACAATATCCTTGGCAGCGAATTCAACTTCAAGATTCGGATCAAGGCCGGTGCTGGTGCTTTTGTTTGCGGCGAAGAAACTGCGCTGCTCAATTCCATCGAAGGCTATCGCGGAACGCCGCGGGTCCGGCCGCCGTTTCCGGCGCACAAGGGTCTGTGGCAGAAACCGACCTGTCTGAACAACGTGGAAAGCTTCGCTAATATCCCCTTCATCGTCCGCAACGGCGGGGCATGGTATGCCTCCATGGGGACGGAGAAGAGCAAGGGTAGCAAGGTGTTTTGCCTCACCGGCAATATCAATAACACCGGCCTGGCTGAAGTCCCCATGGGCATCACCCTGCGGGAAATCGTCTACGATATTGCCGGCGGTATTTTAGAAGGCAGAAAATTCAAGGCGGTACAGAGCGGCGGGCCTTCCGGCGGTTGTCTCCCCGCGGACCAACTCGACCTTCCCATCGATTACGACTCTCTGATCGGCGCGGGCGCCATGATGGGTTCCGGCGGTCTGGTGGTTATGGACGAAACCACCTGTATGGTGGATATGGCGAGATTCTTTTTGAACTTTACCCAGCTTGAGTCTTGCGGCAAATGTACGCCCTGCCGGGAAGGCACCAAGCGGATGCTGGAAATTCTTGAGCGCATTTGTGAAGGCCTCGGGGGACCCAACGACATCGAGACCCTCGAGCGCTTAGCTAAGGTTATCAAGAGCTCGGCTCTGTGCGCGTTGGGGCAGACAGCACCGAACCCGGTTCTGACTACTTTGCGTTACTTCCGTGATGAGTACGAGGCCCACATCAACGATAAGCGTTGTCCGGCAGGGTTGTGTGCTGAACTGCTGACCTTCACTGTTAATGACAGGTGCGTGGGCTGCGGAGTCTGTATCAAGGCCTGCCCTGTTAACGCCATTAGCGGCGAGAAGAAGGCCGTGCATGTCATTGATCCTGAGGCCTGCATCAAGTGTGGTGCCTGCGTACCCAAGTGCAAGTTCGACGCTATCGTGAAGGCGTGATCATCTGTACCTGATAAGGATTATTCTTGTCGTACTGGTTTTCTCAAACGTAAAGAAAATTTTAAGTCTTGCGAGACTGGAAGGAGGTAACTCCATTGTCTACTGTTACTCTTACCATAAATAGTCAAGAGGTCACGGTTCCAAAGGGCAGCACCGTGCTGGATGCTGCTGTGGGAGCTGGTTTTTTTATTCCGACATTTTGTCATGACCCCATTTATGCAGGTTATGGCGGCTGCCGCATCTGTATCGTCGATATCAAAGGTGCCAGAAACCTGCCTGCCTCATGCGTTACTGCTGCGGCAGACGGAATGATTGTCGAAACCGAGTCCGCGCCTGTTGTAGAAGCCCGGAAGACGATTATTGAGTTGATGCTGGCCAATCACCCGGTGGATTGTATGACCTGCGAGAAGTGCGGCGACTGCCGCCTGCAGGATTACGCCTTTCGCTATGGTGTGGAGTCTGCCGGATTTGGTGGCGAAAGAAAAGACTACGAGTTTGATACCACAAATCCGTACATTAATCGGAACATGAACAAATGTATTCTCTGCGGTAAATGTGTCAGAACCTGCAAGGGTGCCGAGGACAGAGCTGTTATCGATTTTACTTTTCGTGGGTTTGATACCAAGGTGGCGCCGGCTCTAGATTCAAGCCTAGCGGAATCGGCCTGTGTTTCCTGTTCCCGTTGTGTGTCGGTTTGCCCGGTAGGAGCTCTGACCGATAAGCCTCTCGGTGGAAAAGCCAGAGCTTGGGAAGTAGTCAAAGAAGAGGTGACCTGCACTTGGTGTGACGCCGGTTGTCTGTTTGATTTAGTTCGCAAAAACGGTGAGGTTATCGGCGTAGCAGCCAAAGCTCCTGCCGGCGGACGCCCTCTGTGTCTCAAGGGGCGTCTTGGTCTGGAACTTCGTTACAACGATAAACCGCTCAAGCCGATGTTGAAAAAGGATGACCAGTATGTCGAGGTCTCCTGGACCGAGGCTTTGGGGCTGGATGAAATTCTGGAAAAATTGAATTAGGTAGTACTTTGAATTAGACAGTACCTTGAGCGTTTCCCCCATAGACTTTCTTCTGTCGGGGGAAACGCTCTTTTTTTACGCTTCTGTACAATCCTGATTGCACGGTCCTCTCTTATTATTACCCCCCTCTGCGCAAAGCCCACTACACGTTTACCCTTAAGCCTTTGGGGCTGCGGCAAGCTGTACCGGCGGCGGGTGCTTTGTCTATTGCGCCAACCGACCCAGCTGTTCCTCCATTTCACTCCAGCAGCGTCTGCAGTGGAGACAGGGCAAACCGAGCTTTTTGGCTTGTGATTTAAGTTTTTTTGCTGCCGTGTGGTGCAGAAAATCGGTAAAGAAAAGGACAACATCGACATGGTTGGGGATTGTGCTTTTGGCAATCTTTCGATTTCGAGCTGGCCAATGGGTAATACGCGAGGCACCATGTTCTGCAAGGCGAGGAACCAGCGCGCCGATACGGTCAGCTCCGATGATAAGAATGGACATGGTGGTAGTTTCCTTAGGACTGCGGCTACGAAGCGCAGACTGTTTGCAGGGGCTTCGAAATCGTATGCAGCAGAGCGACGGGATCGCCTGCCTCGATAAGCCGGCTTGCCATGCCTCGTCGGCAGGCAGAGTAACAGTCGCCGAGGGCTAGGCTAGGCGCGGGGTCTCCGTAGATGCGCCATTGCCGACAGGCGGTACACGGCTTGTTACTGCAGCCCATGAAACCGGCCACGTCTTTGAGAGGGTATCCGAGAAATATCCCGATTTCATGGGGCATATCGGATTCAGTCTGAAAACGATTCAGCAGTTCTGTCAAGGTTGCCTGTAGATTGCCGGGGGCGGGGTAGCCCAGCCGGCTGAGAAATGAAGCCGTTTCTGGTTGTTGCAAATGAGACCGTAATAGCTCCGGGACGTAGAATAACATTAAATTCCCATTTTCTTTTTGACGCATCGCAAGGCCTTGCAATGGGCTGTCGGCAAGCAGGGTGTCGCTGTGAAGTTGCCAAAGGTGGTATAGGTTTCGGCCACAGGGCTGGCGACGGTTACGCAACTGCACCAGGTTGGCCGGTTTGACGCCGGCCAGAACCTCAGCCGCTTCCAGAGCCAGAAACGATGCCAGACAGTCACGCTCATCAGGGAAATTCCAGGTCAGGTCGAGCCAACTGGTTCTGGACCTTCTGCGGAGTTGGGGGCATTGTTTTACGGCGCGCGGCTTTAACGATAGCACTGGGCAGTCTCCTTCGGCTGACAGAGTTGTGATGTCTGAATGTAGCAGAAAATGAAAACCGATTTCAAGTAAAAGCTGTATACGGTCGTTGCTTAAATGCCGGTTGGGACTGGCAGCTAGCAGATCTGGACGCTTTCGAGAGGTGTTGCTCTGGCGGGGAGATTCTCACTGACCTTGGGGCGAGGAGTTGGGTGAAAAAATGGGCGGCCAGATGGCCGCCCCATAGAGGCAAGAGAGGTGAGGAGAGTGGGGGGGGCTTAGAATTCTAAGGCGAGCTGTGCGGTCAGCACATCCTGCTCGTCGTCGTTGTCAAATTCGCCGTGCAGGTATTCTACCGCCAGGCTGGTGTTCTCGAACAGCCCATAACTGGCCGCGATGCCGTATTGGCTTTCGGGGAGCAGGTCGCCCAAGTCGTCGCCGCCTTCGTAGCGCAGGGCGACTTCCAGAGCGTCATTGACGGCGTAGCCGAGTTCGACGTTCCAGGTTTTCGGCTCCAATTCTTCGGCGGCCAGCTCGCCGGCTTCGAATTCGTCGAGGGCGCCGACATATTCGGCGATCAGAGTCAATCGCTCATTGAGAGTAGCGGTGACGAAAGCGCCCATGCCGCCAACCTTGTCGTTAATATCAGCGCTGAATTCCCCCTCCAGGCCGTCGCTGTCGGCGATGTTGGAGATCCAGGAGACGCCGCCGGTCAGTTCCAGACCTTCCACTGTGCCTTCGGGCATGGTGTAGACGGCACTGGCGACAAAGCTGTCGATGTGATCGTCTTTCCCGGTTTCATCGATGTCGCCGTTGAACACACCGAAGGAAAGGTCGAACATGTCGTTGGCATAGCCGACGACGGCGGCCGATTCACGGGTTTCTCCCAGTTCCAGGGTCAGCGGGTCGCTGATGAAAAAGCTGTCGAAGTTGCCGAAGGGCACGTACATCTTACCTGCCTGCAGGTAGAGAGGGAGGATATCCTCGCCGTCGAGGCGGATATAGCCCTCGTCGACAACCAGCTGCTCGGAACTGTCGGGTTCTTCTTCCCACAGCAGCAGCACGTGGCCGGAAACGTGTTTGGTGAAGTCAGCGTCGATCCCGAGTTCCACCGTGGCCAGCGCCAAGTCGCTCTCGTCTTCGCTGCTGCCTGCGTCAGGATCGGTGTTAACGTAACCGGCTTCCACTTCGATCAGGCCGCTCAAAGAAACCTTTTTCGCCAGACCAGCGAGGGACAGTGAGGCCTTTTCGTCAGCGTTGTCGGAGACGGCTTTCTCTGCCTCCAGCGCTTCGATGCGCTGTTTCAGCTTTTCGATTTCGCTTTGGGGAGCTGCAAATGCCGCTCCGGCTACCAGTGTTAGGGCAGCGACCAGGGCCATCAGATTTAAGGTTCGGGTTGGGTAGCTGAACACAGTAAACCTCCTAGTTTATTGAAATAGTTAAGATACGCTCGAGAGCGAAATAAGTTAGTGGCGTCCGCAGTTGCCGCAGCCACTACAGGATTCCAATTCCCGGCGGCAGCGTGGGCACTGCCGCCAACTACGGTCCTTCAGTGGGCAGCCGCACCCGGGGCAGGTTGCGGCTTGATGGCTGGATTGTTGAGCTTTGCTGACCTGTTTCATGGCAGCTCCTAAAGGACAATCTGGGCCAGCAGGCCGCCAACGCCAAAGGCCAGTATCCAGGCTCCTAGCCATACGGTGGTGGCTTCTTTAAATCCCCGTTCCTTGAACAGGATCATCAGGCTGGCGATGCAGGGTACGAACAGGGTGATAACCACCAGAGATACGACGACCTGCCAGGGGGACAGAGCCAGGTCGGTCAGCCCGGCCGCTCCGAAATCGCGGCGGACCATGCCCATGACAAAGGCAGTTGCTGCCTCCTTGGGAAGGTGCAGCCAACCTACGGTTAAGGGGGCAACCAGGTCCTGCCAGGCCTTGAGACCGCCGCTCACCTGCAGCAGAGACACGCCCAGTGAACCGGCAAAGAACCAGATGTAGGCTTCCTTCATGAAGAAAAAGGAGCGAATGACGGTTTTGCGCAGTACATTTGCGGGGCGCGGCAAGCGCATGGGGGGCAAGTCGATGAGCAGGGCGCTGCTCTGACCTGGGATAACTTTGTTGAGTACTGTGCCGAGCACCGCCAGGCAGGTGAAGATAACCGCCACGTAGGTCAGGCTGAGCATGAAGCCAACCGCGGCCAACATGCCGGCAATGACACCGATCTGAGCGCTGCAGGGTACTACGAAGTTAAGGATCGCCGTGGCGATGGTGCGCTCCCGTTTGCAGCCGAGGATACGGGTGGTGATGGTACCGAGCTGGACGCAACCGAAGCCGAGGATAACCGGAATGATGGCCCGGCCGTTAAGGCCGATGGACGTCATCAGCCGGTCGACGAAGGTGGCCAGGCGCGGTAGGTAGCCTGAGTCTTCAAGAAGGGACAGGGCGACGTAGAAGCCGACAACCAGCGGCAGCAGCAGGCCGAGCAAGTAAGTAATTGTCATGGTCAACAGGCCGAACTCGCCGATGAGGATCTGGCCGAGAACCGAACTTTCTGCCACCAGGGGATCCACCAGCCCCCGAATCCACGGTTCCCAATGGCCCTGCATGATCGCTTCTTCAGTGAGGCCGACAATGTCACCGGCCACCCAGACCCCGATCAGTTGGTAGCAGCCCCACAATACCGCTCCCAGGATCAGTAGACCGCTAGCCGGATGCAGGCACAGTCTTCCTAGCAGATCACGAAACCGTGCCGATTTTTCTGGACGGTTAACGGTAGCGGCCACGATGTCGTTGGCTCGCTGTCGGCGCAACAGATAAACCCGCTCCCTGTCGTTCTCTGGAGCGACACCGTGCCGCTCAGCGACAACTTCGTCTCCTTCAAGCACCATGAGTGCCTCGGGGCGCGTATCGATGCGGTCCAGCAGGTTGATTACCGCCTGATCAATTTCTGGATGGGAAAGACCGGCGCGAGCAAGAGGCAGGGCGGCAAAGACCTCTTTAAGTCCGCGGTTCTTAACCGCGGAGGTTGAGACCACCGGTACGCCCAGTCGTTCTTCAAGTAATTTGGTGTCGACCCGTATGCCAAGGATTTCAGCTTCGTCGCAGAAGTTAAGGGCCACCACCATGGGGATAGCCATGTCGGCCAGCTGCAGGCTCAGAAACAGGTCGCGTTCCAGGTGGGTGGCATCGACGACATTAACGACCAGATCGGCGGTCAGAATCACATCACGGGCGACTCGCTCCTCGTCATTAAAGGATGAAACGCCGTAGACCCCTGGAGTGTCGAGAAGTATATCCTCGCCGATTTTCCCGCGGCTGATCTCTACTGTCGTGCCGGGAAAGTTGGACACGTCGGCATAAATACCGCTCCAGGCACTAAAGAAGATTGATTTACCAACGTTGGGGTTGCCGACCAGAACGATGTTGCGTTGGCCCGCTTCGACGCAGGCTGTATTACTGCAGCAGGATGGGGACATTTGGACTATTTCTCCGGGATGGCGGTAATGAGTTTTGCTTTTTCAGGAAGCTTACAGTACAGCTTTGATCGTAACCTGACGGGCGATATCGCGGCCGATGGCGATTTCCTGGCCGCCATATTTAAGGACCACGGGGCCGAAAGGGAGCTTGCAATGGCAGCTGACCTGAGTACCGTTGATGATACCGAAGCGTAACAATTGGATACGTAAATTTTCATCGGGGACGTTGATGATAGTGCCACACTGACCGCGGCGCAGGTCATTTAAAGACATTGAATCCTCCTGAATGATGGCTGTGAAATTGAAATCGAATTTCAAGATAAAGAGGTTGAGCGATTCAGTCAAGAATAAAATGAAAAAAAAATTCAAGATCCGCTACAGGATGTCTGCCGTGGGGTGGGGATGTGATCCGCGTGCAGAACATCTATATTCAGTTATGTTCTTACTGTGTATGGAGTCCAATGTGTCGGCTTGATTCTGTCAGTGAGAATTTTGCCAGAACGTCTATTGACAATGAGAGATTGCAACATACATACTGGTTGGTATGAAGCTAAGTAGAAACTCAGACCATACTCGGCAAACGATTCTCGATGCGGCTGCCCAGGAAATTCATCTCCACGGGTTCCAGGCCGCCAGCCTGAGCCGCATTTTGGCCACCACCGGCTTGACCAAAGGGGCGTTGTACCACCATTTTCCCAATAAGCAGGCTTTAGGGTACGCGGTGTTGGAAGAAGATATTGTGGTTCGCGGGCGGGCAATCTGGATCAGCCCCCTGGAGCAGTGTACCGATCCTGTCGACTGTCTCCAGGAAATGATTGCCACCCGGCTTAAAGACATGACTGAACAGGATGTCTTGCTCGGTTGTCCCCTTAACAATCTGGCCTTGGAAATGTCACCTATCGATGAAGGTTTTCGGCGGCGGGTGCAGAAAATCTATGACCGCTGGTCGCAGGCCCTGGCTGCTATTCTTGCCCAAGGGCAAGGCAACGGCACGGTCAGTCGCGCCATCGATCCCTTCAAGGTGGCGATCTTTATCGTCGCCTCCATCGCTGGAATCCGCAGTTTGGCCAAAACAGCTCAGAACAACGTGGTTTTGGAAGCGTGTGCCGATGCGCTCATGGACTACCTGGAAACATTACGCAGCTAGGAAACTTTTGGTGAAAAAAATACCGACTGGTTTGTGCCTAGCTCTGCCGATGAGTTATTTTAACCGCTGGCTATTAGGGCCTTTCAAGAACCCCTTACCTCAGGCGTCGTTGCGCATAAAGGTTGTCAGGCCCTTAAGCCCCGAGAACGATCCGTTGCTATGGATCTTGGGCGATATGGAGGATGATCATGGGACATCTGGTCGGCAAGGATATTTACCGCAAGCTTGGCAAGAAGATCGATAACCTCACCCTGCGTGCTCCCTGGAACGACACTCTGTTTGCCATCCTGAAGGAAATCTATACCGCAGAGGAGGCGAATGTCGTTGTCAGGATGCCCTATGTGTTGTCGAACCTGGAGCGCATTGCAAAGATTACCGGCTATGCACCTGCTCGGTTGCGGCAAATGCGCCAAGGCTTGTCCCCTCGAGGCTATTGAGATGGTCCCGGTCGCCAAGGGGTCGGGCAATGGTAAAAAGCTTGCCAAGGTCGATAGCTCTATATGCCTCGGCTGCGGGGTCTGCGCTTTGCCGTGCACGTTTGGCTCGTGCCAATTGGTGAAACGAACGCAGCGGGTGATCCATCCAGAAACCACCTTTGAGCGGGTTATGCTGCAAAGTTTGGAGCGGGGCACCCTGCAGAACCAAATATTCGATGATCCGCAGAGTCTCAGCCACAAATTCATGCGCGGTTTTGTCGGCGGCTTCCTGAATCTATCACCTATCAAACGAGCCTTGATGAGCGACTTGATGCGCTCTCGGTTCCTTGGTGCGATGAAGAAGGGGGTAGAAAAGCAGGGTAAAGGTTGGTTAGCTGACATGTAGGCCATTATAAATCAGGAGGTGATGTTGGCGATGTCACAGAGAACCCAGGCCTGATGCTAGCAAATAAGAGGCGTCCTGACGATCAGGCCATTAGAATCAAGAGGGCAAAAGGAGATTGGACAATGACCAGTGAACGTTTCAAACATCTTCGTGATTATGTCGGCTACGACAATCTGCAATTGGCCAAGATGTTAAACATCGATGTGGCCGAAGTAGAGGAGTTTTGTACTGGAAGAAAACCGATACCGGCTACAATGGCTAGTGAATTGGAGGCCTTTGCAGATTGGTCGAGTGAAGTTGGGGACACTACCGTTAAAAGAGAGCTGGCCCAAAAACATTTAGGAAAAGAGGGACAATAATCATGGCAACCCTATTCGATAAAACCACGATTAAAAATCTCAGTTTGCGCAATCGCTTTGTGAGATCGGCAACCTGGGAGGGGATGGCCGACGAGCAGGGGGCGCCGACCCCCGAGTTGAACCAACTGATGGGGGATTTGGCTCAGGGCGAGGTGGGGTTGATCATCACCGGCCATGCCTATGTTAGCTCCGAAGGTCAAGCAAGTCCCTGGCAGATGGGGGTACATGACGAGGGACTGCTGCCGAAACTGGCGCTGATGCCGCAGGCGGTACATGCCGCCGGGGGGCGGATCGCTCTGCAGTTAGCCCACGCCGGTGCTTACGGTATTGCCCCGGAGGGGACGATCGGTCCCTCGGTAATCGCTGACCATGAGGGGAAGAGCTGTCAGGCGATGACCCAAGAGGACATTCAGCGGGTCGTGATCGCTTTTGCCGATGGAGCTGCCTTGGCAAAACAGGCCGGGTTCGACGCGGTGCAGATTCATGCGGCCCATGGCTACCTGCTCAGCCAGTTTCTCTCGCCCCATTACAATCACCGTGAGGATGAGTATGGCGGTAGTCTGGAAAATCGTGCTCGATTGGTGCTTGAGGTGCTGGCAGCCGTTCGCCAGGCCGTAGGGGAAGACTACGCTGTTTTGATCAAACTCAACTCCGATGATTTTATCGAGGGAGGGATGACGGTCGAGGACATGCTGCAGGTAGCGGAATTGCTTGAAACAGCTGGGATTGATGCCATCGAAATTAGCGGCGGCACCATTTGGGGCCCGAGTCAATTCCACGCAGTACGTATGGCCCCGGAAGCTCTGACTCACAAAGCTTATTACCGCAAAGCAGCCCGACTCTGTAAAGCGTTTGTGCGGGTTCCGGTCATACTGGTGGGCGGAATCCGTTCTTTGGATATTGCTGAAGAGTTGTTGACAGAAGGGGCCGCCGATTATATTGCCCTGTGTCGGCCTTTGGTGCGCGAGCCAGCCTTGGTTAAACGTTGGGCTGCGGGTGATCGAGAACCGAGTGGTTGTCGGTCTGAAAACGCCTGCTTCGGACCCATATTGGCCGGCAAGGGAATCTCCTGTGTCGTCAAGTAATTCCGTGCCATCGACTACGGCTGGATCCGGTTTGAAATCGCCCCTGTTGGTTTGTTGCGTCATCTCTCTGCTGTGCTATGTTTCTTCTTATATCCGCATGCCGGTGGTGCCGAAACTCGCTATCGGCCTGGGTCTTAGCACCGTCGGTATCGGCCGCCTCAACGCGGTTTTTTTCCTGACAGCTGGGTTGTTGGCATTTCCACTGGGTCGGCTCAGTGATCTGGTGGGCAAGAAACAAGTCGCCATGGGGGGCTTGCTGTCGTTATCGGCCGGTAGCTTAGTGCTGGCGTTCAGTTCCACCTTTTTGCAGCTGGTGGCTGGTTATGTTCTGGTCGGAATCGGCATGGCCGCTTTTGGTTCCGCGATGATGTCGCTGATCACCGATTTGGCGGCACCCGCCCGGCTCGGTCGGGCTTACGGTTGGTATACCCTGACGCTGTACGCCGGTATGAGTTTCGGACCTGCTATCGGCGGTATCCTGGCCGGAAAGATGACACTCTCCCGGGTACTGCTTCTGTCGGCGCTGCTGACTGCACTGGTGACCGGGATTGCAAAGTTTTCTTTACCCTCCACCACGGCGGCAAGACGCAGCCAGGACCACCATCGTTCCGCCGGTTCGGCCATGAGAACTTTATTGCGGAACCGCCCCCTGTTGGGGTGCTGGCTGGCCACCTTTGGGGCCTGTTTCAGCATGGGGATGTTTCTGACGTTTTATCCGCTCTATGCCTACGCAGAAGGCTTCAACACCAGTCAGGTCGGGATTGTCTTTCTGTGTCATGGGGCCGGCAACGGTCTGGTTCGGCTGCCGTCTGGCTATTTCAGTGATCATGTTGGTGACCGCCGCTTGCTTGTCTTGTTTGGTCTGGCGGGCTGCTCATTGGCAATGGCCATTCTGGGCATGGCGAACACACTAGTGTTGGCTAATATCGGTGCGGCAGCCCTCGGCCTGAGTCTTGGCGTAGCCTTCCCTTCCATAGGGGCCTCTATTGGCGAAGTGGTGCCCAGGCATTTGCGGGGGGCGGCCATGGGCGGATTCAATGCCTGCATCTTTCTGGGGATGTTGGCCAATGCCATGTTGATGGGCATGGCTATCGAAGCCATCGGCTATAGAAATTGTTTCTGGTTAAGCGCTCTGGTCAATGGGGTGCTGGCTGGATTAGCTTTAGTGCTGCTGCGGGGTATGCGTAAGGAACGGTGCTCCATTACCTGAGCTTTGCATAAAAAATATCGCTTTTTGATGTTTGCCAAGCCGCGTCCCTGTGGTTCCTTTTCTCGTTCGTTCTCTTCCAGATTGACGGCGATAAATTCTACTGTCAGGTGAAGGCTAGCCTCGGCAAATACTCTGGCCAATCCCAGCAGCACCGCCACGCCATTTGCGTTGTCATCGGCACCGAGTGAATGGGAGATCGTATCGTAGTGGGCAACAATCAGCAGTTTCTCTTGGTTCTTGTCTGTTACCGGCGGGGTGATTGCCGCTGGTGCCAAATTTGATCACATGTTTGCCCACTTCGCCTGGTCTTTGCAGGGCATTGTCAGCGGTATACCAAGATTTCAGACCTGGCGGCTGAAATTGCAGCCGCCAGCATAGAGCAGTCTGAAGGCATCGGTCAGGTCACAGAGGGCCTTAGCCAAATTGACCAGGTCACCCCGCAGGCGACCGCCAATGCCGAAGAGACCGCTGCCCAGTTCTCGGCTCGCCCAGTTGCTCCGCCAACCCTCTCGTCCCCTCCACAGCTCGCCATGTCCGCCGTTGAATCCGGTTCGCGAAGCCCGGCTCAGGTTATCATTCTCAATGATGCAGAGCTTGGTACATACTGAACAGGTCGTCAGGGCATGTAAAAAGCCCGGCAGGATATCCTGCCGGGCTTTTTTGTTGAGAAAGGTTTGCTTCTTTTTCAAGGGGCGGGTCTGCGGGCCTGCAGAAAAAACAGCGGATACTTCTGTGTCTGCCCTTTGGTATCCGTTTTTTCCATGGTATGGCTGCGGTGACAGTGCTCGATATCCAATCCAAGTTGAAATAGGGTCGCGGCCAACTGCTGGCAATCGAAACCGTGATGCACCTGCATTTCGCTCTGATGAAAGGAACCGTCTTCCGTCTCCAAGTCGCCGAGGCACAAGATACCGCCCGGTTTTAAAAGAGTTGCCAATGTGACCAGAGTTTGTTCCACGTTGGTCACATGATGCAACGTCATATTGCTGTATACCAGGTCAAAGCGTTCTTTGACCGAATCGATGGCCGACAAGTCACCAAGGCAGGGCAGCATGTTGGCGATATCATGATGAACGATCTTTTCCTGCAATACCTCAAGCATGCCCGGTGATGTATCGAGTAAGGTGATCGCCGCCACTTGCCGGTGGAGTTCCATGCTCACCAACCCGGTGCCGCAGCCGAACTCCAATAACTCCATGGCCGGATTCAAGGACACATGCTTTTGCAATTCGCAGACAAAGACCTGAGCGACGTTTCTTTTCCCGGGGTGTTCATCCCATTCTCGCGCCTTGGCATCAAAGTGTTCACTGCAGGTCATACAAAAGTCCTTTGCCGTATTCTCAAAATAGAGTTTTGAGTTTCCCAACAGTCTTTATGCCGCGTCGTTGCTGCGGATATGAATATCGGTTTGTGGGAACGGAATAGAAATGCCGTTGGACTCGAGAGCCGCTTTGGCTTGCTCAGTAACAGAGAAGTAAATGTCCCAATAATCTTCAGGCTTACACCAGGGGCGCACCGCAAGGTTGACGGAACTGTCGGCAAGCTCCGCCACCGCGACTTGGGGGGCGGGATCGCTCAGAGACCACTGGTTATTTTTCAAAACCTGCAGCAGGACTTCTTTGGCCTTGGTTACGTCCGACTCGTAGGCGATGCCAATAACCAGATCGACCCTGCGCTTGTCTTCGGCCGAAAAGTTAATAATGGAGCCGTTGGAGATAGCGCCGTTGGGGATGATGACTCGCTTGTTGTCCGGGGAAAGCAGAATGGTATTGAAAATCTGTACCTCTTTTACCACCCCGACATGTCCCTGGGCTTCGATCAGGTCGTTGATTCCGTAGGGCTTGAAGAGCAGAATCAGTACACCACCGGCAAAGTTGCCGAGACTGCCCTGCAGAGCGAGACCCACAGCTAGACCCGCGGCGCCGAGGACCGCTACAAACGAGGTGGTAGCCACCCCGACCATGGAAGCAACGCTGATAAATAGGAGTGCCTTAAGACCCCAGGAAATCAGGTTTTTGACGAAGGGTATCAAGGTCCTGTCCACTTTGGATTTGCCCATGGACACAACGATAACCTTAGAGACTCCCTTGATCAGGTACAGGCCGATGATCAGTGTAAAGATGGCTAGTACCAGCTTGGGGGTATAAGTTACGGAAAGTTCAATAGCCTTATCATAGAATGCGTCAATATTACCCATAGTTCCTCCTTATTGAATGAAGGGGGCGTTAATGCCCCATAAACAGTATTGGTTATCAGGCTGGATCGGCGGGTGTTTCAAATTTAAAGGTCGTCCCGCCGTTTCCGATAGCCGCGCGGATGCCGAACCATAGGTAGCCCATGGAGAGCAGAAAAAACCAAAGCCCTGCCAGAGGGGGCTCAATGGCCGCTGCATCGAACAGGGTGCCGATGATGATCGCCGGAGTGATGGCGACCACGCTCAACCGCAGCAGCGCCTCGAAGGGCAGTTTGCCCTTGAATAAGCTGGTCAGTAGTAAACCGAGGCAGGCGTAGAGCAGCGCCTGGATGATGCGATAGGCAAAGGATCCGAGAGTGCACAAGGGGTAGAAAATCGGGGCGGCCCAGGTTTTAGCTAAGTCGAGCCAACGATATATTTTTTCTTGATTCAGTGTATAGCGGTCAATGGTCTCGAAACTGAAGGAGCGTGTTTCAATGTCACTCTTTTGAAAAATTGCCTGCCGGGCTGTCACCAAACCGCGGGCATCGGTCTGCTCCAGTGAGGTGATGGTGCCGGTGGTATCGATCACTAGCAGGGCTTCCCCTGTTACCGGGTCGTGGATGGTATAGGGCTGGGGATGGTCGATGAACGCCTGTCCGTCAATGATGGCAATCTCCGGGATCTGCTCGATGACCAGAGGCGCCTCTTCATCGACAAACAAGGCGAAGGAACGGTGAATTCTGATTGCGCCAGGGATCCAGCAAAGGGCTAACAACAAGAGCAGGTAACCGAAGGCAACTCCCTGCCAGCGTCGGGCGGCATCCCGATAGAGGTCTCGGGAAAAGAAGGCTAGCGCTGGGATCTGCCAGATGCGGTAGGGGGTCTCCGTCTTCAATTCGGAACTCCTTGACTGTTCAGCAAGAAAGAACGGCAGCACCGGTTAAACATCCTGGGCTGGCGCGAGAATCGTTTAGCAAAAAGATTATGCCATCCTAACTGAGTCGAGACAAGAACTGGCATATTTGGCGATGCTATTATTGGGGTAATCTTTACGGTTTTATTGCCGGCTGGTCATGGTCGCTAAACAGCTTCTCTCCTTGTAGAGGGAGAGTTTCGGCCTGTAGGTAACCTGCATCGGCTATCATCCTTTGTAGGCTAGCTATGCGGGCGCGAGGATGGGGGTGAGATGCCAGCAGATAACTAACGCGGCTGCCTGCTTTGTCGGCCAGACGCTCAAAAAAGGCACTGGCACCACCGGCATGACCGTAGTGAGCAATCAACAGTTGCAGGCCAAAGGTGTCGGCAGCATTTTCTTGCTTCTGCGAGTAACGCATCTCCAATCCAGAAAAGAGGCCTGAGGCGATGCCGGCGGCACGACTGTCCTGACCGAACAGCGTTGCCAGGAGCATTGCCATACCCAGTCCTCGGCCCATGCCCCGCAGATGGTCGCGGCGCGCGTAGTGGCCCAACTCATGGGCCAATATCATGGCCAGTTCGTTCTCGGAACGAATCTCTCTGAGCAGACCAGAAAATACCACGATGTGGCCACCGGGAAGGGCCAGGGCGTTGATCTCTTCGTTGTTCACCACGCTGACCGAAAAATGGTACCGTTGCAGGGGCGACTCGGCTGGCAGCACCGCCAGTAATCCGTCGAGGCGCTGCTGCAGGGCCGGGTTCGATTCTTGTTCCAACTGCCCCAGCAGGTGCTGTCCAGCCCAGATCTCTATCGCCACCGGCACTCGCGGGGCAAAAAGTTCGCTGATCAGCCAGAAGGCCAGATAAACAGCCATCAGCAGGGTAATCAGTCCGCCAAGCAGCCAAGCTAACTCGGTTAATGGGAGGCCGGAGGAGACATTAACGTTCCCCGCCAGAGCTTTAGGGGTGAATTTCATTGTTTGTTCAGAGTAATGGCCGTGCCGTAGGCGATAGCTTCGACGCTGCCGACCTGTTTTTTGCGATTGGCCGAGTTGCCAATGGCCGAGGTTTCAAGCCGCAAGTTGACGACCATGTCGGCACCCCGGGCAAGGGCCTGCTCCTTAAGCCGCAAGGTCGCTTCCCGTCGGGCCCGATCGACCAACGATTCGTAGGCCTTGACCCGACCGCCAAAAATGTTGCGCAGTACAGCCAACAGGCGTTTAAAATAATCGATGGAAATCACCGCGCTGCCCTGCACCAGAAAGCACTCTTGTACTCCCTCTTGGCCAAGGCGCGGTTCGATGGTCATGGACTGAAAATTCAGCTGCTCAGCTTCTCGGCGAGTGATAGAGGCGTAGTGGCGCCGCTCGGTCAGAGACCCGCAGAAGTAGCCGACCGCGAGCAAGACAAAAAACAGTACTAGATTCAAGTTTTCAGCAAGGCTTTCCATGAGGATCCTCCCTTATTCAACCCGTACCGCCGTACCGTAGGCAAATAATTCCGCCGCTCCCTGTGCCACCGACGAAGTAGCAAAACGGATGTTGACCACCGCGTTGGCGCCGAGCCCCGTGGCCTGCTCAACCATCCGTTTCATCGCCTCTTCGCGGGCATCCTGCAGCAGTTCGGTATAGCCTTTCAGTTCGCCGCCGATAAGGTTCTTCAGACCGGCCATGATGTCTCGGCCGGCGTGTTTGGCGCGGACGGTACTGCCCTGAACAATGCCGTAATGTTCGACAATCTCTTTGCCGGGCACCGTGTTAACGTTTGTCAGGATCATGATCTTCCTCCGTTGTAAGTTGCAGGTTGATATGAAGGTATCGTTTATAGATAAGCCTGAATGCAGGATCAGGCCTAAAAAAATAGTTGCTCGGGCTTTAGCTCATTCGCTGATATCCAAACCCATCTCTTTCGCCCGTTTTTCCCACAGCTTGCGAGCCAACTGTTGCATGTCCACCGTCTTGTCCCGTTCATCGACGATTTCCAGACCCAGCAAGGTTTCCAACACATCCTCCAGAGTCAGTACGCCTTTCATGCCACCGTATTCGTCGATGACCAGCAGCATGTGGGTGCGCAACTGCATTAATTTATCAAAAGCCAGAGACAAAGACATAGTGTCGTGTATCAGGGTAATCGGTCGGATATAGCTCTTGAGAAGATGGGCGCCTTTACCCTGTGCCTGGGCTAGCAGCAAATCGGTGCGCAGTACAAAACCACTAATCTGATCGGGATGATCGCCGTAGATGGGAATACGGGAAAAAGGACTACTACCATTCTGTTGGGAAAAGTCCTCAACGCGCGTTTCTTCCGGCAGGGAAAAAACCACAGTACGAGGGGTCATGGCATCTTTTACCTGCGTTTTGCGCATCATCAACAAGTTCTTCAGGATGGCTGATTCTTGGTGGGCCAGTTGCCCTTCGTTGGTACTGAGATCAGCCATGGCCGCGAATTCGCTGCGGCTGAAACCGCTCAGTGTCGGACCATGGGTCAGACTGCCGGTGAGCAGTTCCGATAGTTTGACAAAGGGGTAGAGCAGGTAAATTAGCAGTCGCAGGCCGTGGGCGGTAACGGGCGCTAGTTCCCGCCAGTAGCGAGCTCCGATGGTTTTAGGGATAATCTCCGAGAAGATCAGGATTAGCAGGGTCAGCACCGCAGAGGCAATGCCGACAGAGGCGTCGCCAAAGACTACCGTGGCCTGGGCTCCTGCGCCGGCTGCGCCAACTGTATGGGCGATGGTGTTGAGAGTCAGGATAGCCGCAAGGGGTCTGCCGATCTCGGTTTTTTGCCGGCGCAGTATGGCGCCGGACGCTTTTTGGTTTTGTTCCATCAGTACGATATGGGGCATCGTTACGCTGAGCATCACCGCTTCGGCGATGGAACAGAGGAAGGAAAAGATAAGGGCAATCAGTACATAAGTGATGAGTAGCAGCATAGTAATTCTTTAAAAGACCTCTTGCTGGTCAGGTGAGAGTTGAAAGTTTCTAGTTCGGCCTTTATTTTATAGTGATTCAGTCGCAGAGTCATCGATGCACTGTTCGACTCACTTCCGCGGGACCAAGTTGCCAAGAAAAATAGGTTTAAAATATATCAGGATATATCAGATGAATCTACTTGTTCCGGGTAGTTAACGAAGTTTTGTCGGTGATTCCTGCTTTGAGAAAAGGTCATGGCAGTCAGCAGCCGCAAAAAAAGAAGGATAGTCTGTCAGGTGGGCAATGGGAAAGGACAAGAGCAAGGCCGATGTCCCTGCACCGAAATGCGGCGTAAAAAATTCTATTGAATCACGCTGGTAAAGCTGTTGATAGGGGCCTCTTTGCTTTTGATAGGCCATCCGTTGATTTTGGTCGAAAGTTGGTACAAAATTTAGCCTCAACTGGCCATCCTTGATGATAGTTGTGGCCAGAGAGAACAGTTTGGAGCTGATCTTCAGACCTGCCTGGTTGCTTGCATCCAGGTTGAGGGCAATGGCTTTCTCTGGCCAGGTAACAAATTTGGCGAAATTATATAGGATGGCCGTCTTGACCTGCTGCTCCTCAGGCTGCGCCAAGCTTGCTTGTGGGATAGTCAGGCAAATAATTGTTACAGCTATGAGCAGTAGCCGGGCTTGTTGGTAAATCGACCATTAAAACCGCGGCTGGAGATAGCCGATTTGTTATCGTCAATCCGGCCGACATTGACACCGGGGGCAAGACGCAGCACTTCCTGAATGCTGGGGGCGCCGCCGCGACGAATATCGTTTTGGGCGCGGGTGATAATGAACCATTGAAAGAGAGAAATTCTATTCTTCATAATCGCGGATGCTGGTGGTATGGGCGAAGGGGTTAGTCTACGGCTAGCCCCCGGTAGTTAAAAGAATTTTCCCGTGAAAGAAACTGTTCAAAAGCATCTGCAGGCATGGGCCGACTGAAATAAAAGCCCTGCCCCTGTTTACAGCCTTTGCTTTGCAGAAAATCCATTTGGAGTTCCCCTTCAATCCCTTCAGCGATGACCTCCAGGTGCAGGGTTTTAGCTAAAGCAATAATTCCTTCAGCAATAGCATTGTTTTCAGACTGTTCGGCAATATCCTGCACGAAGGATTTGTCGATCTTCAGTTTTGAGAGAGGGAATTTGCTTAGACAGCTTAGGGACGAATAGCCGGTGCCAAAATCATCGATTGCAAGAGTAATCCCCATGGCATTGAGTTTCTCCATAGTGGCAATTGACTGTTCCATATCCTCCATAAGAACGCTTTCGGTAATCTCCAGTTCAAGAAACTGAGGGTCGAGACCGGAATCCTTGAGGGCGGCAGAGACGGTTTCTACGAGATCGCTATGCCGGAACTGCTTGGGCGAAATATTGACGGCGACCTTGCAGGGTGGATAACCGGATTCCTGCCACTGTTGGGTTTGTCTGCAAGCCGTGCCGAGGACCCATTTGCCAATAGGAATAATCAGTCCGGTATCTTCGGCCATGGGGATAAACTTCAGCGGAGAGATAATCCCCAATTCAGGATGATGCCAACGGATCAGTGCTTCCATCCCGATCAGTTTGCCCGAAGCCATTTCAACCTGGGGCTGATAATAAAGGGCCATTTCCTGGTTATCGAGGGCTTTGCGCAAGTTGTTTTCCATGAAAAGCGCTTCGCGAGCTCGCTCATTCATATCCATGGTGAAGAACTGGAAGAGATTGCGGCCACATTCCTTGGCACGATACATGGCAACATCGGCTGATTTCATCAGACTTTCGACGTCTTCTCCATCGGTCGGAAAAAGGCTGATGCCGATACTCGTCGTCACGTACAGTTCGTTCGGCCCGACCTGAAGTGCTTCCGAAAGGGTCTTGAGAATTTTATTTGCAACGACAGTCACGTCTCGAGCCTCCTTGGTTTGCTCAAGGGCAATGACGAATTCGTCGCCACCGAGGCGGGCCAAGGTATCCGAGTCCCGAATCAGGTTTTCCAGTCGCTTAGCCACCTGGCGCAGAACTTGGTCGCCAACCTCGTGGCCGAGGGAGTCGTTGATGTTTTTAAATCGGTCGAGATCGAGAAAGAGCAGAGCCAGAGGATAATTGAGCCGCTTGGCCTTAGAAATGGCATGGGACAGGCGATCATGGAATAATAGTCGGTTAGGCAGCCCGGTCAGGGTGTCATGGTGGGCAAGGTAGTCCAGCCGGGTTTGTTTATGCTGAAGTTCCTGGTCGCGAAGTTGAATTTGTCCCAGCATCTCATTGAAATCTTCAATGAGGCTGCCTAGTTCGTCTTTTCTGGCCATCTTGACCCGTCTCTCGTAGTTACGCTCTTTCGAAACGGCTCTCATGGCCGTGGCTAGCTGTTCAATCGGCTGAGAGATAATGACTTGCAGCTTGGCGCCAAGCAGCCAGGCGAGAATTGAAGCCCCTATCAGGCCCAGGGCGCCGAAGCCGACATAGCGTAACAGGGTAAACTGGATCTTGCTGAGATCGGCCTGTATGTAGATTGTGCCAAGCTTCTCCTGATCGTGAACAATAGGTTTGGCGACCTCTAAATATCTAGCGGTAAAAATATGTCCAAGGTTGAGGACTGTTGGCAGGGGTGATGTGGTTGTGGGAGCAACGCCCACTTTGCGGTATTGGGCAAAAAGCTGCATGTCCTTGCCGTAGATCCTGCTGTTAATTATTTGGGGTTTGACTCGTAAGGTTCGCAGGATATCGCTTGCGGCCTGGGTATCGTCGAAGATAAGGGTCGCAGCGCAGTTGCCGGAGAGATCCTGAGCTAAAATTTGCAGTTCTTGCAGTAGGGCGTTACGCAAAAAGTTACGTTGGGTCAGGCTGAAAACCAGAAAAAGGGAGAGAAGCACAGTCAGGCTGGTAAGGATATTAATCATGGTCAGCTTACTTTTGATGGACCAGCCGTTGATTTTTGTCGAAAACCGATTCATGCCTCTACCTCCGCTGACCATTTTTGATGATCATTGTGGCCAGGGGGTAAAGTTTGGAACTAACCTTCAGTCCAGCCTGGTCGCTTGCGTCCAGGTTGATGGCAAAGCGAACGTTGTTTTGTTTCTTTTCGAAATTAAGCGTACCTCCATTCTGAGCAAAATTCGGTAAGTTGCTGACCGTCAGGATCGGTTCTGCAGCCACCGCCGCTAGAACCTCTTTAAGTCTTTTACTCTCTGACTCAGCCACATAAAGAATTTGGCAGGATTTTTTCCGTAGTTTCAACTCGTGCCGCGACCAGTGACGAATGGTAATGGTCCGAGTACCGATCTTTTTGCCTTCCAAGTTGTCAATATGATGGTGAAGAGAGTCCTCGCCCACGATGGCAATGACCAAGGAGGAGTTGTCATCGGCAAAGGTATTTGCAGGCCAGGTGACAAATTTGGCAAAACTATAGAGAATAGCCGCCTTGATTTGCTGCTCGTTGGGTTGCGCCAGACTACCTTGCGGGATGGCCAGAAAAAGGCTCATCGCTGCGATAAGCAGCAGGCAGGTATATCTATGAATTTGGCGACCGGGCATTCTGCTTCCTGTGTGTAGCAATGGGTGGCAATTGGCGGTTCAGCGGGTTGCCTCAATGGTGCCAGACTACTTGGCCATAAATTCCACGGGGTACTTCGGTGGCCAGGGTTTGATATTCCGGGCTATATTCCTGATGGCTGTTTTGCAGCAGATTCTGCCCGACTAGGACCAGTTCCAAGCCCGGGCGAGGTTGCCAGCCGAGGCGAATATCGAGGGTCAGGTAGTCGTCTATTTCCGGAGATTCTAATTCATCGGCATAACGCAGCCAGAAGTCGAGTTCTATGTTATGTGGCAGGTCCATGGAGGAGCGTAAGGAAACCTGGTGCTTTGGTGTGGTTCCTTCGGCCAGATCGATGCTGCCCGAATCGTTGCTGTCGCTCGTATAATCGAGGTCTTCCTGCAAAAAACTGTAGACCGTCTGCAGGCGCCACCAGTTTTTGATTTTCAAGTCGGCCACCGCTTCAAAACCCCAGACTTTTGCTTTCATTTTATTGTCCAGCCTGGTGGGGACGACCAGATAGGGTGCCATCGGTGGTACAAATGGGGTTTGTGGCTCGCCTGTGCGCAAGTTTTCGTAAATGTTGAGAAAAGTGGCCAGGTCTAAAGAAAATGTCGGATTCGGCATGAACCGATAGCCCAATTCCCAGGCCAACAACTCTTCACTGTCAAAGTCATTGTTGCCTTTGGCAGTAATTAACGTCAGTAGTGGATTGGTTATGTCGGGTGGGATCAGCTTAACCATAATTGAAGCATCTTCCTCGGCACGGGAAGGAGTGCGTACCGCACGAGATACGGCGCCCCAGAGGGAGTGCTCTTCATTGGGGGTCCAGATCAGACGAGCGTTGGGCTGAATTTCAAGGCCGGTATAGTCATTGTTTTCAAGTTTGCTGCCAAGAATAAGGCGTAGCAAGTCGGGTTTTAGGGTGATTTCGTCCTGCACAAAGAGACTGGCTAGATGATCAGTCTGGCTGCCTTTGTTGACCATGGTGGTCGGCTCATTCGGTTCGATGTTGTCCCAAGTGATCCGGTAGCCGAGTCCCCAAACGATTTCTTGCCGCTGGCCGAGTGCAAACCGATGCTGGAAGTCGAGATCAATAGTGTCGCGACTCTCTTTTGTTAGAGCCTTTTCGTTACGTTCGGTACGGTCATAATAGGTTTGCAGGGCCAAGTCGGAGGTTGCAGATAGGGTTCGTTCCCAGCGCAGCAGTAAATTTCCCCCGGAAAACGTGGTGTCTTCGTCTGTTATGGTGCGATAGTTGGGAGAGGTGAAGTTGAATTCCTGGTTGGTCTGTCCCTCTGTCCCGCTGTAGGCGTCGCCCTGTACGGTCAGCGTATCTTTTGAGTTAACTTGGCTATCGAAGCGGAATCCGCCGCGAAAGGCATTCCAGTCATCGGCTGCCTCGCCGCCGCTGATGGCATCGTAGCCATCCCGGTTAAAGTATTTAATATAGGCCCGGTAGTTGGCGTTGTCGCCAAAGGCGCCACCATAGCGAAGAGCCGCGAAGCCTTTTTCTTCACTCCCATAGCCTCCCTTGGCTAAAATTCCCTGAGTGTTTTCACTATGCTTGGTGATGATGTTGATGACGCCGTTAACCGCGTTAGCCCCCCATAAAGTGGCCCCCGGTCCACGGATTACTTCGATACGCTCGATATCGTCAAGTAGCGTGTCTTGTATATCCCAGTAGACGCCGGAGAACAGAGGCGTGTAAACACTGCGACCATCCATGAGTACTAGAAGTTTATTGGCAAAGCGGCCGTTAAAACCGCGAGCGGTAATGGCCCACTTGTTGCTATCGATTTGCGCCACATTGACCCCCGGGGCCAGCCGCAATGCTTCGGGGATACTGGTAGCGCCAGAGCGGCGAATGTCATCCTGAGTGATTACAAAAACGGCGGCGGCCGAATCGCTTATTGTCTGTGGCTTTTTGGAAACTGAAGTGATTTCAAGATTTACCAGCTCCTCAAGGCTCAAACTTAAAAGCTCGTCTGAAGAGTAGGCGATTGCTGAAGCCGTAGGGAATGATAAATAGAGTCCAGTCAGCAGAAAAAACAGCCACATCCACACTTTAAGATGGGATGTTTTTCGTGTTTTTGAGCCGATTGAAAAAAAGGTAAAGTCCATGAGGCGCCCTTTTTTTATAATACGTATTTTATGGAAATTCTTTACTGTCAACTAATCGATAGGGAATAGGTCCCTCTGCATCAGCCTTTCAATGGCTTACAGGGACAAACCTGCCCTTCATTAAGTGTTTTTTTACTTGGTTTATTTATAGCCGGTTACTTCAGTTTGTCAAAACTCTGAACGGTTAGATCGGGTTATGTTTTTGCACTACCTCTGGACATGGTAGGGTTCTATGCAGAATCGGTTGTCGTGAACTTTGAGTTGGGACTACATTTGTCGGGGTCTTTTGTATCTATCCCGCCTTTACTTTGTAAATGCGACTCTGCCTGATTGGTTTGCAGGGGATGCCTCGTTGATTTGAGCGGTCATGACCACGGGGAAATTTCTATTGTCAGGAGCGCGAACCGCGGTCAAGATGGACACGTTGCCGGAAGTCTTTTTTGCGAGGGATGCATGCCTAATAACCGTTCCAGTACACTGTTTCTGGCAGTAGCTGCCTGTCTACTCTGGTCGACGGCCTTTGTCGGGGTCAAGGTTGGCTTAAAGTATGCCGGGCCCTTTGCTTTTGCCGGCCAGCGCTTCATGCTTGCCGGCCTGCTGTTGTTGCCTTTTTGGTGGTCTCGGCGGCCCAATTTTCGGGCTGTCTGTGGTCAAGCGGGTATGATCTTGAGTATCGCTCTTTTTCAGACCTTTATACTGTACGGCCTTTTTTATCTCGGTATGACTCTGATCCCGGGGGCGCTGGCGGCTATGGTTATTGGCGCGTCACCTCTGGTGACAGCGGTGCTGGCTCATTACTGCATGACTGGCGATCGGCTATCACCCTTTAAGGGGGGCAGCTTGTTGTTGGGGATAATCGGCGTGGCGGTATTGAGTCTCAGCCGGCAACCTTGGGGTTCTGCAACGGGGCTGGCGGAACTGGCTGGCATCGGTATTTTGCTGCTGGCCAATGTTGCCGGAGCGTTGGGCAACATTTTGGTGGCGCGGCACAAAGCCGAACTCGACCCGGTGTTTCTCAATTCGGCACAACTCTTTATCGGTGGTTTGGGATTGTTGTTGTTGTCCTTGCTACTGGAAGTTCAGCCGTCACAGCCTCTTCCCTGGAGCTATTATGCGGCTCTCGGCTGGTTGGCCTTTCTCTCTGCCGCGGCTTTTTCCATCTGGTTTGTTTTACTACGGAGGCCGGGAGTGCGGGTTTCAGAACTCAACCTGTGGAAGTTTCTGATTCCGGTCTGCGGTGCACTGCTCAGCTGGCTGCTGCTGCCGGAAGAGGGGCCGAGCCTGTGGCCGGTGCTCGGCATGCTGTGTATTGCTGCCGCGATCGTCATCTTCAATCTGCCGGGGCTGAGGCGGTTTGGCGCCAGGCTTTAAATTGGCTGAGCGGGACATTCGGCAAGAGAACAACTATGCTCAGGGCAGCCCGGCTACCGCTTCCTTGGCCAGGGCGATGAACCCCTGGGGCAGAACGCCACAGAGAATGATGGCGCCGAGAAAAAAGAACCCCAGCAGGGTCTCGGCAGGGGCGAGGACGACCCTGGCCTCGTCAGTTGTCGCCGGTTGGTAGGCGGCTCTGACGATCTTCAGGTAGTAGAAGGCGGAGAGCGCCGAGTTGATGACCGCCAGGATGACCAGGCCGTAAAAATCTCGTTGCAGTGCGGCGGTAAAGACCAGGAATTTGCCGGTAAAACCGATGGTCGGCGGGATGCCGGTCAGGCCGATGGCGCCGGCGGCGAGGGTGGCGGCGAGGAGCGGGGACCGGCGATGGAGTCCACGCAGATCCTCGAAAGTGAGGTTTTCGCCGCCGGGGGCGAGCTGGTAGATGACGAAAAAGCAGGCCAGGTTCATCAGCAGATAGCCGAACATGTAGTAGATCGCCGCCGCCAGGCCCAGTTGATTGACGGAGAGTACGCCGATCATTACATAGCCTGCATGGGCGATGCTGGAATAGGCCAGCAGGCGCTTCAGATCGTTCTGCGCCAGGGCACAGAGGTTGCCAACGGTCATGGACAGTACTGCAAAGACCGCCAGGATCCAGGTCAGGCGGCCAGCTTCGGGGCCCGCCAGGCTCACCAGGCGGATGATGACGGCGATCACGGCGACCTTCGGCAGGGTAGCGATAAAGGCGGCCGTTTCGTTGGCCGATCCTTCGTAGACGTCCGGGGTCAGATAGTGCATCGGGAACAGTCCGAGTTTGTAGAAAAAGCCGCACAGCAGCAGGACCAGACCGACCAGGGCCAAGCGTTCGCTGCCGAGTAGCTGCGGCAGACTAAGGGAGAGTTCGCCGAGATGGGTCGAACGGCCGAAGCCGAACAGGTAGCTCATGCCGTAGAGTGACACCCCGGTAGCCGTGGCCCCAAACAGCAGATACTTGATGGCCGCTTCCATGTGCACCCGCTGTCTGGTCAGGTGGCGAAAGGGGATGATCACAAACAGGGCGAAGGCGGCGATTTCCAGGCTCATGAGAATAGTCAGCAGCTCATAAGCGCTGCTGAGCAGGACCATGCCGAGAGTGGCGATGGCGAGGAACAGGCAGTATTCGGGGCGCAGTTTCGCGTCGATGCCGCGCAGCCCCGCGCTGCTACGGACGGCGAGGAAGAGACCGAGGGTGAGCATGATCTTGAATAGCTGGGAAAATAGGTCCACGCGGTAGGTGTTGAAGAACAGTATTCCCTCGGCCCTGAAGGCGGCGATAGCGGCCAGTAGGCAGAGCAAGGACAGTCCTGTGACCAGGCTCTGCAGAACTGCGGGCCGGCAGGGGCCGATGGTACAGAAAAACAGCACCAGGGCCATCAGGCACAAAGTCAGTTCGGGGAGTAATGGCATTATCTGCATGACGGGTTCTTTCCGCAACGTTTCATAAGTTTAAAGTCCGGGATTTACGGTTCGTGGTGCCTCGACGAATTTTTCGGCGGAAGCCTCTACGACCGCAGTCCCCGCCTCCACCTGCTCGAGCAGGTGGACGACGCTACGGTCCATGATGGTGAGCAGCGGGCGCGGGTAAAGACCGAGCCAGAGAACCAAGGCAGCCAGAAAACCGAGGGTGACCATCTCGCGCAGGTCAAGGTCCCACAGGGTTCTCTGCCCGTCCCGGTCCTGCTCCGGCAGGCCATGGCCGTCCGACCTGCCCCAGATCATCTTCTGCAACAGCCTCAGCATATAGGCCGCCGCCAGGACCGCCCCAAGGATGGCGGCGGCCCCTGCCAGCGGATATTTTGCGAAAGTGGCGATCAGCACCAGGAATTCACTGACGAAGCCGTTGGTTCCCGGAAAACCGAAGGACGCCAGGCAGAAGAGGCCGAGAAAGGTGACGTAGCGCGGCATTTTCATGGCCAGGGCCGCATTGTGGTCGATCTCGCGGCTGTGGGTCCGCTCGTAGATGATCCCGACGCAGATGAACAGGGCGCCGGTGGTGATGCCATGGTTGATCATCTGCAACAGGGCACCCTTCAGGCCTTGTTCGCTGAGCAGAAAGATGCCGAGGGTGACGAACCCCATGTGGCCGACACTGGAATAGGCGATCAGCTTCTTGATGTCGGATTGGCCGAGGGCGAGGTAGCCGCCGATGACGATGGAGATGAGGGCGATGCCGATCAAATAGGGCATGCAGGCCAAGGTGGCGGCCGGTGCTATCGGCAGACAGATACGCAGAAAGCCATAGCCCCCCATCTTTAGCAGGATGCTGGCCAGGATCACGCTGCCCGCCGCTGGCGCTTCGACGTGGGCGGCCGGCAACCAGGTATGGAGCGGATAGACCGGGAGCTTGACGGCGAAGGAGAGGGCACAGGCGAGAAAGATCCACATCTGGAACGGGAAGGGGTAGTTCGGCTCCATGAGCGCCGGGATGAAGAAAGTGCCGGTGGTCACGTAGAGGGCGACGATCGCCACCAGCAGAAAGATGCTGCCGGTAAAGGTGTAGAGGAAAAATTTGATGGAGGCGTAGTCCCGGCGCGGCCCTCCCCAGACCGCGATGATCAGGTACATGGGGATCAGCATCCCCTCCCAGAAGATATAGAACAGCACCGTGTTGAGACTGACAAAGACCCCGAGCATGGCCGTCTCCATCAGCAGCAGCACGATCAGGAATTCCCTGAGCCGGACGTCGATATGCCGCCAGGAGCAGAGGATGCACAGGGGCATGATGAAGGTGGTGAGCAAGACCAGCAGAACGCTGATGCCGTCCACCCCCACCACGTAGTCGAGGTTCAGGGCCGGAAACCAATTGCGCAGTTCGGCGAACTGGTATCTGGACGTCGCCGGGTTGAAGCGGCTGAACAGCTGACAGGAGAAGATCGCCGTCGCCAGGGTTACGGTCAGCCCCCAGATCTTCAGCGTCCGCTCGTTGCGCAGAAACAGGCAACCCACGGCGCCGGCCAGCGGCAGGATCAGGATCAACGACAGGATCGGGTAATCAAGAGTGTTCAGGATGAGATAGTTGTCCATAAGCCCCCTCACCACCACAAAACCAGCGCCAGCAGGATAAACAGCGCGGCCAGCGAGGCGCCGATGTATTGCTGTAGGCGTCCGGTGATGTGCCGCCTGAGCCTGTCCCCCTGTTCCAGTACCTTGCGGGCGCCGCCGTCAACCACGCCGTCGACACCCCTTCGGTCGAAGCGTGAGCATTGTCGTGCCGCCGCCGTGCTGAAGCGCAGGCCTGCGGTTTTGTAGAGGTTGCCGACGATCTCGTTGCAGGCATTGACCGGCCCTCGTGCCAGGCCCATGAACAGGGCCGTCCCCTTACGGTAGAACCAGTCCGTATCCAGGTTGATAACTGCCTCCGGACCGAGTTTTTTCGCCAGCAGGTAGAAACCGAGGCCGGTGAAACCGAGGATCTGCAGAGTTTCGGAGATACGGGGGGCGGTGTAGGGACTGAAATCCGTGGCAAAGGGCAGCATGCGATAGAGCCACTCCGGGTAGATGCCGATAAAGATGCACAAAAAGGCGGCGATGGCCATGCCGGCCCGCATGTTCCATGGCGGGTCCTGGGCCCGGATGCCTGCGTCCCTGCGGTACCAGATACAGTAGGGGAGCTTGATACCGACGGAGAGAAAGGTTCCCACGGCAGCCGCCAGTAACAACAGCATGAGGACGCTGTGGTGACTTTCGCCGGCGGCGGCGACCACCATGGTTTTGCTGGCGAAGCCGCTGGTCAGGGGAAAGCCGGAAATGGCGATGCCGCCGATTACGGTAAAGATCAGCGTCAGTGGCATGCAGCGATAGAGGCCGCCCAGTTCGCTGAGCTTCGAGCGGCCGGTCATCTGCAGCACCGAACCGACCCCCATGAACAGCAGCCCCTTGTAGATAACGTTGGTGTAGGCGTGGGCGCAGGCGGCGTTGACCGCCAGCGCGGTGCCGATGCCGATAGCGCACACCATGTAGCCGACCTGGCTGATGATGTGGTAAGCGAGCACCCGGCGGCTGTCGTTCTCCACCACCACGTAGCAGACCCCGTAAAGGGCCATGACCGCGCCGACCACGGCGAGGATCTCGAAGCCGGCAAAGGCCCGGGCCAGGGCATAGACCGCGGTCTTGGAGGTGAAGGCACTGAGAAATACCGCGCCGGTCACTGTCCCTTCGGGATAGGCGTCTGCCATCCAGGCGTGCAGTGGCGGCACGGCGGCGTTGAGGGCGAAACCGATCAGGATCAGATAGTCGGCGAAGCTGGCCTGCTCTGCCAGGATGCGGACGAACTGCAGATCGTGGACCTGCTGGTAACGGAGGAAGATGCCCGCCAAAAGGATCAAGCCGCCGCTGATGTGCACCAGCAGGTAGCGCAGTCCCGCTTCCGTCGAGTGCGGTCGACGGCGGCACCAGATCAGAAACACTGAGGCGAAGGCCATCAGTTCCCAGAAGATGAACAGGGTCAGGTAGTCGCCGGCCAGGGTGGCGCCGAAAGCGCCGGCCACGTAGAGGAAGGCGGCGATGTGCTGCCCGACGTCCTTGACGTGCAGGCTGTAAAGACAGCTGATGATCGCCATGACCGCGAACATGTGCAGAAAGACGAAGGCCAGCTGGTCGGCCCGGCCGAACTGCAGGGCGAAGCCCAGGTAGCTGGTGGTGCCGAAAGACTCGGGCAAGCGATAGATCAGCAGCAGGGACAGCAGCGGCACCCCTATGAGCAGCCCCTTCTGCAGGCGCAGCCTGTGCGCCAGGGGCAGCAGGGCGGCGCCGAGCAGGAACCAGCTGGCCGGATGGAGCAGCAGCCCCCTAGCCGGCAGCAGCTCGATAATGGCGGTCGCCAGGTCGCTAATCATAATAATCCTCGTCCTTTCCCAGCCAGGTATGGGAAAGCCCTTTGCAGAGGTAGGTCATTACGATGCAGACCGTCAGGCCGAACAGGGGCCAGAAGCCGTAGATTTTATCACCAAAGAAATGCACATTGTGCCGTTCGACGAAAAAGTCGCCGATCACCACCAGAACCAGCAGGGCGAAAAAGAGCCACTTCAGCGGCTTGCTATGTCGGTGCAGGTATTCAAGGAATTTGGTCATGTTGCCTCGATCTGTGTGTGTGCCATGCCAAGCTACATTCAATAAGTCTTGCCCGAGCCATTACCCCCCCGTCATCAACCGGACGATACGCAACAACAGGTCCGGAAAGATCCCCAGCAGTACCGAAATCAGCGCACAGATGCACAACGGCGCTACCATCAAAACGATGAACGGTGCCCGCTCCAGGCTGCCGCTGGCCACCGGTTCGCCGACCGGTGGCGAACCAAAGAAGGCGGTCAGAACGATCGGCACGAAGTAGCCGGCGTTGAGCAGGCTGCTGGTCATCAGTACTGCGAGGATGACCACGTTGTGGCCGTCCGTCGCCCCCATGGACAGAAACCACTTGCTAACGAAGCCGCTTGCCGGGGGGATGCCAATCAGGCTCAGCGAGGCGAGGGCGAAGGCGATCATGGTGAAGGGCATGCGATAGCCGAGGCCGCCGAACTCGCGGATATCCTTCTTGCCGCTGGCCACGGCGATGGCCCCGGCGCAGAAGAACAGGGTGATCTTGGCGAAAGCGTGGTTGGTGATGTGCAGCAGGCCGCCGGTGATGGCGCGGGGGGTGAGCAGGGCCACGCCGAGGACGATGTAGGAGAGCTGGCTGACCGTGGAGTAGGCCAGACGCGCCTTGAGATCGGTGCGGGTCAGGGCGATCACCGAAGCGACGATGATGGTGAAGGAGACGAAATAGGCGGTAAACAGGCCCAGGCCGGTTTGGGAAAGGAGCTGCACCCCGAACAGGGACAGCATCACCCGGCAGAGGGAAAAAACCCCGGCCGTGACTACCACCACCGCGTGCAGCAGGGCACTCACCGGGGTCGGCGCCACCATGGCGTCGGGCAGCCAGGTGTGCAGCGGCATGATCCCTGCCTTGGCGAAGCCGAACAGAAACAGCAGAAAGGTCACGGTGACCAGGGTTGTATCAGATCCTGGCGGAAAGCTGCCGTGCATGATGCCGCTGACAGAGAAATCGAGGGTGCCGCACAGGACATAGGTCAGAGCCAGGGCCGGCAGCAGGAAGGCCTTGGAAGTGAACATCAGGTAGATGAGGTATTTTCGGCCGCCGTAATAGCCCCGTTCGTCCTGATGGTGCATGACCAGCGGATAGGTAAAGATGGAAATCATCTCGTAGCAGAGGTAGAGGGTGAAGAGGCTGCCGGACAGGGCGACCCCCAAGCCGGCACCAACGGATAGGGCATAACAGCAGTAAAAACGGGTCTGGGCATGTTCCTTGAGGCCGCGCAGGTAGCCGATGGAGTAGAGGGCGGCTGCGATCCAGAGGAAGGAGGAGGTGCCGGCGAACAGCATGCCGAGACCGTCCAGGTGGAACTTCACCGCGATCCCCGGGTAGAGGGTCACCAGCTCGTAGCTCCAGGTGCCGCCCGCCAGCACCCGGGGCAGCAGGGACAGAACGATCAGGAAGGTCAGCGCCGCACCGGCGATGGAGAAGGTCTCCCGCAGGTTCGGTTTTCGCCGCGCCGCCATGACCAGCAGAGCTGTTGCCATGGGGATCAGCGGGACAAGAAGAAGTTTTCCGGAGATCATCGTGTGCATGCTGTCCTGTCGAATAAACAGGCCTTTAGGCCTAGAAGGTCGGTTTCCTAGTGTTTTAGATCCCGCACATCGCGGGGATCGATGGAGCGGTACTTGTGATAGACCATGAGGATGAGGCTGATGATCAACGCCGCCTCTGCCGCTGCCAGCCCCATGATGAACAGGGTGAAGATCTGACCGACAGCCGGATCGGCGGCCAGAAAGCGATTGAAGGCCATGAAGTTGAGGCCGGCCCCGTTGAGAATGAATTCACTGGAGATCAGCATGCCGATGAAGGTGCGGTGCCGAATCATGCTGTAGATGCCGAACACCAGCATAAATAGGCCGACCAGCAGATAGGTTGTCAGTTGTTCGCTCGGCAGGATCATTCCCAATCCCCCCGGCCGATCCGCGCGATGGCCAGCGCCCCGAGGATGGCGGCAAGCAGAACCACCGATATCAGCTCGAAGGACAGGCAGAATTGGTGCAGCAGGTTTTCGCCCAGATGTTTCACCGAAAAATCGCCGACTCTGACGGCGGCCGGGGGCCATTGGGTGCCGATAATGGTCAGAATCAGCGGAATGGAGACAGCCAGGCAGGCGACGACGGCCAGGGGCTTGTTCCGTTTAACGGCGCCCAGCTTTTCGGCCTCCTGCTCCGGCCTAGGGGCGGTCATGATGCCGAAGGCCAGGATGACGCAAATCGCGCCGATGCCGATAAGCAGCTGCATCAGGGCCAGGAACGGACTGCCAAGGTGATAGAAGAGCCCGGCCACGCCGGCCAGGGCCAAGGCCAGGCCGAGCACCGCATTCATCAGGTAACGGGCGCGCAGGGAGGCGACAGCGCCGAAAAAAATGGCGGCGATAAACAGAAAAAACACGATTTCGGCTACGTAGCGGTAGAAGATCATGCTGTTTTCTCCACTTGTTCCAGTAAATTGTAGTGGTATGCCTCGCGGCTAAAGGCGGCCAGCTCGTACTCGTCGGAGAAGTCGAGGGCCTGGGTCGGGCAGCACTCGACGCAGATTCCGCACAGGCTGCAGCGGGTGAAGTCGAGGCTGTAGGCGGTGAGGGCCTTCTTTGTTGCTCCCTCAGGTTTTTCCCCCACCACGGTAATGCAGTTGGAGGGGCAGTTGCGCTCGCACATCATGCAGGCGATGCAGCGGTGGCGACCGGTTGACCGGTCCTTTACCAGCAGCGTATGACCACGAAAGTTGGGGGTGATGGCGATCTTCTGCCGCGGGTAATGGACGGTGACGGCGGGGCTTAGAAGGGCGCGGAAGGTGACGCCGAGACCGACCAGAAGGCTTTTGGTGCCGATAAATAAGAGAGAGAAGTATTGTTTCATAGCCGCCGTGCTCATAACTTCACCACCACAGCCGTCACCAGCAGGTTGACCAGCGCGATGGGAGTCAGATACTTCCAGCAGAAATTCAGCAGCTGATCGAAACGGACCCGGGGAAAGGTCCAGCGGACCCAGATCATGACCAGCAGCAGGCTATAGACCTTGAGTAGGAACCAGACCGCCGCCGAATAGTCCATGAAGGGTAGTTGCGGCCCATGCCAGCCGCCGAGAAAAAGGACCACGGCGATGGATCCAACAAAAAACATATTGGTATATTCGGCGAGGAAGAAAAAACTGAAGCGGATACCGCTGAATTCGGTGTGAAACCCGGCGGTCAGTTCGCTCTCCGCTTCCGGCAGGTCGAAGGGGGCGCGATGAGTTTCCGCCATGCCGGCGATAAAGTAGATGAGGAAGGCCACTGGTTGTTGAACGACATGCCAGATATTGTCCTGGGAGAGGACGATCTCCTGCATGTTGAAGGTGTGAGTCATCAGCACCACCGCCACCAGGGAGAGCAGCAAGGGGATTTCGTAGGCCACGCTCTGGGCCACAGAACGCATGGCACCGAACAGGGAGTATTTGTTGTTGGAAGCCCAGCCGGCGATTAGGGTCGCTACCATATTTAGGGCCATGACGGCGACAATGAAAACGAGGCCGACGTCCAGATCGCGAACCTGGAGCTTCTGGCTCAGGGGCACCACGATGAAGGAGGCCCCGACGGGGACGAAGGCCAGCAGCGGCGCCAGGCGGAACAGGGGGCTGTTGGCGGCTTGCGGAATGATAAACTGTTTGCCGAGCAGTTTCACGGCGTCGGCCATCAGCTGCAGGATTCCGTGGGGCCCCACCTCCATGGGACCGGGCCGCAACTGAAAGCGGCCGGCCAGTTTTCGCTCCACATAGCCGAGGATCAGCGAATTCAGGAATACCAGGGCGATCACCACAACGGCGGTGAAGACCATGCGCAGCAATTCAGGGGGCAGCAGGATGGTTGTTCCCATAACAGTCACCTGTCGATTTCCGGAATAACCAGGTCAAGGGTGCCGAGCACCATTACCAGGTCGGAGAGGAGCACGTTGCGGCACAGTTCCGACAATGGGCTCAGGTTGGAAAAGGACGGCGTGCGGATCTTCAGGCGGTAGGGGGTCTCGCCGCCATCGCTGATCAGGTAGTAGCTGAGCTCGCCCCTGGCAGTTTCCACGGCAAAGGAGGCGTCTCCCTGAGGCAGTTTCAGTTGGCGCGGCGTCTTGGCCAGGACCGGACCTTGCGGCAGTCGGTCGAGAGCCTGTTCGATGATGCGCAGGCTCTGTTCCATTTCCCGTAGCCGCACCCGGTAGACCTCCAGACAGTCACCGGTTTCGCCGACGGGAATTTCGAAGTCGAATTCGGGATAGACCGAATAGGGCTCGTTTTTGCGGATGTCGTAACGAATGCCGGTACTGCGCAGGATCGGACCGGTGACGCCGTAGCGCATGGCCATGTCCGGGGTGAACTGGACGATGTCCTGCACCCGCTTGATGAAGATGATGTTGCCGGTGACCAGGTCGTCGTAGAGTTTGAAACGGCTGCGCAGGCGCTGGATGAAGGCGCGGGTCTTTTCCACGAATGGTTCGTCGATGTCGCGACTGACCCCGCCGACCCTAAAATAGCAGTAGGTGAGCCGTGAGCCGGTGACATCCTCGAGGATGTCGAGAACCTGCTCGCGGTCGTCAAAGGTATACATGATGGGGGTGAAGGCCCCCAGATCGAGGAGGAAGGCGCCGAGCCACAGCAGGTGGCTGGCGATCCGGTTCAGTTCCGAGGTGATCACTCGGATGTATTCGGCTCGCGGCGGTGCCTCGATACCGGTCATTCGTTCGATGAGGCCGATGAAGCCGTGGCTGCAGGGCAGCGCGCCGACATAATCGAGGCGCGCGCTGTAGGGCATGAACCCCTTCCAGGTCCTTGATTCGCCGAGCTTTTCCTGCATGCGATGGCCATAGCCAATCACCGGCTCCGCATCCCGCACATACTCGCCGTCCATCTCCAGTAGCACCCGCAAAACCCCGTGGGTGCTCGGGTGCTGAGGGCCCATGTTGAGGAAAAAACTCTGCTGCTGGTTGTCGGGGTTTGTGGTCATTGCCGGTGCTCCACGTTCGGTTTCTTCGCGCCCGGTTCCGCGGTAGTCGAAGGCTTTGTGTCCTGTACTTCCTCGTCGGGTGCACGACGGATCTGATCCGCTGGCTTGAGCGCGCCTTCTTCTTTTAACAACGGCTTAAGGTCGGCCTCCTCCTCTGGCAGGAGCAGCGGCTCCAGGCCGGGGTGGCCGGTGAAGACGACTCCGAACATGTCCCGGGTTTCCCGCTCGTGCCAGTTGGCACCGTGGAAAATGTTGGCGATGGAGGGCAGGGTGCCGTCGGCTGCGACGGTTGAACGGGCGAGAATCCGGCACGGCTGGGCAAAGCAGGCAAACTGATAGATGATTTCGATGGCGGGGGAGACGTGTACAGCGCTGACGAAAACCAGGTAAAATTCCCTTTGGCGCAGCAGGCCGGCGAAGGCTGGCACCTGGCCAGCCTGCAGCCGGACTTCCAGGTGATAGCCCCGCTGCCGGTAGTCGACCCGGTTTACCGCTGCCGGCAGGCGGCTCAGTTCCTCGATCAGTTGATCCGTTTTATTCATTGGTGAGCCTTGGGGTGAACATCATTTTTCCCGCAGAGACGCGGAGACGCAGAGCAAATCAAAACATGAACGATTGATGGTGCTTGTCTCTGCGCCTCAGCGTCTCAAGTGAGCGAAGCGAACGGGCGCGAGATGGTTTTTTACTTATCCTTCCTCGGCGGGTTGAACTGGGGAAAGGGGTAGCGGGACCCCGCGATCTTCTCCTGCAGCTTGAGAATCCCTTCCAGAAGTCCCTCCGGCCGTGGCGGACAGCCGGGAACGTAGACATCCACCGGAATCAGCTTGTCCACGCCTTCCACCACGACGTAGTTCTCCTCGCCGGCAAAGGGCCCGCCGGAAATAGCACAATTGCCCATGGCGATCACCCACTTGGGCGCCGCCATCTGTTCGTAAAGGGTGATCACAGCCGGTGCCATCTTGCGGTTTACCGTGCCAGCCACGATCAACAGATCGCATTGGCGGGGGGAGGGCCGAAAAACCTCCGCCCCGTAGCGGGCCATGTCAAAGCGGGCCATGCCCAGAGCCATCATTTCGATGGCGCAGCAGGCCAGGCCGAAGGTCAGCGGCCAGAGGGAATTAGCCCGGCAGAGATTGAAGAACTTATCCACCAGTTCCAGCTGCATCAGCGGTTGCTCCGTTGGGTCGGCGTGGTAGATGCCGGCTCGCTCCCGCTGCTTGGCCAGTTCGGCGTAGCTATGGGTCCTCAGTCGGCTTGGCCGTTTTTCTTCCACGAGAAAACTCCTTTTGCCCAGGCGTAGATGATGGCCAGGGAGAGGATGCCGACAAACAGGAACAGCTCGGTCACTCCACGCAGCCCGGAAACCGTGTCGTAGGCGGCAGCGACGGGAAACAGGAAGAGAATGTCCACGTCAAAAGCGAGAAACATCAAGGCATAGAGGTAATAGCTGATATGAAAGCGGATCTCCCAGGCCGAGCCGTAGGGATCCATGCCGCACTCGTACGTTGCGCGGGTTTTTCCCTCAATGGCGCGCGGGCTGACCAGCCAGGAGATGGCCACCTGGCCCACGGCCGCCGCCAGCCCGACGAGCAGGAACACCAGGACGTACATGTAGTCGAGAAGATGCTGTTCGGTCATCACCGTGCCTATAAATGTAATATCTTCAGGATGATATTCTAGCGTAAAAGAAAAAGGTTGCATGGGAACGGGCGTACTTTTCCTTGGATGCGGTGAAATAATCGCAAGGAGGCCGCTGACGAGGCAAGGGGGCGCTGATAATGATCTGGTCAATGTTAGAATAGCGTTGAGGTTACATAAATGAGCTACCGGTATTACGATTGATTATGCTATATGTAAAAAACACCTACTGGGGATAGGGCGCCGCGATGGGCCGCAATTGTCTTAACATGGAAGGAGTTGGGCATGGCTTTCGGTTTTGGTCGGGGAAAAGGTAAGGGCCCGGGACGTCGATCGGGGCGAGGTGGCCCTGGCGGAGACTGCATCTGCCCAAGCTGCAAACTCAACTTGCCTCATGAACCCGGCAAGCCTTGTTTTGAGCGTTTCTGCCCTGCTTGCGGTTCGCCCATGAGTCGTTCGTTTTGTGATAACAAGTTTCGAGAGTAGGCGATGACTGGCAATGCTTTTGAGCATAAAAACAGGCTAGCCCTACAGCGGGGGCAGCGAGTCGCTCTGGTCGCTACCTTGGCGACCCTGTTGTTGGTGCTGCTCAAAGCCCTGGCTGGCTGGCATTATAGGGCACCGGTTCTGGTGGCCGACGCCTTTCACAGCGGCGCCGACCTGTTGGCCATCTTTGCCAGTTATTTTGGTCTCTGGTTGGCGGGGAAAAAAAAGAGTGCCCGCTTCCCGTATGGTTTATACAAGGCCGAAACCCTGATTACCCTGTTGGTTGGCGGCCTGATTGTTTGGGCCGGTTTTGAACTGCTGATAGAGGGTTGGGCCAAGGTGCAGGGAGTGAGCGAACCAGTCAGTTTTCCCCTGGTACCGCTTTTGGTCAGTGGTCTGTCGGTAGTCATCTCTTGCGGCATCGCTGTTAAGGAGCGCCAAGTCGGCCGGGCCATCAATTCCCCATCGCTGCTGGCCAATGCTGGTGAATCTTTTCTCGATGTCGCCACCTCGGTGGTGGTGCTGGCCGGTCTGCTGCTTAGCTACTGGCGGCTGCCCTATGTCGAAGGGGCGGTTATCCTGCTCATCGCCCTGCTGGTCATCAAGCTCGGGGGCGGTAGCTGCTGGACCGCCTTTCTGCTCTTGCTCGACGCTAACCTCGATCCACAGTTGAGTTGCACCCTTGAGCAGAAAGTCAACGCCATCTACGGCGTCAAGGGCGAGAGCGAGGTCCGTATTCGCCAGGCTGGACCTTTTCACATGGTCGAATGCGTCATCTATACCCGTCCGACCCTGTCCCTGTTTCGTGCTCATGAACTGGCCGACCGGGCCGAGCAGGCCATCGCCGCTCATTGTCCCCATGTCGAATCGGTGTTCGTGCATGTCGAACCCCTGCGTGACGAGCTCCGATCGGTCATCGTGCCGGTAGCCGAAATCAACGGTCTGCGGTCCCGTGTCCACGGCCATTTCGGCCGCGCCCCTTATTTCCTATTATTGCGCCTCAACGAACATGAGGTGGAAATCGAGGACTTTTATTTCAACGAGTTTCTCAACGAGCCGAAGTTTATCGGTCTCAAGGTCATAAAGGCGATTATCGCCTATCGCATTGATCTGCTCTTTACTTCTAGTATCGGCGAAATCTCTTTCTATATGCTGCGGGACAATTTCGTCGATATCTATGCTGCAGAGGAAGAACAGACAGTGCAGGAAGTTATCGACCGGTTCCGCACTGGCTCCCTGCCAGCGATTACGAAGCCGACCCATTCCATCGACCAGTCCCTGGTTGAGAAGCCGCCCGAGCACCACTGAAAAAAGTCGTTGTTTATTAAGTAGCTGGTGCACTATGGGTGATTACGGCGCGGTTAAGGTTGTGACAGAAACGATTTAGCGGTAGAATGACGCCATTTTTCTGAAGGAGTTGACCCATGGTTAATAAAATGGTGCTTATCACCCTGATCGGCCCGGATCGCCCAGGTATTCTGGCGGCGGTTACTGGTTGTATCGCTGAAGGGGGAGCGCACATTCGCGATATCGAACAGAGCGTTACCCATACCCTGATGCTGCTGTCCCTGCTGATCGATTTTACCGCCGGCGAGAGCGATCAAAAGCCCTTGATCAAGGACCTGCTGTTTCTGGCCAAGGAACTCGGATTGCAGCTCGATTTTGAGGTGATCGAGGCGGCGGATTACGAAAAGTTACAGTCCTCCCGTTATGGCTATGTGCTGACCATGCTTGGCGATGGGGTCGATGCCGGTGCGGTGAATAAAGTGGCTGGTTTGCTCACCGATTACAGCATTAACATTGACCGTATCAACAAGTTGACTCGCGGTCAGTTGCGCTGTGTTGAGTTCTTTCTCAATGTGCCAAACAACACAGACCTTAAGGGCATGACCCGCCAGTTGCTGGCTGAGGGGGCTAGGCTCGGAATTGATATTGCGGTACAGAAGGAAAACCTTTACCGGCGCGCCAAGCGGCTGGTGGTTCTGGACATGGATTCGACCCTGATTCAGATAGAGGTCATCGACGAACTGGCCCGCTTGGCCGGCGTTGGCGAGCAGGTAGCGGCTATTACCGAACGGGCCATGAACGGCGAACTGGACTTTCAACAGGCGCTGCGGGAACGAGTGAGTCTGTTGAAGGGGTTGCCCGCCGATGCTTTGGAGCAAGTCTATCGCGAGCTGCCCTTTACTCCCGGGGCCAAGAACCTGGTTCGGATTCTGCGTAAACTCGGTTTCAGGACCGCCGTTATTTCCGGCGGGTTTGATTTTTTTACCGATCGGCTCAAAGCCGAGCTGGGTCTCGATTATGCCTATGCCAACGATCTGGAGATCGTTGACGGTGCGGTGACCGGGCAAGTGACCGGGGCCATTGTCGACGGCGAGCGCAAAGCCGAGTTGCTGGCTGAGATCGCCGAGCGGGAAGGGATCACCCTCAGCCAGGTGATCGCCATCGGTGACGGTGCCAACGACTTGCCGATGCTCGATCGGGCAGGCCTCGGCATCGCCTTCAACGCCAAGGCCCGAGTCCGGGAACAGGCCGACTATCACATCAATCAGGGCAGCCTTGACTCGATCCTCTATCTGCTCGGCATTGCCGAGTGGGAGATGGCGGAGCTGACCAAGTGAAGCTGCCAGCACCCTTGATCGAGGGCCGGCTGGTGCGGCGTTATCAGCGCTTTTTGGCAGATGTCGAACTGGCCGACGGCAGTTTGGTTACCGCTCACACTCCCAATACCGGCAGTATGAAGCAGTGTGCTGTGCCCGGTCACCGGGTGCTCATCTCCCAAGCCGATAACCCCAAGCGCAAGCTTAAGTTTACTCTCGAACTCATCGAGGTTAATGGCCTTTGGGTCGATACCCATACCCATCGCACCAATCGGGTGGTGGAAGAAGGCTTGCGCCAGGGCTGGATCGCTGAACTGGAAGGCTATGAGGTGACTCCCGAGCACCGATTCGGCAATAGTCGCATCGACTTTCTGCTGGAAAAGGGAGAGCAAAAGGTGCTGGTCGAGGTGAAGAACGTCACACTGATGCACGATGCGCAGCAGGCTTGTTTCCCCGATGCGGTGACGACCCGAGGCCAGAAGCACCTGCGCGAGCTAATGGCAGCGAAAGCTGAAGGCTACCGGGCGGTAATCTTTTTTCTGGTGCAGCGAGGCGAAGCGAGCAGCTTCGGTCCGGCCGACGACATCGATCCGGAATATGGCCGGCTGCTACGCGAAGCAGTGGCGCAGGGGGTGGAGGCGTTGGCCTATCGCAGCCAAGTGTCTGTTGAGGCGAATCGGGTGGGCGAGCGTTTGCCGGTGGTGCTCGACTGAAAAGGTGAAACTTCTTTTCACGCTCAGCTAGTAAAGCCAGAGGATAACTCTATGCGCGCCGTTGGCCTGATCACCGAATACAACCCTTTTCACAACGGGCATCTTCACCATCTGCGCGAAAGCCTCAAACAGGCCGATGCCGAGGTGACGGTAGCGGTGATGAGCGGTCACTTTTTGCAACGGGGCGAGCCGGCCCTGGTCGATAAGTGGCGGCGCACCGAGATGGCCTTGCGGGCCGGGGTCGATGTGGTGGTGGAACTGCCCTTTGCTTTCTCCTGCCAGAGCGCCCCCTACTTCGCCCGCGGTGCGGTTCAGTGTCTGAACGCTCTGGGGGGCGTCGAAGCTCTCTGCTTTGGCAGCGAAGTTGGTGAACTGGCGCCTCTAAAACGCTGCGTGGATCTGTTGCAAGAACATCGGGCCGAGCTTGACAGCGCAACCGCTGCTGGATTGCGCCAGGGCCTGCATTATGCCGCGGCTCGCGCCGATCTGGTGACTAAGCTGAGCCACGATGCATCGCTGAGCGAGCTGCTGCAAAGCCCCAACAACATCCTGGCTCTTGAATATCTGCAGGCCCTGCGGGATACCGCCAGCGCCATGGTCCCTTGCACCATCCCCCGCCTAGGCGCCGGTTTCCACGAGATGGAAGCCGCTGGAACTATCGCCAGCGCCACCGGAATTCGTCACCGCCTCGCCGAGGACCAGCCTGTCGCCGAATACCTACCGTCCGCCGCGGGCAGCCTGCTGCGACACGCGCTGAGCGAGGGGCTGACTTCCGACCCCGATCTGCTCCATCGCCTGCTCCTTTCCCAGATCTATCGCGGCCGCGATGCGTTGCAGAAGGTCTACCAGGTGGAGCAGGGCCTTGACCGGCGGCTGGCCGATGCCGCTCTGGAAAGTAATGGCTGGGAAGACCTGGTTGATCGGATCAAGGTGCGGCAACTGACCCGCACCCGTGTTCAACGAATTCTCTGCTACGTGCTTAACGACGTATCCTCTGCCCTCATGGCCGATGCTCTCGAAACAGGCCCCCTCTATTTACATCTACTCGGCTGCAGCGATCGCGGCCGGCGCTTTCTTTCCGCTTCGCGCAAACAACGCTCCCTGCCATTAATCGCCAATTTCTCTCGCGTCTATGCCACTCTAAAACGTTTCTATGGTCCTGAAACAGAGAGACTCAAACAGGCTTTGGCCATGCTTGAGCTTGATCTGCGGGCCACGCGCAACTACACCCTGTTGCTACCGGGCTGGTCCGGCGGCAATCGAAATCGGGATTTCTACCAGGATGTTATAAGGGGCTGATCTGAACCGAGGACAACTGTAGTGTTTGGCTTGAAAGGAGACCTCTTTGGTCCCTTCGAGGCCTTACATGATGTGGGTTTTGGAGGTTAAATCCGTGGGATAAGGCAGCTCTGATCGCTTCGAGGGATATGGAAGCGATCAGAGCTGTTTTTGATAGGGCGCTGCTATCAGTCGATGATCAGATTGGGAAGTTCATCCGTATCGCCATCGCGAACCGGAAATTGTTCGGTAAGAAGCTCGCCGCAGCGCTCAATGGCTTGGCACAGGGCATCGCAGGCCTGGCCCCGGCGCAGACCATCGGTGACGGTGGCAACGATCTCTTGCCAGGTTTCTTTCGGTACCAGGGCGTTGATACCCCGGTCAGCCAGTACCTCGACCCGGTGTTCAAAGAGGCAGATCAGAATCAGAATTCCGGTGTTGTCGCGGGTATGATGCAACCCCTGCTCGACAAAGGACACCATGGCTTTTTCTTCAACCTCGGCGTCGATCTCCACCTCAGCAATCAACTGTTTTTTCAGTGCCGGAATAAAGCGGACCAGCCATTTGCAGGGTAGATAAAGAAGTAGAAAGGCGGGCAGAAAGGCCCACAACGAAGCACTCCACCACCACCAGCTGAACAGAGAGGCAAAGGCCAAGGCGAAAAAACCGCCTCCGATGATCTCTGCGCGGGGGTAGTCGTAAGCCGCACCGACCACCATCGGTACGATCTCGCCGCTGGTCTGTTTTTCTGCTGCTTCGACCGCCGCCTCGATGCGCTGTTGTTCATCTGCTGAGAAGAAATTGCTGGACTTGTTCGCCATGCCAAGGCCCCTTGAATTCTGATTATAAGTATTTGGAGTAGTTTATTTGCTCCGCGATTCTGCCTTAGACAGAGGGTGCTATGTTACCA